>DASVAA010000025.1:0-20346 GCA_036376595.1 Ktedonobacterales bacterium | reverse complement strand
ATGAGCAGCCGATGCCACTCAGCTTGATCACCCGCTGCGGCTTGAGCGAGAGGTCATAGGCCACGCCCATGATGCGCGCCGAGATCGAGTCGTGGCCGCAGCCCTTGCAGAGCGTCGAGACGCCGCCCTTGTAGTCCGCTTTGCTGAGGCCGATCAGGTTGACGTTCGGGGCGGGCGGTTGTTGCACTGCCATACTATCCTATTGCTCCTGTTCCAGAATCGACCGCGCGACCCAGCGGCCGGTGAGCGGCAGACCGTCACACTTGTTGACCGAGATCAGGTCGGCGGCGCGCTCGGGCACCTCGGTCTGCAGGATGCGCCGCATCTGCCCGTCGAAGTTGTTCTCCACCACGTAGAGCCGCGGATAGCGCGCCACGAACGCGTTCAGTGCGGGGCTGGTAGGCAGGGCGCGCAGCCGCAGATAGCTCGTCTTGACGCCCTTGTCGGCGAGCATCGCGCGCGCTTCGACGATCGCCGGATCGCTGCTGCCGTAGGCGATGATGCCGATCTCGGCGCCCTCCACCTCGTCCACCACCGGCTGTGGCACCAGCGTGCGCGCGAACTCGTGCTTGCGCGCGAGCCGCGCGAGATTCGCCTCCCACTCGTCGGCGCGCTCGGTGTACGCCGCCCGCGCGTTGTGGCCGGAGCCGCGCGTGAAGTACGCCGCCGCCGGGTGGTCGGTGCCGGGGATCGTGCGGTAGGGGATGCCGTCGCCGTCCACGTCCTCGTAGCGGTGGAAGCCGCCCAGCCGGTTGAGGTCCTCGGCTGAGAGCACCTTGCCGCGGTCCATCGGCGTGTCGGGGTAGGCGAAAGGCTTGCTCATCCACAGGTTCATGCCCAGGTCGAGGTCGCTGAGCACCAGCACCGGGCCTTGCAGCCGCTCGGCCAGGTCGAAGGCGTGCCAGCCGCTCTCGAAGCATTCTTCCATGTTCGCCGGCAGCAGCACGATATTGCGCGTGTCGCCGTGGCCCAGGTAGTAGGCCATCAGCACGTCGCCCTGCGAGACGCGCGTCGGCAGGCCGGTGCTCGGCCCCATACGCTGGATGTCCCAGATCACCGCCGGGATCTCGGCGAAGTACGAGAAGCCGATGAACTCGGTCATCAGCGAGATGCCGGGACCGGAGGTCGAGGTCATCGCCCGCGCGCCCGCCCAGCCGGCGCCGACCACCATGCCGATGGCGGCGATCTCGTCCTCGGCCTGCACGATGGCGTAGGTGTGCTCGCCGGTCTGCTTGTCGGTGCGCAGCTCCTTGGCGTAGTCGGTCAGCGCGTCGATCAGGCTGGTGGAGGGGGTGATGGGATACCAGCCCGCCACCGTGAAGCCGCCGAAGACCGCACCCAGCGCGCCGGCCGAGTTGCCGTTGATCATCAGCTTGCCGGCGTTGCCGCCCGGCACGCGCTCGACGCGGAACGAATCGCGCTTGGTGATGTTCTGCTTGACGTACTCGATGGCGGCCTGGACGACGCCGAAATTGAGGTCGATCGGCTTCTGCTTGCCCTTGAAGTGCTCTGAAATCGCCTGATAGATCTCGTTCACGTCAATGCCGAGCAGCTCGGTCAGCGCGCCGACATACACCATATTGGCGACGTACGGCCGCAGGTCGGCGTTGGCGCCGGAGTCCTTCGCCATCTGCTGCACCGGCAGCGAATAGTACGTGACGTCGGTGCGGTCTTCGGTCAGCTTCCATTCCGTGGGGTAGATGACGACGCCGCCGGGCGCGACGCCAGCGATATCCTCGGCGGCGGTGGCGCGGTTGAGGGCGACCACGATCTCGGCGGTCTCACGGCGGGCGATGTAGCCGTCTCTGCTGGCGCGGATGCTGAACCAGGTCGGCAGGCCCTGGATGTTGGAGGGGAAGATGTTCTTGCCGACGACCGGAATGCCCATCTTGAAGAGCGCACGCAGCAGCGTGTTGTTGGCGGTCTGGCTGCCCGAGCCGTTGACGGTGGCGGCGACGATGGTGAAGTTATTGACTCCGGCGGGACTGTCGTCGATCTCCGTGGGCGCGGGCATCCGGCGGAGACTGGTAGTACTCATGCGCAGGCGGGCCTTTCTCGGCGCGCGTCTCGCGAGCGGAGCGCCACATGCAAGCGGATCGCGACTCGCGAGCGTGCCAGTGTGGACGAGCAGCGGCACCAACGGGCACGATGCTCAATATATCCTGCATTATACCGCGCTTGCGGCGCTGCGGGGGACTCATCGCTTGTGATCGGCGCGTGGGTGGGGCATAATGCGGGCGTCGTGAGAACATCGTGAGACGCGCGGCGAGATGTGCGCCGCGCTCTGTTTGGAGGCATCCGCCTGACGGACCCTCCATACGAAGGGGCGTCCGGTGGACGCCCGGTGACCTTCGCGTCGCAGGAGCGATCATGTCCGCCGAGAATCCCCAATATCCGCCACCAGCACAGCCCTATCCGCAACAGCCCCAAGAGTCGCAGCAGGGCGCTGCCGCGCCTGCGCCCTACCCCGGCGCCGCGCCGGATTATCCGGGCTACACACCTGGCGGATATCCCAACTACCCTGGCTACCCCGGCTATCCCGCGCAGCCGGGCTATCCGGCCTATGCGGCAGGGCCGTATTACGCCGGCCCGATGCCGCGCAAGACCAACGGCATGGCGATCGCCAGCTTGGCGCTCTCGATTGCGAGCTTCGTCGTGATCCCACTGATCGGCGCGATTCTGGGGGTCATCTTCGGCCACATCGCGCTCGGCCAGCTCCGCCGCTCCGACGGCGCCGAGGAGGGCCGCGGTCTCGCCATCGCCGGCCTGGCGGTGGGCTACGTCAACCTGGTGCTGTGGCTCCTCACGGGACTGGTGATCATCATCATCGTGCTCGCCGCGACGGCGGCATCGGGAGGCGGCACCAGCCTGCTCGCGAGTCTGTGGTGACAGGACCGCGGCCAGAAAGTGATATGGCATGCCTCATCCCAGTGATGTGTGGACTGGCAAAGCCGCCGGCTACGATCAGGTGCGCCCGACGCCGCCACCGGCACTGCTCGATCTACTGACGCAGGTGATTGGCACACCGCATCCCGCTTTAGTGGTCGATCTGGGCAGTGGGACCGGGCTGTCAACCGCGATCTGGGGCGAGCGGGCCGAGCGGGTAATCGGGATCGAGCCCAATGCCGACATGCGACAGGAGGCCGCGCGCAAGCTCGCTGACCATCCCTCCGCGGCCCATATCGAGTATCGCGAGGGGTTTGCTCAGCGGACGGGCCTGCCGGACGGATGCGCTGACATCGTCACGGCCGCCCAATCGTTCCACTGGATGGAGCCGGAGGCGACCCTGGCCGAGGTCGCGCGGATTTTGCGCCCCGGCGGACTCTTTGCGGCGTATGACTACGATGCGCCACCAACCATCCATTGGGAGCTTGACCGGCTCGCCCAGGAAGGAAGCTTGCGCTTGGTGGCGCTAGTCCGGGAGCGCGGACTGGCTGAGAGCCTCAAGATCTGGCCGAAGAACAAATCTCTCGACCCCCTGCGCGAGAGCGGCCACTTCCGCTTTACCCGTGAGGTGGTGCTTCATCATGTCGAGCACGGAGACGCGACACGGTATCTTGAGATGATGCGGAGCAATGCGTTCAGCAGCCAGCTCCAGCTCACCGACCAGGAGCTTGGCTTTGACCGCCTCAGGCAGGCCGCGCTGCACTATATTGGGTCTGACCCCATCCCGTGGTATTGGAGTTACCGCGTGCGGATTGGGATCAAGTGAGTGCGGGGATATGAACAAGCAAGCCGATTGCGCACGCTCGCATTCCCTGTGACCTCTCCCCCCTCCTCGCCTCCGCGCGGGTGAGTGTCCACCGGGACCGGTCCGCGGGCGTCCACAAGGACCAGGCGGGCGTCCACCGGACGCCCCTACGGAACTGCCTCGCCGGATTGGTGCAGCGGCGAGACCTGTCTCGCCGCTGCCGCTGCCTCTGCCTCCCCTTCGCCTCCGCAGAGGAAAAGGGGTCGGGGGGTGAGGACCCCTACTTCCGCTCCGGCTCGCGCACGCGCAGGTGCAGCTCGCGCAGTTGCTCCTCCGTCACCGGCGAAGGCGCACGCATCAGCAGGTCCTGCCCGCCCTGGTTCTTGGGGAACACGATCACGTCGCGGATCGTCTCGCCGCCGGCCAGCAGCATCACCAGCCGGTCAATGCCCAGCGCGATGCCCCCGTGCGGCGGCGCGCCAAACTCGAAGGCTTCGAGCATGTGGCCGAACTGCTCGGTGATCTGCTCGTCGCTGAGGCCCATCAGCCGCAGCACCCTGCGCTGCAGCTCGGCCTGGTTGATGCGCACGCTGCCGCCGCCGATCTCGCTGCCGTTGGCGACGATGTCGTATTGTCGCGCCGTCACCTTGAGTGGCTCGGTCTCCAGCAGCGCCTCCTCGCCGGCCTTCATCCCTGAGAACGGGTTGTGCGTCGCGTGATAGCGTTGTGCGCCGTTCTCCTCGATGACCTCCAGCAGCGGGAAGTCCACTACCCAGCACAGCGCCATCTCGCGCTCGTCGATCAGCCCCAGCCGCGCGGCGCTCTGGGTGCGCAGCCGCGAGAGCACGTCGTTGACGACCTTGGCCTCGTCGGCCACGAAGAGCAGCATGTCGCCGGTCTCGCCGCCCAGCCGCGCGATCAACCGCTCCAGCTCCTCAGGCGGCACGAGCCTGGTGATTGGCCCCTTTGGCCCTTCGGGCGTCAGCGCCAGCGTCACCAGTCCCTTCGCGCCGAGCGCCTTGGCCTGCTCGGTCAGCGCGTCGATCTCCTTGCGTGTGGCGCCGGCCAGCCCCGGCACGCGCAGGCCCTTGGCGATTCCTCCGCGCTCCACCGCCTCACGGATGACACGGAACGCCGACTCGCGCGCCAGCTCGGTGACGTCGGTGAGCGGCAGCCCAAAGCGCAGATCGGGACGGTCGGTGCCGTACTTCTCCATCGCCTCGGCGTAGCTGATGCGCGGGAAGGGCACCTGCTTGATGCGCAGGTCGCTGGTGTTGGTGATCAGATCGATCAGCAGCGCCTCGACCAGCGCCATCACGTCCTCTTCCTCGACGAACGACATCTCCAGGTCGAGCTGGGTGAACTCCGGCTGGCGGTCGGCGCGCAGGTCTTCGTCGCGGAAGCAGCGCGCGATCTGGAAGTAGCGGTCGATCCCGGCGACCATCAGCAATTGCTTGAACTGCTGCGGCGCCTGCGGCAGCGCGTAGAACTCGCCCTCGTAGAGCCGGCTGGGCACGAGATAGTCGCGTGCGCCCTCCGGCGTGCTCTTGGTGAGGATCGGCGTCTCGACCTCGACGAAGCCGCGCGCGTCCAGCTCGTCGCGGATGCGCTTGACGATGCGGTGGCGCAGCTCGACGTTGTGGCGCATGCTGTCGCGACGCAGGTCCAGATAGCGGTAGCGCAGCCGCAGCGCCTCGTCGGCCTCGACGTGATCGGCGATCGGGAACGGCGGCACCTTGGCGGCGTTGAGAATCTGCGCGTGCTGCGCCTCGACCTCGATCTCGCCGGTCTTGAGGCCGGGGTTCTCCTTGCCGGGCAGCCGGTGCACCACCACACCTTCGACGCGCATGACGTACTCCAGCCGCGCCTCGGTGGCGACGGCGTGCGCCGCGGCGGCTTCGGGGCTGCGCTCCGGGTCGAAGACCACCTGCGTCAGGCCGTAGCGGTCGCGCAGGTCGATGAAGATCAGCTTCCCGTAGTCGCGGCGGTGGGCGACCCAGCCAGTGAGCGCGACGCGCTGGCCCTCGTTGGTGGCGGTCAGCTCGCCGTCGGTGACGGTGCGATAGGCGGTGGCGAGGGGCGAGCGCGGCGCCTGAGTTTGGCCTCGGTCCTCGCCCTGGCTGGCGGACCCGGAGGCGGCGGCGGATGAAGTCGAAGACGAACGTGAAGGCACGAGCGGAAGTCTCCTCGAATAACTGTGATGGTAGGCGCCATGAGACATCTGAGGCGCGGCAGGGCACCACCGTATTGTACCGCGAAACGCAGGAGAGAGAACTAACTGCAGAGGACGCAGAGGACGCAGAGGACGCAGAGGAAGGAGGGGGAACCGCAGGGGGCGCAGACAAAGAAGCCAGAGAGGGGCAACGAGACTGCCCGGGATACAGAGGACGCAGAGGTCTTAGCTACAGGTCGTTGACGACACGCCTGATGCCTTGCCGCAAAGACTGCTCGTGGAAGTTGATGAGCAGCCCGAGCTTGTAGCCGCTCAGTTTGAGATATGACAGGATCTGCGCGTGATGGACGCTCGTGAGCGCCTCGACGGCTTTGAGCTCTACCACGACCGCGTCCTCGACCAGCATATCCAACCGAAAGCCACACTCCACCTGCATGCCACGATATACCACCGGCAGCGGCTTCTGGCGTTCCACCTGCATCCCACTCTCGGCCAGCTCAAGCGCCAGGCACGCCTCGTACGCGGACTCCAGCAGTCCCGGCCCTAACGCTGAATGCACCCGCATCGCTGCCCCGATGATCGCATTCGACACCTGCGACAGCTCACGCTCGTCCATCTACCCGCTCCCGCGCACTGGCGTTGACCACCTGCGATGATACGCTCTCTGGCTCTTTCTCTCTCCTCCTCTGCGCCCTCTGCGTCCTCTGCGGTTAATCCTCTCTACCTACCCGCTTATGAGGATGGCTCGTTGAGCGAGAAGGCGACCAGGTTTCCGCCGCTCCAGCCGTAGACGCCGAGCGTGGTGCCGTTGGAGGTGACGGCCAGCGGGTTGAGGTTGGTGATCGGCACGCCGTAGACGTATTGCGCCGAGAGGCCCAGGCCGGGACCGGTGGGGCTGGCGACGAAGCGCACGATGCGGTTCCGCGCGCCGTCGTTCACAAGCAGGTGGGTGTGCAGCGCGGGATCGGCGATCAGGGTGCCGCTCCCGCCGAACGCTGCCGAGCTGGCGCCACCGCTGTTGGACCCCGCCGCGACGGTAGGCACCGGCGTTGCCGCGACATAGTTGGCGGGATCGTCGGGGGTCAGGGGACTTTGCACTTGCACGCTGATCGCCTGCCACTGGCCGTTGGCGGCGGTCTGACCGAGCGTGCCGTCGCCCAGTAAGCCGAAGAGCGCGCCATTGACGACCGCCAGCGACACCGCCGGCTGCGGCAGCGAGAGCGTCTGTGCTGGCCCTGCCCCAACGTTGCCGCGATACACCCACACACCCGGTGTAGCGCTGCTGCCTGGCTTGTACGCCACATAGATGGTGCCGGCGTGCGCGGCCAGCGCGGCCGGCGTCTCGCCATTATGTGTGCTCACCCCGAATTGCTGAACCGTCTTGATGCCCGGCTGGCCGTCCGGCCCAGTGCTGCCGCTAGGCCCAAGGGCCACCACCTCGTAGGCGCCGTTGCTCTGCTGGCCGAGCACGTAGAGCGCACTGCCATCGCTTGCCAGCGCGATGGCGCTCGTCACCCCTGCCAGGTGCAACACGCTGCAGGGGATGTTACCGCCAGCCACTTGCTGCGTGGTGGGATCGACCGGCGCGCCAAGCTGATAGACTGTGCCGTTGGAGAGCGCGTAGAGTACCTGCGTGCCCGTGGTCGCGACGTTCGAGGTCACGGCGGCCATCGCCGTCGCGGTCACCAGTGCCGCCGGCGTGCTGTCGCTGGCGGAGCTGGCGGGATCGGTACAACTGACCGCGTGCATGTACACGCCGCTGAGCGAGAGCGGCGAGATGAGCGCCACCTGATTGTAGTGCTGTACGGCCGCCTGTACGGCCGCCGCCAGGGGGCCATCCAGCACAGCCTGCGCGCTCTGCGCGCTGCTGGGGTCAAGCTGCGGATTCGCGATGTCGGTGACGAGCCGCTGGCGCGCGGTCGAGAGTGCGGCCAGCGCGGTTGTGGGGTCTTGCGAGCTGGACTGCTGAACGACCTGACGCGCGTAGCTGACATCGCTGTTGAGCTGTGCCGTGGCGGCGCGGGCGGCGGCGTAGGGGCCGAAGCCAATATCCCAGACTCCGGCGCCAAGCGCGACCAGCGCCAGCACGGCCACCAGCGCCAGCACCGTGCGCGCGGGATGCCGCTCTCGCTTGCGCGCGACACGCGGATCGAATTTGTCGTCCGATACGACGGCGGTGCGCGGCGGCTTGCGCGGCGGCCGGCGCCCCCGCTTGATGGCTGGCATCGGCTGGGTGACGATCTGCTCTTCGGGCGGGCCACTGGGGATCGCGACCTCGTGCAGCGGCTCAGGCACCTCCAGCAGGTCCACCAGCACCGCGGTGATGTTATCCGGCCCACCGTTGGCATTCGCCATATCGATGAGATTCTGCACGCCCAGGTCGAGGTCGGCCGCATCCAGCGCGGTGCGCTCGATGGCGGCTTCGTCCACGTAGCCATACAGGCCGTCGCAGCAGAGCAGCACACGGTCGCCGTCGTGCAACGTCTCGATGAACAAATCGGCATTCACCGTCGGCTGGGTGCCCAGGCTGCGGGTAATCACGTTGCGGTGGGGGTGGTTCTGCGCCTGCTCTTCGGACAGCACGCCGGCGCGCACCTGCTCGGCTACCCACGAGTGGTCCTGCGTCACCTGCCGCATGTGGCCTTCGCGTAGCAGATAGCCGCGGCTGTCGCCGATGTTGACGTAGTAGGCGCGGCCATCCTGGATCACCAACACGACAGCGGTGGTACCCATGCCAGCGGTTTCAGGATGCTCGCGGGCGTGGCTGTAGACGGCCTGATTGGCCTCTTTGATGGCCTCGGCGATGCGGCTGATGGTGTTGGAGTCGTCGGTTTTATAGTAGATGTCCTGGATGGTGGTCGCGGCGATCTCGGAGGCTACCTCACCGGCGGCATAGCCGCCCATGCCGTCGCAGACGACGAACAACGCGCCTTTATCGGTCAGCAGCTGCTCGTCGTTGGGCACCTGGTGTGTCGTGTAATCTTGATTGCGCTCGCGCCGCCGGCCGACATCGGTGAGCGCGGCTGCCGCCAGCCGAAGCTTCTTCCCCAACACCAACCTCCCGCCTGGCTCTCGTGCGCCGCCTCGGCGTTGCCCGGCAGCCCTCGTGACGCAGCCCATCATACACCTGCTTCCTCCAAAACGCAACGACCGCAGGATTCGTAACACCGCTGCCACTGCTACAATGTGGAGGATGGCGACGGTCACGATATTCCGCGGATTCGGGGTCGCGATCGGGGCAGGAGAGTAGATTCATGGCGCGTCCAGGGATGCGGTCCACGCGCGTGCTGCGCGTGACGCCGAGCGGACACGGTCCGGACGACGCCGCGGCGATTGCCGAGGCGGCGGCGCTGCTGCGTGCCGGGGAACTGGTGGCCTTTCCCACCGAGACGGTCTACGGCCTGGGGGCCGACGCCACCAGCACGCGGGCAGTCGAGGGCATCTTCACCGCCAAGGAGCGGCCGCGCTCCGATCCGCTGATCGTCCACCTGGCCGCGGCGGAGGAGTTGGGTCGCGTCGCGCGCGGGGTACCTGAATTGGCTGGCCGGCTGGCGGCGCGCTTCTGGCCCGGACCGCTGACGTTGATCTTGCCGCGCACTGAGACAATTCCGCCGATCGTGGCCGCGGGTGGCCCGACGGTAGGTGTGCGCGTCCCGGCGCATCCGGTGGCGCGTGCGCTGATCGCCGCGGCGGGTGTGCCAGTGGCGGCTCCGAGCGCCAACCGCTTCATGCACACCAGTCCGACCACCGCCGCGCACGTGCTGGCGGACCTCGACGGCCGCATAGATTGCGTGCTCGATGCGGGTCCCTGCGCCGTCGGCGTGGAGTCCACGGTACTCGACGTCACGGTGACGCCACCGCGCATCTTGCGTCCGGGCGGCGTGACGCTCGAAGCGCTACGCACCGTCGCGCCGGAGATCGCCGGACCTATCGAGGCGCCGACTCTTGATGCGGGCAGCGTAGGGGCGTCCGGTGGACGCCTGCCAGGGGCGCACAGCGCCAGTCCTTCTCCGGCCCGCGCGCCAGGCCAGATGGCGCGCCACTACGCCCCACGGACGCGGCTGGTGGTCTTCGACGCCCAAGGGGTGCGCGGGCTAGCGGCGGTGCGCGGCGAGGTGCTGGCGGCGCGGGCGCGTGGCGAGCGGGTGGGCGCGCTGCTGCCCGACGACGAGGCGCGCGTGCTGGAAGGCGAGCATCCGGGGGTCGCGGTGGCGGCACTGGGTCCAGCCGGCGATCTGGCCGTACACACGCGCCGGCTCTATGCCGCGCTGCGTGAGCTGGACGCGCTTGGCCTGGACCTAATCGTCGCGCACACATTCAGCCGCGAGGGGCTGGGGCTGGCGCTGGCGGATCGCTTGCGGCGCGCGGCGGGTGGGCAGCTACAGCCGGTCGCGCAGTGATGCTGGGCCGCCGATCAGCCGTCCAGTCAGCGACGTGATCCCGCGTCGTGATATACTCCGTGCCATCGCAACGCGAGACAGCGCGAGGCGGCGCACTCAGGCGTGTTGTCGATCCATCATGGTGTGCGGCGCAGGATAGCAGAGGCGCAGACTCGTACACATTCGCCTGAACGTGGGCGGTGGGGCTGGAGACGGATGGTGGACCATGCACGAGAACCGCGACGAGCAGCGCACGGAGCAATCATCCGAGTATCTCTCCTCCACGCGGGTCGCCACGCCGGATGCCGCGGAGTCGAACGGCGTCGCGCGGGACGGCGCGGATGAGGATGAAGTGGCCGCGTTGCGGCGGCACGTGCGCGAGAGCGAGGAGCGCATCACCGCGCTGGCGAAGGCGGCGAGCCAGATCATCTGGGCGACCGGCCCCTTCGGCGAGGGCGGCGACATGCCCTACTGGCGCGCCTACACCGGCCAGAGTGCGGAGCAGGTGCGCGGGCGCGGCTGGCTGCTCGCACTGCATCCTGACGACCGCGAGCATGCCATCGCGGCCTGGGGCCAGGCGGTTGCCACCACCACGACGTACCAGACCACCTACCGCCTGCGCCGTGCCGACGGCGTCTATCGCTGGTTCGAGTCGCGCGCGGTCCCAGTGCTGGAGAACAACGGCTGCGTGCGCGAGTGGGTCGGCTGCTGCGTGGACGTGGACGACCGCGAACGGCTGCTGGCGAGCGAGCGCGCGGCGCGGGCGCAGGCCGAGGAGGCACGGGCGGCAGCCGAGGAGCTGGCGGCGCAGATGGAGGCGATCTTCGCCGCAATGACCGACGGCGTCGCGGTCTACGACGCCGAAGCGCGTTTGTTGCGCACGAATCCTGCCCTGCGGCGTATGCTGGCGGTGCGCGACGAGGTCGGGTATGCCGCCGAGCCGCTCGATCAGCGCATCCCCGCGTTCCAGCCGCAATCCTTGGCTGGAGTGCCGCTTCCAGCGGACGAGTGGGTGCAGCGGCGGGTGATCGCTGGGGAGGAGCTGACCGGCGAGCGCAGCCTGGACATCGTCTTCACGGCGCGCGACGGCCGCGAGGTGCTGGTCAATCTCGCGGGCGCGCCGGTGCGCGCGGCGGACGGCGGCATCACTGGCGGCGTGATCGTCGTGCGCGACATGACCGCCACGCGCATGCTGGAGCGCCGCACGCACGCCGCGCTGGCGGCGCTGCTCGAGATGGCCGAGGCGCTGGTGCGCGCGCCGCTGGGAGAGCAACCCGACGACAGCGAGCACGGTGCGATGCGCCAGCAGGCGCGGCATCTCGCGCGCCTGACTCACCGTGTGCTGCCGAGCGAGCAGGTGGCGCTGGTGACGGTGGACGAGGCGGCAAACAGCGTCCACTCGCTCGCCATCGTCGGACTGCCACCCAGGCCCGCGGCGGCATGGCAAACGATGCTCGCTGCTGTCCCGCTCGCTGCCTACCTGGAAGCGCAGCAGATTGAGGCGCTGCGCTCCGGCGAAGTGCTGGTGATTGACCTCACCACGTCGCCACGCCGCGAGGTCTCGCTGGGCGCCACGGCGAGCCTGCTGGCGCCGATGCGCCTGGGCGGCCGGCTGATCGGTGCGCTGGTGGTCCACGCCGGGGCGGGGCACGAGTATACCGCCCGCGAGCGCGAACTGGCCGCGGCGGTCGCCAAGCTCGCGGCACTGGTGGTCGAGCGCGAGCGGCTGCTGCGCGAGCGGGCCGAGGCGCGGGGCAGCGCGCTGGCGCTGCGCGAGGCCAACCGGCGCATGGACGAGTTCCTGGGGGTTGCCGGCCACGAGCTGCGCACGCCGCTGACCACCGTCAAGGCCAGCGTGCAGATGTCGACGCACCTGCTCGACGCGCTGCGCCGTGGCGAGGATGCGGCGACCGAGCACCAGGCGCAGACGCTCGCACGGGTGGCGTCGCTGCTGGAGCGCGCGCAGCGCCAGGCCGACCGCGAGAACCGGATCGTGAGCGACCTGCTGGACGTCTCGCGCATCCAGGCCGGCAAGCTGGAGCTGCGGACACAGCGCTGCGACCTGATCGCGCTGGTGCGCGAAGCAGTGGAGGAGCAGCGCCTCGCCCATCCCCATCGGACCATCAAATTGGCGCTGCCCAGGGGACGTCGGCGGCTCAACATCGAGGCCGACGGCGACCGTATCTCTCAGGTCGTCACCAACTATCTGACCAACGCGCTCAAATACGCCCCGGAAGGACCGATCGCGGTGCGCGTGGAGCGGCGCGAGGGCGCGGTACGGGTCAGCGTGCGCGATAGCGGGCCGGGACTGCCACTGGCCGAGCAGGAGCGTGTCTGGGAGCGGTTCTACCGCGCGCCCGATGCCGGTGAAGGCGAGGCGCCGAGCGGCATGGGCATCGGCCTGTTCCTGAGCAAGTCGCTGGTCGAACGCCACGGCGGCCGCGTCGGCGTCGAGAGCGCACCTGGCATGGGTAGCGCCTTTTGGCTCGAGCTTCCACTATCTCGCGGATAACAACGCCGCCACTAGTGGAGGGCCTGCATATGGATCGCGACGAGCCGGAAGCCGGGCGATTCACGGACCAGGGCGAGACGATCTATGACTTCGGCGATAGCTTCCTGGTGCGCCCTCCGCGCTGCGGCAAACGGGCGCGGGTTGCCCTGTCGCCCACAGAAGCCGCTCAGTGGCGCCCGCTCTCGCTGCTGCCAATGCGCCTTGCCTGTCCTCACTGCGGGATGCTGCGCACCTTCTCAGGCAATGGGGTGTGCATTGGCGGTCCGCGGGACTGGTATTTTGGCCTCCCATTATGGCTCCAGACCCCTTGCTGCGGGCACGTGCTCTGGGCCTGCAACGCGCGGCACCTGACATTCCTCGACCGCTTTGTGCGGGCGACCCTGCGCGAGCGCATCCTCGGCATCGGCAATCAATCGCAGCCTTGCCAGCCGACTGCCGGATTGGATCAAGAGCTGTGCCCACCGCGACGACGTGCTCGAAGGGATTGGCACGCTGCGCGCACTGCTGGAGCGCGAGGGGTAGCCATCGAGTCCTTACGACAGCGCCGCGGCTTGCAGCTCGGCGGTGTTGAGCAAGCCGGCGAGCGCGGCGGCGAAGCGGTCGGGCTGCTGCAAGAAGGGCAGATGGCTGGCGCCGGGCAGCGTGATTTCGAGCGCGCCGTGCGAGCCGACGGCCTCGGCGGCGCGGCGGGCATCGCTGGCGGTGACGAGCGGGTCGAGCGCGCCGCGGATCACAGCGGCCGGCGCGGCGACAGTCCTGGCGGTCTGGGTCAGCTCGGCGAGTGGGGGCAGCGTGCGCCAGAGCGCGGCGTGCGCGGCGATAGAGACGGCATGACCGGGCGTACGGCGCAGCAGGCGATGGCGCTCGGCAACGGAAGCCGAAAGCGTAGTAGCGGGACCGATCAGCAGCGAGGTGGTGAGCGGCCAGGTGCGCCGCAGCAGCCGCGGCGCGGTCGCGGCCCAGTGGGTCACGCGCGTGGTGAATCCCGGTGCCGAGAAGCCGTGCGGCGCGACGAGCGCCAGCCCCGCGACGCGCGCGGGATGCGCTGCGGCGAAGCGCAGCGCGATGATCGCTGACAATCCCCCGGCCAGCAGCACGCCGCGCGCGATGCCCACACTATCGAGCCAGGTGCCGAACAGCTCCTGATAATCGTCGAGCGTGTAGGCGAAATCAGACGTCGCGGGCTGATCCGACGCGCCGAAGCCGGGCCAGTCGAGCGCGAAGACACGCCGCTCGGAGGCGAAACACTCCATGACGGCGAGGTAGTCGCGCCAGACAAAGCCGGGGCTGGGCAGCACGACCAGCGGCGCCCGCGCCAGCAGCGCGCGGGGTGCGTCGCTCATCGCCGTCGCCACGCGCACGCCCGCCACCTGCACGCCGCGCTCGGCGATGGACGGCAGCGGTGCGTGAGATGCGGGCGCTGCGTTGGATTGTGGCGAGGAATGCTGCTCGGCCATAGAGGCAAGAATACTTCCGTCAGACAGAGGACGTTCTCAAACGATGGCGGTAGCGCGGGCGCTCCACACCGATCGGCGTGTGCTGTAGAGGCGAGACACGTCTCGCCCGCCCGCGCGGCAGGCAGAAACGTGCCGTCAATCGCGCGTGCCGCGCGTGTGCCCATCATCCATCATCGTAGCATATCGAACCCCCGGCCACGGATCTCGGTATGCGCCGCCGCAGCGGGCGTGGCATGCCACGCCCCTACCCCGACGCCGCGATCTCCCCGATGCGCAGGCGCAGCCATGCATCCCCGCGTTCTCTGCGTTCTCTGCGTCCTCGGCGGTTCCTCCGTCTTCTCCCTTCGCGATCTTCGCGCTCGCTTCGCGGCCTTCGCGTTCTCTCTGCTCTCTCCCTCTCCGCGTTCTCCGTCACCCCCTACGCGGGCTGCTCGGCAGGGACGGAGATAGTGGTGGGCGCGAAGGTGACTTCGAGCGCGCCGTCCACCATGCGCGCGACGGTGGCCTCCAGCGGCGCCAGCACCGCCGGCAGGGCAATATCGCGCTTGAAGTTGCCAATCTCGACGATCAGCTCGTCGCCCTTCTTGATCATCCCCACCTTTGCGATCTCGACGTGCGGCAATGGCAGCCGCAGCAGATAGGTGTCGCCGCGCTTGACTAGCTCCTGCGGCGAGCCGCGGAAGTAGACGCGCGTCGGATCCTCGGTGCCCCAGATCTCGGTCGCCAGCGCGGCCAGCGCCCGCGGGCCGATGATCTCGCGCGAGCGATAGGGTACGTCCCAGACCGGCAGCGGCGCGAAGGTACGGTGAATCTGCTCGTAGTAGCCGCGCTGCTGCTCGGCCATCTCGCGCAGCAGCTCGTCGCGGTACTCGCCGCCCGGCGGCTGGGGCAGCACGCGGTTGCAGAGCACGCCGTCGATCGGGTAGCCGAAGAGCGCGAGATACGTCTCCGCGCGCAGCCCCTCTTTGATGACCATCTTCTCGGGATTCACCACTAGTCGGTAGGAGCTGGTGTCGGGATCGGTCAACACGCCGCGCAGGATCGCCACCTGATCGTTGAGCTTCTGGAGCTGGTCGAGGACGTTGACCCCCGGCAGGAAGGTCTTGAGCAGCGGCTTGGCGGCCGACATCGCCACGCCCTTCCAGCCCTTCGCCTGGTTGGCGTACCATAGGAACGTCTCGGGCATGCTCAGCAGGCGCACCGTCTCGCCGGTCGGCGCGGCGTCCACCACCACCACGTCGTAAGCGCCCTCGCGCGCCTGACGATGGATGTTGAGCAGCGCGACGATCTCGTCCATGCCGGGGATCAGCGCCATCTCTTCGGCGGCCACGTCGTTGATGCCCTGTTTCTTGAGCACGTTGGCGACGTAATCCTGCACGCGGCCCCAGTGGCTGCGCATCTCGTCGAGCACGTTGATCTCTTGCGCGAAGAGATGAGGCGCGAGCTGGCGCGGCTCGCCGGTCAGCGTGGCGTCGAGGGCGTCGGCCAGGCTGTGCGCGAGGTCGGTGCTGACGACCAGCGTGCGCTTGCCGAGCTGGGCGGCACGGGCGGCGGTGGCGGCGGCGAGCGTCGTCTTGCCGACACCTCCCTTGCCGAGATAGAGAATCAGGCGCATCGAACGTGGCTCCTTGTTGACCAATTATGTATCGCCGCCGTCGCGCGGCGTGGGTTGCGGCGCTAATGGGGTTCGTTCTTGTCTACGCCTGAGGGTGGCGCCGGTTGCGATGCGGATGACCAATGGGCGGGATCGGCAGGCCTGCGCGCCGCCTCAACGGCTACGATGTGTTCGCGCATCGCGCTCACGTGCTGCTGGCCGGCAAGCTCGCCGCGCTCCCCGCCGCCTAGCTTGCCACGCGCTGCTACAGCAGGCGGTAGAGCAGGGCCTTGAGGTAGCGGTCTTCGGGGAAGCCGGGCAGCGTGGGGTGGTCGAGGCTGGGACCGAACGACGCGATGAGCTGCGCCGCCCGCGCCGCCCGCAGCATCCCCTGCTGCACCGCCTCCTCGAACTCGTCCAGCGCCACGGCGCCTGAGCACGAGCAAGCCAGCAACACGCCGCCCGGTGCGACGACCCGCGAAGCCGCCGCATTGAGCGATTCGTAGCCGCGCAGCGCGCGCTCCTTCATGCTCATGTTCTTGGCGAAGGCGGGAGGGTCCACGACCACGATGTCGAAGCTGCGCCCGTCGCGACCGGCCTCGTGCAGAAAGCGGTTGGCGTCCTCGGCGACGAACTCGTGCGCGCGGGCTTCGTGGCCGTTGAGGGCGTAGTTGCGGCGCGCCAGCTCCAGCGCCGCCTCCGAGGCGTCCACATTTACGGTTTGCAGCTTCGCGTTCTGCTTCAGGCCGGCGAGCGCGAAGGCGCCGGAGTACGAGAAACAGTTGAGCAGCGAGCCGAAGTGCGGCGCCAGCCGGGCGACAGTCTGCCGCTTCTCGCGCTGATCGAGGAAGAAGCCGGTCTTCTGGCCGTGGTAGGGGTCCACCAGATAACGCACACCGTGCTCGTGAATCTCGATCTCGTCGGGCACCGTACCGAAGGCGACCGTCGCGCCGCCCACCGCCAACCCCTCGCGCTCGCGCACCTTCACATCGTCGCGCAGCAGGATGCCCTCTGGCGTGGCGACGCGCTGCAGCGCGTTGACGATTAGCTCGCGGTGCGCCTCTGCCCCCGCTGTGTGGAGCTGCGCGACGAGGTAGTCTGCGAAGCGGTCCACAATCAGGCCGGGCAGGAAGTCGCCCTCGGCGTTGATCAGCCGGTAGGCGTCGAGATCGGGCGGCAGCAGCCGGCGCAGCGCCGCCGCGCGCTCGATGCGCCGCACGTAGAAGTCGAGGTCAATGCGCTCGTCACGGTCGAGCGTCAGCACGCGGAAGGCGAGGCTGTTGCGCGGGTTGAGCTGGCCGCGCGCGACCCATTCGCCGGCCGCGGTGGCGACGTCGGCGATGGTGCCCGGCGGCAACGAGGAGGGCAGCTCGCGGAAGGCGCCCGAAAAGACCCACGGATGGCCGCGATGGATAGCGAACTCGCGCCCCGAGCGCAGGTGAAGCAGGGGATAGTCTGCCGGCATGCTACAGCCGTCCTTTCGCCTGACGGTAGCCGCTGAGGGGGCATTGTAGCACTCCGCCGACCTCCGCGTTCGCCGTCTCCTCATCTTCGCGTTCTTCGCGCTGGCTTCGCGTTCTTCGCGTTCTGCGTCACTCGTCGCGCGAAAGCAGGTCGAGGCCGTGCTGTGCGGCGCCGATCAGCGCCACCTTGGGATTGAGGATCACCCGCACCGGGATGCGCGCCAGTAGCTCGGCGAAGCGCCCCTTGCGCTGGAAGGCGGCGAGGAAGCGCGGATCCTCCAGAAAGCGCAGGATGTGCGGCGGGATGCCGCCGCCGATGTAGACGCCGCCGGTCGCCAGCACCTTGAGCGCCAGATTGCCCGCCTCGGCGCCCAGGATCGAGACGAAGGTGTTGATGGTCGCCATGCACAGCGTGCAGGGGCGCTGCTCGTCCGTGGCGGCGTTGACGATCGCGCGCGTTGGGGCATCGGTCGTGGCGAGTTGGGCCGCCAGCCAGTCCGGCTCCTGGGCGTAGCCACTCGCCTTGAGATAGGCGTAGATGTTGGGCAAGCCGATGCCGGAGCAGACACGCTCATAGCTGACGTGCTCGCCGTTGCTCCCCAGATACTTGAGCAGCCCAATCTGGAGCGCATCGGTGGGGGCGAAGTCGCAGTGGCCGCCCTCGGAAGCGTGGGCCGTCGCGCGGCCATGCTCGCGGGTGATGAACGCCTCGCCCAGGCCGGTGCCGGGGGCGATGACGGCGAGCGTGGTGGCGTGCGGCGCGGGATGGCCGGCGTTGAGGGTGTGCAGGTCTTCGGGCGCCAGCACAGTCACGCCGTGGGCGATGGCTTCGAGATCGTTGAGCAGCCGCACGGAGGGAATGCCGGTCGCCGCGCTGAGCTGCGCCTCGCTCATCTGCCACGGCAGGTTGGTGATCGTGGCGCTGCCCTCGATCACTGGCCCTGAGACGCCGAAGGTGGCATGATCGAAGCGCAGGCCCGTCTGCGCCTCGAAGGCGCGCACGATCGCCTCAAGGCTGGGATACTGCGCGCTAGGGTAGGTCGTCTCGACCAGTGGGGAGCGCGGGTTCGCGTCGCGGCCGTGACTGTATGCCGCCAGAGCGGTCTTTGTGCCGCCGATGTCGCCTGCCAGGAGCATCCGTCCCAATCCTTCCCGCCGCGCTCGCACGCAGGCACCACCGCCAGTACTCGCGCCGCATTCTCGCAACCAGAATGATACGCGATCACCGCGAGGCGCATGCCAGGATGAGGCGGGCGACGAGCGAAACGCGCGGCGCTACGCAATTTTGACGCTGCTCGCCGCCCGGTGCTAGGATCACCGTACCGCGGCGGCGCCGGCCGGTACGCGTGTTGGTTGCATCGCCTGGCGGCAGGCGCGAAGCGCGGGTGCAGTCGCGAGAGGCGGTGCAAGATGAGCGCGCGTGAGGACGCAACGCGAGGCGACGACGCCCACCGTACTCGCCACCAAGACGGCAGCAGTGGCAGCGACGCGCCGGCCGCAACGAGCGAATACGATGCATCCGCGCAGCCGTCTCCCGGCGACGAGGAGCTGGTGGCGGCCCTGCGACGCGGCGACGAGCAGGCCTTCACGCAGCTTGTGACCGCGCTGCACCGCCCTATGCTGCGCGTGGCGCTGATGTATGTCGCCAACCGTGCGGTCGCCGAGGATGTCATCCAGCAGACGTGGCTCGGTGTCTTGCGGGGGCTGGACCGCTTCGAGGGCCGCAGCGCGCTGCGCACCTGGATCTTCCGTATCCTGGTCAACATCGCCAAGACACGCGGCAAGGCCGAGAGCCGCAGTGTGCCCTTCTCGGCGCTGGCAGAGACCGAGGTGGCGCAAGACGAGCCGGCCGTGCCACCGGAGCGCTTTCTGCTCGACGAGCGCGACCCCAGCAAAGGCTATTGGGCCTCGACTCCGCGCGATTGGAGCACGCTGCCCGAAGAGCGGCTGCTCTCGGCAGAGGCGCGCGCGACGATCGCGCAGGCCATCGCGGTGCTGCCCCCGGCGCAGCGCGAGGTCATCACTCTGCGCGACGTGGACGGCTGCTCCGCCGAGGAGGTCTGCGAGGCGCTCGCCATCTCGGCGGGCAACCAGCGTGTGCTGCTGCATCGCGCGCGGGCGAAAGTGCGGCGGACGCTCGATCACTACCTTGGCGCTGAGTGAGCAGGCCGTGCGCCGGACGTACCATGCCGGCGTAACATTCTGGTAGGGACCGCGTACTAGCGTCTGTCGGACCACCCGGGGCGCCTCACATGAGGCGAACACCGCGCCGACTGAGGACAGGGTCGATCTACTATGACGCCGCCTGACATCACGCCATCCGATAGCGCACCTGCCTCGCCGCTGGGTGCGACGCCGCAGGATACGTCTCCACCGTCTCCGCGGGAGAACAAGCCGCGTGTGCGCGCTCCGCTCCACTCGGCTCCCGCTTCGCGCGTCGCGGGAGACAGATCACGGGACGTGTACCATACGCCGTTTCCCGTGCGGCTGGGCGCGGCGCTGGTGGCCGCGGCGCTGGGCCTGCTGGCGTCGCTCGCCGCGCGCTACATCCTCGGCATCGCGTCGCCGGCCGAGCTGTTCGGCGACCGGCTGACGGTGCTGGTGCCGCTGCCGATCTTCGAGCGCCTGCTAGCGATCTTCGGCTCCAACGCCAAGCACCTCTACTTCGGCGGTGTCGTCGTCGCCCAGGGCGTGCTGACCGCGCTGGTCGGCGCGTTCTACTGGACGCTGCGCGACCGCGTGCTGGGGGCGACGCGCGCCGGGCGTCCACCGGATGCCCCTACGGAATCTGCCACCCCCTCGCCCTATGGTGTAGCGGCGAGGCCCGTCTCGCCTCCGCCAGGGTCGGGCGATGATGACCCCTCTCCTTCCTCCTCCGCGGCCTCTGCGTCCTCTGCGGTCAATCTCTCTCCCTCTGCGGCCTCTGCGTCCTCTGCGGTTAATTCTCTCGCGGCGTCCCATCCGCCGCACGCGCTGGATGCGGTAGCGCTGACGCTGCTGCTGTGGCTGCTCTCGGCCGGCATCTTCGCCCCGCTGATCGGTGCCGGCTTCTTCGGAGCGGCACTGCTGGGCGGCGT
>DASVAA010000024.1:0-9459 GCA_036376595.1 Ktedonobacterales bacterium | reverse complement strand
AACCCGCCCACGCCAACATCCTGCAGGAGCAGATAACCGCCGAAGCATATTGCCATAACGCCGCCGCACAGACCGAACACGATGCGCCACCTCCAGACGCGTGCCGCGCGCTGCGGCAGCGGGCCCGCCCGCTGCCGAGACGCAAAGATCTGCCAGAGCGTGGAGCCTAGGGAAAGCAGCCCGCCTCCGACTATCGCAGCATCGAAAGCGAGGCCGAGCAGGTCACGCATGGTGTCCCCTGAGGTCGGCCCCCGCCACGCCCAGCGTGATGCCGTCTTGGTGGCGCATAGTGCGCCACTGACCATCCTGCATGTGGCCGCGCACTTCCATGCTCCGGGTGTGCAGGCCCTTCCCGGAGAAACGCCCCTCACCCCGCCGCACCGTGAATGCGCAGCCCCCACTGCCGGTTTGCTCGGCAATATCGCGGAGTGATAATCTACGCAATACGCAAAAGTACCTATCGCTGCCGGCGCGACCGTGCCACCAGGGCGGATGACCTCCGGGCGGCTCGCTTGACGCTGCCCCAGCGCCCGCGTACACTTGCCTTGCGTGCGCTCCGCCTCGACGGTGAGGCCGGCATGCGCCCGCGAGACACTGCGCGGTAGGAGGCGCCCGTGCGATACCGAATGCTCGGTGGCCTGTTGGGCTGGCTGGTCGCGCTGCTGCCGCTGGCCGCCGTCAACCTCGCCAACCTCGCCGCGCTCTTCAGCTTCCAGGAGGCCGTATTGGCCGGCGGAATCGCGATTGTGATCGGTCTGCTGCTCGGCGGGGCCGTCGCTGGCCTGGTGGGTGGCCGGCAGCGCCCGATGTATCGGGGTGGAAGCGTCGGTGGCGCTGGTGCGGGCGGCTTCGCTGCGCTACTCTATCTGGTGACGGTCTTCGTGCTGCTCGCGGTTGCCAGCTACGCCAACTCGACGCCGCTGCTGCTGCAAGATGACCTGCGCGGCGTGCTGTGGATGCTCACCGCGCTGGCCTTCATCGCGCTGCTCTTCATCGCGATTGCCACCGGAGCGGGCGCGCTGGCCGGACGGCGGGCACCCAAGGGCACGCTTGCGGCTAGGTCCTCCGCGCGCATCGGTGTCACGTCACGGCAGCCGATCCCAGCGCGCTCCGCACCGGGCCAGCCATCGCTGCGCCTGCCGTCGTCCTCCAGCACCACCGGCCATACTCCAGCGGCGATGCAGCGCCCACCTATGCCCGACGCTTACCCTGGCGTACCGGCACCACGCACGCCCGCCTCGGTTCCGCGCCCACACGGCGCGTCCAGCCGCACATCCCGCCAGCGCTAGAGTCCTGAACAATGTCCCGCGCAAGGAGTGAGTTCCCATGTCCCGCGTGATCTTCCTCGGCACCTCCGCCGCCTTGCCCCAGCGCGAGCGCGCCAATACCGCGCTCGCCGTGCTGCCTGAAAGTGGCGCTGTCGTCACAGGGGGCCTGCTGGTGGATTGCGGCGGCGACATCTACCGCCAGCTCCTGGCGGCGGGAACTGGGCAAGATGCGATCGCCGACCTCTTCATCACGCACGCCCACATTGACCACATCGGCGCGCTGCCGTCGCTGCTCGAAAGCTGGCGTCTGGGCGGGCGGACCGCGCCGCTGCGCATCGTCGCGCTGCCGCCGGTGATCGAGGTCGTGCGCAAGCTGATCGCGGCCTACGACTTCGAGCTTGAACTGGACCACTGGACCTACAACGTATCCCTCGTACCGGTTGAGAGTGGCGAGCGTCTCACACTCGGCGGCTGGCCCGCCCGCATCGTGGCGATGGATCACTCAGTCCCCTCCGCGGGCGTGCGGCTGGAGCTTCCTGCCGGCGCGCTGGCGTATACCTGCGACACCCAGCCCACTCCGGCCATCGCCGACCTGGCCCACGGCGCGAAACTGCTGATCGCCGAATGCACCTATCCCGCCGGCATGGAGGCCGCCGCCCGCGCCGCCAAGCACCTCACCGCAGCAGAAGCCGGCCAGGCTGCCACGGAGTGCGGCGCCGAGCGGCTCGCGCTCGTTCATCTCGGCCCCTGGCCGACGAACACCCTCCGCGATCAGGCCGCGCGGGCATTCCCCGGCGCGATCCTGATCCCCGACGACCTCAACAGCATCGAGGTCTAAGCAGGGTATGGTACACTGCCCTGGGCCGCTACGCCCGCACGCTATACATAAGTGACGGTCGCCGTGGGCAATACGAATCTACGGCCCATTCGTAGGGGCGTCCGGTGGACGCCTGGAGGAGCAGCCAATCAGATGTTCGACGATCCCAACCATCCAACGGTCCAAACCCTTGCCGCGCACCACGACGCCGGCACCCACGACCAGATTCCCGCCGATCAGGCGGCCGAGGCGGTGCAGTCCTTCCACCAGAACGCCGATCCCGCGCTCGTGCAGCAGGTGACGGACGAGCACTATGATCAGATGGCGCCAGCGCAGCTCCAGGCGGCGGCACAGCAGTTCAAGGACCAGATCGCCAGCGTCGCCGGTGGCGATCCGGCGGCCGCGCAGCTCGCCGCGGTGGACCCAGCGACCGCGACGCCGCAGCAGGTCGCGGCGATGCATCGCTTCGTGCTCAAAGAGCACCCCGAGCTGATGAAGGAGATCCTGATCGGCGGCGCGGCCACCATCGCCGTCGGGGCGCTGGCCGCATTTGCCGCCAAGCGCTTCCTGGCGCACCGCGGCTCATAGGGGCGACCGGCGTCCGGCAGACGCGCGCGGCAGGCAGGAGGAGGGCCAGCGTGGACGACGAGGTGCGCATCCTGGTCGCCGATGCCCATCGCGGTGCGCGCCAGGCCCTCCGCGCGCTGCTGGAGCGCCAGCCTGGTATGCACGTGGTTGGCGTGGCCGACAGCGCAAGCGATGCTCTCCAGGCGGCGGCCGAGATGTCCCCCGACATCGTCTTGCTCGACCGCCCGCTGCTCGACGCCGATCCCGCACTGGCGTCCCAGCTCGCACGTCTGCCACATCCGCCGCGAATGCTGCTGCTGGTCGCGCCGCCCGACATACCCGACGAGGAGGTCGCGCGGCAACATGGCGCTGTGGGAGCCATCGGCAAGACCGCCGGGCGAGACGCCGTGGTGGCGTCCATCCGCCGGGCGCTCGCGACTCGCCCAACTTCCGCGCCCTCCGGCGCTCCATCGGGAGCGAGCGACGAGTTCCCAGCGTCCACTGAGACCGCCGAGGGTGACGAGTTTCCCGACGCGGAGCCTGGTGGTGGCTCGCCGCTCACCCGCGGCTTCTCGCTCTCGCTGGGCGGCGGCACGCACGACCTGACGACCCACACCGCCGAGGCGCGCACCTGGCGCTTCCGCGAGGCGCTCTCGCGCTGGGCGACCGGCGTGGCCGTCGTCACCTGCCGCGAAGGCGACGCGTTAGAGGGCATCACGGTCAGCTCCCTAAGTTCGCTCTCGCTGGAGCCACCGCTGGTGCTGATCGCCATTGGCGAGGGGCAGCGCATCCTGCCGGCGCTCTTGCGCGGGCGATTCACCGTCAACATTCTTGGCGCCCATCAGGAGCCCCTGGCCGAGCATTTCGCCAGCCAGGGCCACGCGGCGCTCCAGCCAGAGGTATTAGAAGACGACGTGCTGGCCGGCAGCCGCGCGGCGCTGATCTGCTCGCTGTGGGCCGAGTATCCCGGCGGCGACCATCGCATCCTCGCCGGTCGCGTCGAGCGTGTCTGGCTCGGCACGCCTGACGACCCGCTACTCTACTTCGCGCGCGACTACCGACGTATGGGGCCGATCGTGCCATCCGCCTGAGCGGTATCCCACGACAATGTGAGGGCTGCGGTGGCACTGGCCCGATTACCGGCAGTTGCCAGCCCGCGATCACCGAGCGCTGCCGTGGTATACTCACGGTAACAGGGTGCGTAGAACGAACGTTCGCGAGTGTATTGCACGGGAGCTGCCGGGATGGCCGACCGCATCATTTCGCCGGGATTTGGTGAGGATGACGTCGTGGAAACCTCGCTGCGACCGCGCCGGCTCGACGAGTACATCGGGCAAGAGACGGTCAAGGGCAACCTGCGCATCATGCTCGAAGCGGCGCGCAAGCGCGGCGAGGCGCTCGACCACGTCCTGCTCTACGGGCCACCGGGGTTGGGTAAGACCTCACTCTCTATCATCATCGCCAACGAGATGCAGGCCAACATCCGCATGACCTCCGGCCCGGCCATCGAGCACGCTGGCGATCTGGCCTCGATCCTTACCGCGCTCGAAGAGGGCGACGTGCTCTTCATTGACGAGATCCACCGCCTCAGCCGCGTGGTCGAGGAGCGCCTCTACTCGGCAATGGAAGACTTCGCCCTCGACCTGATCATCGGCAAAGGCCCCTCCGCGCGCAGCATGCGCCTGCCGCTCAAGCCCTTCACCATCGTCGGCGCCACCACCCGCCTCGGCGCGCTCGCCGCTCCCCTGCGCGACCGCTTCGGCCAGACCTTCCGCCTGCAATACTACGACGAGCCAGCCTTGCAAACGATCATCAACCGCTCGGCGCGCATCCTGGGCGTGCGCATTGATGAGGGCGGCGAGACGGAGATCGCGCGCCGCTCGCGCGGCACCCCGCGCATCGCCAACCGCCTACTGCGGCGCGCCCGCGACTACGCCGAGGCCCGCGCAGACGGCATCATCACCGCCGAGGTCGCCCGCACCGCGCTCACGGCGCTCGAAGTGGACGAGCGCGGCCTGGACCCCACCGACCGCACACTGCTGGCGACGATCATCAACAAGTTCGACGGCGGTCCCGTCGGCGTCGAGACACTTGCTGCTAGCATGAGCGAAGAGGTCGAGACCATCGAGGACGTGCTCGAACCCTACCTGCTCCAGCTCGGCTTCCTCGCCCGCACCCCGCGCGGGCGCATCGCCACGCGGCTGGCCTACGAGCACCTGGGCATCCCATACCGTCCCGACCTCGGCTCGATGGGCCTGTGGGATGCACCACCCGATCTATCGGAATAGGGCGAAGATGGGTGTCTGCGGCGACCGCCGGGAATGTGCTGATGACTGAGCCGAACGTGCGCATCGAGATCGTGGAGTACAATCCGCACTGGCCCGCGCTCTATGAAGAAGAGCGCGCTCGTGTCGCCGCCGCCCTCGGCGCACTGGTCGCGAGCATCGAGCACATCGGTAGCACGTCGGTGCCCGGCCTGTCGGCCAAGCCGATCATTGACCTGCTCGTGACGGTAACGCGCCTGGGCCAAGTTGATCCCTACGTCGCGCCGCTGGAAAGCCTGGACTACACCTACTTCCCCATCCTGGGCAACGCTGCGCGCTACACTTTCGGCAAGGGAGACCCACACACCCACCACCTGCACATCGTCCAGCACGGCGGGGAGGAGCACCTGCGCCCGCTCGCCTTCCGCGACGAGCTGCGCACGCACCCCGACGACGCGCGGCGCTACGCGGCGCTCAAGCGCGATCTCGCCGCGCGCTTCCACGGCAACCGCCGCGCGTATCTTCAGGGCAAGTCCGACTTCGTGCGCTCTATCGAATCGAAGGCGCGACATTGAGCAGGCCTCAGCCTGTGCGGCGGCGCTTGCCGCCCACGTCCGGGACTGGGCGCTCCAGCCGCTGCCGGTCCCAGTGCGCCAGATCCGCGCCCGCTTCGTACGTGCTCCGTAAGAAGGCGAGCAGCGCTTCCTCCGGCGAATCGGCCTGGCGTACGTCGTCGTACAGCAAGATGAACTCGCCGAGATCGGCGTCGTAGCGGGCGGCGCTGGGTTGGACGGAGGCGGTCTTGAAGTGCGCAGGCTCAGGATAGGTGTATGAGTAGAACGCCGGGCCTGCGATCTTGCCGCCGCCGGGCCAGAACCCGGCGGCGATGTTCTCTTGATCCTCGGCGAGCCGCAGAATGTGGTTCGCGCCCTTTGGCGGCTCGGCAAGTTGCCCTGAGAAGCGCGTCTCGCTCAAGTCGAACGAGCCCCAAAAGAACTGCACTGGGCTGCTCTTGCCGACGAACGGCGACCGATAGCGTGCAAACACCTTGCTGGCCTGGATCAGGATGCGCCACCAGCGATTGGCGTACTCAGGGTCGTAGGACGCATGGACGTGGTCCTGGTCGCACGGGATCGCGTGCTCGACCTCGTCCGGCAGCGTGTTGATCGTCACCTCGACGCCCATTGCGCGCAGCGTCGCCATGAGCTCGTGGTAGAAGTCGGCCACCGAGCGCGGGATCAGCGGCATGGCCTTGACCGCGCCCGCGGTTGTACACAGGCGCAGGTTGTGGTCAACGAAGTCGAAGCTGATCTCCAGTGCGCCGCGCTCCATCGGCATCGGCAGCGTCGTCAGCCCGCGCGCCGTCGGGTGCAGCGCCACCTCCCACCACTCATTCAGGTAGGGGCAGAGCTCCAGCTTCACCTTGCCGACGATCTGCGTCCACATGTGTAGCGTATCGTACGTATCCTGCCAGGCATCGAGCGGCAGCGGCGGCCAAGCAGAGGCGGCTTGCTCCTGACCTGCCACGTTGGATGCTGTGTCCATCGGGTGCTCCTGCATCGGGTTCATCGCAGTCCGTGGCCCACGCGCTCGCGAGGGTTGGGCCGCCCTCGGCAGCGGCACAAACTGTGCCGGTCCGACACACGCCGGACCGGGGCATCGCAGCCCGGGAGCATGCTCCCCTGGCATAGGGCATGCGGTCCCGTCTTGAGGACACGCGACGCGCCCGCACGGCGCGGGCCGTCTCTCAGCAAGAAGCACAGGAATCTATGGCAGAGCAGCCCTCCCTCCACGATGCCGAGCAGGTGATCGATCGCCTTTACTCCGGCAACAACAGCGTCTCGCGCGACAGGATCCACGAGGCGGCTGCCAAAGCGACTATAGATCCCGACCTGATGCGCTTCTTCGACCATCTGCCACAGGGCAGCTACTCTCGCGACCAGCTCGTCCACACGATCAACGACCTGATCCCAAAAGCCGGCCGCGAGAAGGTGGTTGGGCAGCTCCACTAACGCGAAGGGCAGGCCTAGCGATGTCTGACCTCGACGACCTGTACATCAAGATCTTCGTGGATACCGATGTCGCGCGCCGCCGGCTTGAAGCTTTCGTCGCCGACACCATCCACGGCGCGTTGCATCATCCCGGCCTGCCCGGCTCGTACATCACCGGCCGCTACATCGAGATCGAAGTCGAAGAGAACGCGGAGTTCGACCAGTCCCGGCGCTTCGAGCCGCAGCGCGGCTACCTCTTCGCGCGCTACGCGCTCGACATCTTCGCTTTGCACGGCCAGACCCCACTGGCACAGATGGCGTTCGTCACACGGCTGCTGCAGCGGCTGCGAGGGGTCGGCATGCTGGCCGTACCCGGCAACGGCTTCGCACAAGGGTTGCCAGGACCCGAGGAGATGCCGGGCCGGCGCCACAGCCGCGGCTATGGCGTATACAAAATATGGGCCTGACCGGAAAGACTCCGATCAGACCCACTTCTATTCACTCCCTGGCCTCGCCGGCAGTGAGGGTAGTGAGGGTAAGGATCGCTTAGCTGCGCAGGCGCTCCAGCACCTTGGGATGGCGTAGCTTCGCCAGGGCACCGGCCTCGATCTGCCGCACGCGCTCGCGCGTGATACCAAGCTGGCGGCCCACCTGCTCCAGCGGGAAGGTGTGGCCGTTGCCCAGCCCGAAGCGCAGCTCAAGCACCAGGCGCTCGCGGGGCGTCAGCACGTCCCCCAGCACCTCCTGCACCTCAGACTTCATTGTGCGCGTCGTCGCCGCATCTTCCGGCGAGGTGCTCGCCTCGTCGGCCAGTACGTCACCCAGCTCTTGCTCCTCGTCCTCGCCGACGGGCAGCTCCAGCGAGATCGGCGTGCCTGGCGCCGCCTCCAGCTCGTGCAGGCGCTCAACATCCATGCCCAGGGCGTCGGCCAGCTCCTGCTCGCTCGGCTCGCGCCCCAGCTCCTGCACCAACCGCTGGCGCTCGCGGCGCACACGGTTCAGCGCCGTGTTGACGTAGACCGGCAGCCGGATCGCGCGACCCTTATCGGCAACGGCGCGGCTAATCGCCTGACGGATCCACCACGTCGCGTGCGTGCTGAAGCGGTGGCCGCGGCGCCAGTCGTAGCGCTGCACGGCGCGCATCAGGCCGATGTTGCCCTCCTGGATCAGGTCGAGCAGCGAGAGGCCGCGGCCGACATAGCGCTTGGCAATGCTGACGACCAGCCGCAGGTTGGCGAGCACGAACTGCTGCACCGCCTCTTTGTCACCGGCCTCGATGCGCTGCGCCAGCTCGATCTCCTGGGCGTGGCTGAGCATCGGCACACGGCCGATCTCGCGCAGGTACGCGGTAATCGCGTCTACCTCCGCGGCCTCGCCCCGTTCTGCCGCCTTGGCAACCTCCTGCACACGGCGCAGGCGCGCTGCGCCTGCATGCGACTCGTCGGGCAGGTCGACGAGTGGCGCGCTATCGGTCTCCATGGCGTGGATTCCACTTTCGATTGCCTCGTCCTGCCGCACGCGGTCCTCCTCCTCGTCGTCGTCAACGATGTCAACATCTTCGGCGAGTAGCTGGTCCACGGCGGCGTCGAGGTCGCTCAGCTCTTCAATCTCCGGCGCGCGGTCGTCGGCCTGCGCGTCGTCATGGCGTTGCGCCTGGTCGCCTCGTGCGCTTCCAGCGTTTCGCTGGAAGACCGCTTCGAGGTCGGCACGCCGGATATACCCCTTCTGCCGCCCCTCTTCGAGCAGGCGGCCGAAGTCATCGGTTGTGGTGGACTGTTTCGTTGGCATTGGCCTCACCCACCCACTGTCTTTCTCGTCTCGCGGCAAGCGCGTGCTGCGTTTCGATCCGTGTTCGTGGCACCCGCACGGACGACTCCGCATGGGTCACTCTGAGTAGACGCGCGCCACGTTGATGTGGTTCTCGCCAGATTGGTGCCACCGGCATCCCGTCCGAGGGCTGCCACCGTCTGGTTCGCGTTTGGAACAGCAACCTGCGCCATTGCGCCGCCGTGACGACTCCACTTACTATACGAAAACGCGGCGCCGCGGGTTACACAACAACTTGACGTAGCGTGACCACCATATCTCTCAAGCGTATCAGTTCCGCACGCTCGCAGACAAGCAGATAGGCCCGGGAGCGGTCTCTCGCTCAACCGGGCCTACAGTTGGGTCGGGCAGTGTCGCCGCTGACACCGCCGCCACCGTGCCCCCACTGTATGGTCTGGCGGGACGTTACGCAGAACAACCGAGCAGGAGATGGAATCGTAATCGTGAAGATTTGCCTCGATTTTGCCGGGCGAGCAAGTAAGCCACGCCGCGGACGGTATGCCGTCCAGCGGGACTACCGGCGATCTGGGCCGTGAGGAGATGCGTTCGAGCTGGTGGCCGTCTTCGCCACAAGGAGAAAGAGAGTGCCAAGCCGCTCGACCATTAGGAGCGGTGGGCTGAACCGGTTACCCGGTGTACACCGCCGCTCTATCAACTGTGGGGACCTGGTGATCTACCAGGGGTCTTTGGCCGGGAAGGTTGCCCCTCCCGAACGGGACCACTCA
>DASVAA010000023.1:0-3288 GCA_036376595.1 Ktedonobacterales bacterium | reverse complement strand
CTTACCTGGTAATCGTGGTCCGCGTGGAAACCAACCTTCTCCGCATAGAACGCCTTGGCGCGGTCCACGTCGGTTACGGGAACCGCGACCAGCTCCAGCTTCCAATCCATGATGCGTCCTCCAGTTGCGTGATCGGTCTGGCCGGCGATACGCGTTTTGTCGCCGTGCCCTTGCGTGCCATTCTCTGGCTCTCGATCTATAGCGGCAAGGTGCGCGTATGTGCTAGCGGCCATGCAGCTCACCAGGCTCCGCGCGCCGGCACGCCCGCATTCGGCGCGCGGTGCTGACCCGCCGCGCGCTACAATCGAGTGCGAGCGTGGTGCCGAGGATGGCGCCGCGCGATGGCGTGAGATGGCGTGAGATGGCGTGAGATGGCGTGAGACGGCGTGAGATGGCATGTGAACAGGAGGCCAGCGCGATGAGTGACGAGAGCAAGAGCGAGACCCTGCGCGTGGTGGATAACGTGCCAGAGCAGCGCTTCGAGGTGGAGCTGAACGGCGCGGTGGCGACGCTGGCCTATGAGCGCGCGGGCGACCGGCTGGTGCTGATCCACACCGAGGTGCCGTCGAACCTCCAAGGGCACGGCATCGGGCATCTGCTGGTGCGCGCGGCGCTGGACGAGGCGGCGCGCGAGGGCGAGCTGATCGTGCCGCTCTGCCCGTTCGTGGTGAGCTACCTGCGCCGGCACCCCGACGAGCTGCGCCTGGTGGCGCCAGAATACCGCGCGGAGTTTCAGGCGCGATAGCTTGGGCTGCTCGGCGACCTGCTGAGCGGTGATGTATCGTTAAGGCGTGCAGTCGCCGCAGATAGTTGATGTGCGCATTCTGCCCAGCGAAAGGATACCCTCACCATGCCGCGCGCGATTGACTTCCACGTCCACCTGCCAATCTCCGAGTTCATGGACGTTGCCATCGGCCCCTTTCGTGAGGCGACCGAGAAGTACTTCCGCTTGGAGGTCAAGCTGCGCGACATCGAGGAGATCGCCGACTACTACGCGCAGCAAGACATCGTCGGCGTGCTGCTGGCGTGGGACGCCGAGACGGCGACGGGCCAGAAGCCATTGCGCAACGATACCGTCGCCGAGATCGTGCGCCGCTACCCCGACCGCTTCGTCGGCTTCGCCAGCGTAGACCCGCACAAGGGCGAGCGCGCGATCGTCGAGGCGGAGCGCGCGGTGCGCGATCTGGGTCTCTCAGGGATGAAGTTCCACCCTGGCGTGCAGGCGTTCTACCCCAACGAGCCGCGCTTCTGGCCGCTCTTCGCCAAAATCGCCGAGCTGGGCGTGCCGGCGCTCTTCCATACTGGCACCAACGGCCTCGGCGCGGGGATGGCGGGCGGCGGCGGCATCAAGCTGGACCACACGCGCCCGATCTACCTCGACTCGCTGGCCGCCGAGCATCCCGATCTGACGATCATCGGCGCGCACCCCTCGTGGCCGTGGGAGCAGGAGATGATCGCCATCTTGCAGCACAAGCCCAACGTCTACAACGATCTCTCTGGCTGGCTGCCCAGGTACATCCCACCCGCGCTGCTCAAAGAGGCCGCCGGCCGCCTGAATCATAAGTTCCTCTTCGGCTCCGACTACCCGTTCATCACGCCGGAGCGCTGGCTGAGCCAATTCGACGCGCTGGAGGGTTGGAGCGACGGGGCGCGCCGCAATGTGCTCTCCGCCAACGGCCAGCGCGTGCTGGCCCACACGCCCGCGGCGCAGATGACGTTCAGCTAGCCGGCGACTCCCCACGTTGACCCGCGCGGATCCACTCCCTATACTGACCAGGGACTACCACAGCCACGACAGACCGTAGGGAGTTGGCCGTGACGAGCGAGATTGAGAGCGCCGCGACCGCGAGCGCGGAGATGTCGGACGCGCAGGCGGCGTTGACGCATGCGAAGCTTGCCCTCGCGCGCGTGGCCGGCGCCTTGCAACGCATCCCCAGACGTGGCATCTTCGCGGCGGTGCTCGTCTTCTGCTACGGCTACTTCCTCTCGCCGGCCAATACCAACTCCATCAGCCGCTATGACATGGTGGTCGCGTTGGCCTCCGGCACCGCGATCATCGATCCCAACGCCCACAACACGATCGACGTCAGCTTCTACAACGGCCACTTCTATTCGCCGCGCAGCCTCGGTCCGTCGCTGCTGGCGGTGCCAGTCTACCAGATCGTCAGCACAATCGCCAACGCAACGCACAGCCTGCCGACGCTGACCTTCTACATCGCCTACTTCAACCTTTTCACCGCCGTGCCCGTCTGCGTGATCGCGGCGCTGCTCTTCGTCGATCTCGTGGCGCGCCTGCGTCCCGCGCTCGCCGGCACATCGTGGCCGCTGGTCGCCGCCAGCGCCTTCGCGCTCGGCACGCTCTACTTGCCCTTCGCGGGCGTCTTCTTCGGCCATGCCTTCGCTGGCGGATTGATCTTCATCGGCTTCTACCTGCTCTACCGCGCGCGGAGGTCTCCGCATGCCGCGTGGCTGGTGCTCGCCGGCGGGCTGCTGGTGGGCTACGCGGTGATCAGCGAGTATCTACTGGCGGTGGTCGCACTGGTGCTCTGCGGTTACGTCTGGGCGACCGCCCCCGCGCGCGACCGCTGGCGGCTGCTGGCGCTCTTCGTGGCGGCCACGCTGCCAAGCGCCGCGCTACTGGGCTGGTACAACTGGCTCGCCTTCGGCAGCCCGCTGCACATGAGCTACGGCTACGTGACGGGCGCGAAGTTCCAGGGCCAGCACACCGGCCTCTTCGGCGTCACACTGCCGAGTCCCGGCGGCCTGGTGGAGATCTTGGCGTGGCCGCGGGGGCTGCTGGTCGAGTCGCCGTTCCTGGTGTTCCTCCCGCTGGGATTCGTGCGCTGGTGGCGGTCCACTGGCGCACGCCCACCGGCGGAGGCGGTCGTCTGCGCGCTGATCGCGGTCATCTACCCGCTGCTGGTGGCATCGTACTACCTGCCGTTCGCCGGCGAGAACATGCCTGGCCCGCGGCTTTTGGTGCCGATGCTGCCGTTCGCCTGTCTGGCACTGGCCTGGGCGGTGGACGAGTCGCGGCGCTGGCTTCGTGGGGTCTTCGTCGCGCTGCTGGCCTTCGGCTTCGCGCTCTCGGCGCTCTATCTCATGCTGGGCACGCGCGAATACCACACCTATCTGACCTACCCCGTCGGCGACCTGTTCGTGCCGCTGCTGACCACTGGCAAGGGGCCGCCGACGAATGGGCCGGCCCAGCAGAGCTGGGGCATGCAGCTCCTGCACCTCGACTGGCTCGCCAGCCAGCGCATGTTCCTCGTCCCGTTCGTCGCCTGG
>DASVAA010000022.1:0-15938 GCA_036376595.1 Ktedonobacterales bacterium | reverse complement strand
GAGGGTATAGCTCTCGTCGGGCCAGACTACGTCGAGCAGGTGATGCGGCAGACGCGCACGCTCATCCGGCGTGGGCTTGGCGGTGGCGATGTCCATCAGGCGGTAGATCTGGCGCGAGTCGGCGGAGACGGCCTCCAACGCACGCTCGCCGCGCAGCCGCTCAGCCAGCGCGAGGGCCAGCGCCGTCTTGCCGGTCGCTGTCGGGCCGACGAGCACGAGCAGGGGGATCGTAGGGGCAGGCTCCGCGTCCATCGCGCTATCCGGCTCCCGCCAGTGGCTTGCCCCAGGTGATCAGCGCGCTCACGTCCCAGGTAAGCTGGCCGTCGCGGGCGTAGGGCGCCACCAGCTCGCGCACGGCGGCGCCGAAGGCGGCGGCTTCGTCGGCGGGCATGCGCTCGCGCGAGAAGCTGCTCATCGAGTGGAACGCCTCGACGTAGTCCTCTATCGGCTGCGTGAAGGGCACTGGGGCGGTACACAGGTCGTTCTCGCGCGCGTAGAGGCCCAGCGATTCGAGGTGCGCGATCAGGTCGTAAGGGACGTAGCCCTTATTCATCGTATAGCGCTTAATGATCGGCAGCAGCGCCTCGTCCCAGGGCCGCGGCAGGTCAATCACCGCCAGCACGGCCAGTGAGCCATGCGGCGCGAGCAGGGCGGCGAAGTGCGGCAGCACGATCTGCCACTCCATCCAGTGCAGGCTGGAGCCGGTGGTGATCAGCGCGTAGGGGCCGTCGAGCGGAGCGTACTCGGCGTAGCCGTGAATCCAGCGCAGGCGTGGGTCGTCGCCGACGGGCAGCTCGCGGCCTTGCTGGATCATCGCCGCCGAGGGTTCGAGCGCGTCCACCCGATCGGCGTAGGGCAGCATCCCACGCGCCAGCTCGCCCCGGCCAGAACCGGCATCGAGCACCGCACGCGGCGTATCATGGATCAGCCCGGCGAGGATGCTGAAGGTCTGCTCCGGGTAGGGCGGGCGCAGGCCATAGCGCGCGGCCACGGTGGGATCGTGAAAGACATCGCCGAACTGGCGGCCGCGATATTGGGGCTGGGGCTTCTTGTCATCGGGCACGGGAAGCAACCTTGTCTATACGGTGACGGTGAATACGGCGGATCATGGACAACGAGCGATCACGACCACGAACGACCGGAACTGAGGCGGCTGGGCGTAAGGGTCTCCAACGGCTACGCCTACTCAGATGACCTGCCGCTCGCTAGCTGCTGTTCGGCACTGGACGCGAGAAAGGCCTCGAGTCTGCTATGCATGCCCGCCGGCAAGATGCGGAACGCCTCACGCCAATCTTGCCACAGCAGCTCGTAAAACCCGGCCACCGTCATCTCACGCATGCGCTCCGTCTCTTCCTCCTTCTTGAACGGAAGGACGAAGGCGCCAAGCGGGTAGTTTTCTAGCCTGATGATGACAGCCAGCTCTTCTCCGTACTCTTGCTGTGTCCAAGAGAGCGCGTTGCCATACACTTGCCAGAAGAATTCGCTCACAGTGCTATCGCGGGGTGTAGGAAACGCATCCGCCGCGGACGTGGGCAGGAAGAAGGTTACGTCATATTCTTCTTGCGGCATCTTGGTCTCCTTATAAAGCGCCTTCTCACGGCCACTGGCGCACGGGACGGTAGCGGCGATAGCTAGCCCGTGGCAGCGCTGGGCGCAGCAGCCGCGAGATCGCGAATCCGGCGCCCGCACCGCCGATGACGGCCAGCGGCATAAGACAGGCCGTGAGGATACCGCCGAGGCCGCTGGTGAGCACCCAGCCGAGATACGCCCCGCCGAGCACCAACGCGATGGCGCTGAGCAGCCGCGAGTAGCGCACGGCAAAGCGCGCCACGGTGTGGATCCACTGGCTCAGCAGCGGGTCGCCGCCGATCGCCGCGCCCAGGCCGGCGCAGATCGCCGCGATCACCAGTAGCGGCGGCGCGAGCGCGACGGGCGCGCTGAGCCATGCGTTGAGCGGCGGCCAGACCCAGGGGTTGCCCGCGACGAGCAGCGCGAGCGCGGCGATCACCGCCCCCAGCAGGCCGGTCGCGATGCGCCCCAGCGTCGGCCGCGCGCCGGAGCCGAGAACGGCCACGAGGCCCGCCAGCAGCGCCGCCACGCCGAAGAGGCCGAGCGCCGCCAGCACGGGCAGCGCCGCCACGCCATGCAACTGCGTATAGACCAGCGCACGCGGCGCCAGCGCAAAGGTGGCTCCGGCCGCGCCGATGCCCAGCGTGGCAGAGGTGACGAAGCCCACGCCCCGGCGACCGGACGTCACAGGCGCCGCGGTGTGCTTGGCCGTAGCGGTGGAGCGCGCGCCGGGCGCGGCGGAGCGTTTCGCCCCTGCGGCCGGGCGTCCACCGGACGCCCCTACGGACGGCTTGGGCTTGCCCTTGGCCGGCTGAACGGTGGCCGTGACGGGCACGAAGAGCTGCTGGCCGTCGCAGCTCATCTGGAGCATGCCTTGCTGCACACCGCTCAGGCTCGCGCCAGGCTGCGCGATCACCTGCACAACGCTGGTCTTGCCATCGAAGGTGCTGGTATCGACCTTGAGCCACGGCGCGAGCGGCGTAATGCGGCCGCGCACGTGCATGCCGCCCTGACCGCTGATGGTGATCGCGCGGGCCGCGCGCTGCCCGGCAGCGATCTTACCGAAGTCCACCTGGGGCGGCTGCACGACGACGATCGCAGCCATCGGCGGAGGTGCCGCCATGCGTGCGGCGGCTTGCAGCGCGGCAGCGGCCGCGGGAGATGTTGTCTTGATTGCCGCCGCCGCCGCGGCTGCCGTGGCCGCAAAGACCGCCGCGGCCTGACCACCCTGACCAGGTTTCTTGGCCGCGGAGGATGGAGGGGATGAAGGCGGAGGTGGCGGTGGCGGCGCGGCACGTGGTGATGCGCCAGCGGCAGGGCCAGGCGCGGTCGCCTTGGCACGCGACGGGGCGGCAGCCGCGGCGGGCGCTCCAGCAACGAGATCGGCGGCAAAGGCGGCGACAGTTGGATAGCGCTCGTCGCGGTTGAGCTTGGTGGCGCGCTCGATGGCCCGCTGCACCCCCGGCGAGATCGTCGGCACACGCGAGCGCATCGGCGGCAGGTTGAAGGGCGTCGTCGCCGGGTCGTAGGCCGTGAGGAGCTGGTAGAGCGTGCAGCCCAGCGCGTAGACGTCAGCGCGTGGATCGGTCTGCGCCTTGCCATACTGCTCCGGCGGGGCGAAGCCGGGTGTGCCCAGCACCTGCGTATCGCGCGAGCGGCCGGGGGCGAAGACGCGCGCGATGCCGAAGTCGATCAGGTAGATGTGGCCATCGCGCGTGAGCATGATGTTGGCCGGCTTCAGATCGCGGAAGATGATCGGTGGCTTCTGGCTGTGCAGATAGGTGAGCACATCGCAGATCTGGCGCGCCCAGCCCAGCACATCGGCCTGCGCCAGCGGCTGGCCGCCCGCCGCCTGGAGCCGCTGTTCCAGCGTCTGGCCGTCCACGAAGTCCATGACGAGATACTGGCGGAAGTGCTCGGCGAAGCGCTCGTAGACGCGCGGCAGGTTGGGATGGCGCAGGCGGCGCAGGGTGTCGGCCTCAAAGGTGAAGCTGGCAAGGGCGTCTTTGAGCTCGTCGGGGGGCAGGCCGTCCTGGCTCATCTCCTTGATGGCGACGGTCGCGCCGGTGGTCATCTCGCGCGCCTTGTAGACCGCGGCCATCCCGCCTTGGCCGACGGTGGCGAGGATTTCGTAGTGCAGGTGAAGCTGCGAGCTGGGCGTGAGGCGGCCGGTGGCGTTGGTGGGCGCGACGAGCGGGTGCGCGGAGCTGGCGCCTTTGAGCTGGCCGCCGCACATGTTGCAGTAGACCGCGTCGGCCCGGTTCGCCGTGCGACAGTACGGGCACGTCGCCATGATCGCTCTCCCTGGCGCGAGCGCCCACCCGCGGCAGCGTCCTGTGCGCCGCGTCCGGCCATGCGAGGCCGACTTCGCGCCATCCCGCAACAGACTACGCCCCGGCAGCGTGCGGGGTTTCAGTCAATCTCAGTATACGACGCGCAAGCAACGTGCCGTCCACGCCTGCACAGCCAGCGGTTGCAACCGACGGGTCGCGCTCGGTGGCGTCCCAGTCGCCGGCGCCGGTGAGCTTGCGGCGGGCAGCTGCGCCTCCTGGAGCAGCGTGCTGGAGGATGGGTGAGCATATCGCGTACGATACCAGAGAGAATCGTGGCACGCACCGTCCAGCGCCGCTCTACCAAGAATCCGAGGGAAACAGTGTCAGGCACGCAGCCGCAGCCGCCTGGGATCCCCTCCCCGGGACTCAAGCTAACCCCGGGGCAGATCCCGGCGTTCACGGCGGAAGATATGACGGCGTATCTGCAAGGCGCGCCGCGTTGCTCGTTTGGGCCAACGCTCTCGGGAGAGCCGCCCACGGTGGAGTCGGTGGAGTTCGCAAGCAGTGGCGAGTTGAGGAAGCGCTTGAACTTGTGGATCGGCCCCGACGATGATGCGCTCGCCTGCTTTGTCGTGCTGCGCGGCCCGTTCCATCTGCGGGGTATCTCGCTCCCGCCGAGAACAGTCGTGTACGGGATACCCTGGTGCAACATCGTCGGAGAAATCTACGACGCGAGTACAGGTCGCTTGCTCGTGCACGGCGTGGGCGCGTTCAAGTCGAGACCAGGGTGGTCGGTAAACTGGCGGGCGCGCGTGAACGCCCCTCCACGTCCTCCGGAGAGCGCTCAGAAGGCGATCTCGCGCGAACAGATCCTGGCGCTGCTTGAGACGCCGGATGCGTTCATCTCCTGGCTGCGCCGCTATACGCCCAACGCCGAGGTGGCCAGCATCTACGACCCCGTACACTCCATGCTGGCTGAATACCTGTGGGCCACGCTGGAAGCGTTTACGATGTACGGCGACTCGATTGTGTGGGGTGATGGCGCTATCGCATGGAATGACCTTCCGGCCTGGGTGCGTGCTCTCAACTGTGCCGAATCACGCCGCGCGGGGACGGCTCCCGACGACAAACAGGCGTGGTCGGCAAGCGAGGTACTTGAGATGGTGGACGAGGCGACATCATCTGGCGCGTAGCTGCCCGATACGACAACCTCTCACCGCGTGGCGTGGCATGTGGAACTGCCTGTAGCCAAGTAGCCGAATGGGGGCATGGGTGGGACCGTTGTGACCGCGTCGGCGTCTTGTGATACGTGCGGCGGCGCGGGCACACCTCTGGCTGGTGCGCGGCGCTCGCCCAGGCGACCGGGATGGGACATCGAGTGGTACTCCGCCCGATGCGCCCGCCGCGGCGCGACGCAATGTGAACGGCCTCACCCTCGCCTCGGCGGTCCGTCGGGGCGCCCTCTGGTTTCCTCTCGCCGCCGCGGAGGCGAGGGGCCGGGGGTGCTGACCCTAGCCTAGCGTACCCGCACTCGCCGCAATCTTCGTCTCCAGCTCCGCGTTGGATGGCTCGACGAGCACCGTGCCATCAGGGAAGAGAATCGTCGGCACGCTGAGCATCCCGTCATTGATCCGCGAGACACGCGCCGCCGCGGCGGCATCGCGCTCGATGTTGATCTCTTGATAGGGCACGCCCAGGGCCTCGAGAACCCGTTTGGCACGCCGGCAATCCGGGCACCACGTCGTCGAAAACATCAGTATCGGCCGCTCCTGCTCGCCAGGCATTCCGTCGTTCCTCTCGTCTCGTCTCGCTTCGTCCCGTCTCGTCGCCCATGCATCGAGCCGTAGGGAAAAGGTACTCACTACAGAAAGTATAGCATAAGGCGCCTGGGGCACGAGACGAGCTGTGAGCAGCGCGACGAGGTCGCAATTCCCGCGGACCGCGCGCACAAGAGTAGCCCATACGCTGCGTGGGTGGTCGTATGACACACGTTTGGTATACTTGGGGTGGCAAGCGGACGAACCTGAAATCTGGTCGGCAGGGCGCCACCGCGCCGCAAACGAGCGGATGCGGACCCCAGCGCCCCCGGCACTTCACGGACGACTCAGGTCTCCGGCGGCGCTCCCAGACCTCCCATAAGGGACCGGTGGTGTAACCGATGGAATTGCCTCTTCGTTTGAACAACCTAAGCGGTGCTGGCTCGCCGCGCGCCGAGCGGGGCAAATCCGCGGGCGCTACGCCATCGCGACGCACGCAGGGGGGATCGAAGCGCGCGACCAGGCGTGAGGCGGCCGAGCCGGCCAGCGAGGGGATCGCCGTTGCCACTGGTGCCGGAGCGCCGGCCGCGACGCCGGCGCCTGCGCCAGATGCGCGGGCCGATCCCCCCGCACCGCAGAGTGGTCCGGTCGTCGGCCTGGAGGATTTCGAGGAGATCTTCTCCCGCTTCCAGACGCCGATCATCAATTTCGTCTACCGGCTGGTGGGCAATCGCGAGCAGGCCTACGACCTGGCGCAAGACGTCTTCGTCAAAGCCTATCGCGCGCTCGCCGGCGGGACGACGATCCAGGCAGCTGCGCTGTCGTCGTGGCTCTATCGGATCGCCTCAAACACGGCGACCGATGCGTTGCGGCGGCGCCGGCTGATCAACTGGCTGCCGTTGTCGCTCTTCAATGAAGACCGGGGCGTGGGCGCCGGAATGCCGGGATCGGAGCTGCCGACCCAGCAGGCCAGCGCGGAGGAGACTCTGGCCAACGCCGCGGCGACCTTCATGGGCGGCTACGACGGCGGGCGATTCGAGCAGCACGTGGCCGATCGGGAGCTGGTGGAGCGCGTCCTCCGCAAGTTGCCCGAGAAGTACGCGACATGCCTGTTGCTCTACGAGCACGAAGGGTTCTCATGCGCGGAGATAGCCGAACACCTCAACGTCAGCCCCTCGGCCGTCAAGATGCGGCTGATGCGGGCACGCGAGCGCTTTATCACACTCTACAAACAAGAAAGTGGCGGCTGAGCGCCGATTGCGCCAGGACCCGCGAGCTGCTCGCCGCCTTGCGTCCCGACGAGTGGTCGGCCAGCGACCTCGAGACGCTGACCAGCCACCTCGCAGGGTGCGCCGCATGCCGCCAGTACCAGGCGGCGTTCCGGCTGGTCGGCGAGCAGATCCGCCAGTTGCCCTCGATTGCGCCACCGCCTGACTTCCGCTCGCGCGTCTTCGCCGCGATCCGCGAGGAGGAGCGCCGCGTCGCACCGGCGATCCTGCGCTTGAGCCGCGAGGCAACGAATCCCTCACTGCCAGTGGTGCGCTCGCGCGCGGCTCTGCGCCAGACACCACGCCGCCAGCTCGCGCCGCGCTTCGCCTTGGCCGCCGTGGCCGCGCTGGCCGTCGCGCTGCTGGGCGCGCGGATCGCACCGCTGGTCGCCTCCGGCGGCTTCGGCACAGTCGGCGCTAACCTCAACGGCGCCAATCAGTCGCACCAGACCCAGCAGACCCAGCAGACCCACTCGGCTTCCGCCACCTCGCTCGGCTATTCGGTGGGCGCCGCTGTCGCCGCCTCGCTGCCGTCGCGGTAGCGCCGGAGTTTCGGGGAACGCGGAGGCGCGCGGAGGCGCGGAGCACGCGAAGGGGGAGTGGCAGAGAAAATTACCGCAGAGGACGCGGAGGACGCAGGGGTCAGACGGGGAGATAACCCGTCTATCGGGCAGTGGGCCGGGGAAGGCTCGCTGCCCAATTTGTGCGCTTGCCGTCGGAGGCGACAAACCAGCGGGCGACACTGGAACGCGAACTGCGGAATAGATATGGGTAGGTCGATCGCCGCAGCGCAAGCATGATCCTCACCGGCGAGCAACCACCAACAAGCGGCCGCCCTGGCATGCTGATTACGCCTCTCGTGCCGAGCACACCTGTGCGTTCGCTGTGTCTGGGGCGCGGCCGCGAGCGATGAGCGAAGGGAGCGAAGGGAGAGCGCTGGATGGGGCAGGATGCCGCGCCAATCACGAATGTGCGTACGATCGCGGTGCTGCGCGCCAACGCGCTGGGCGACTACGTGATGGGCGAGCCGGCGCTGGAGGCGCTGCGCGCGGCGTACCCGCGGGCTGAGATCGTGCTGCTGGCGCTGGAGTGGCACCAGCGTTTTCTGGCGGGTCGCCCCGGGCCGGTGGATCGCGTGGTGGTCGTGCCGCCCTACAGCGGCGTGCGCGAAGTGGCGCAAAGCACCCCCGATGCGGCGCGGCACGAACGCTTCTTCAAGCGCATGCAGCGCGAGCGCTTCGATCTGGCGCTGCAGCTCCAGGGCGGCGGACGCAACTCCAATCCCTTCGTGCTGCGGCTGGGAGCGCGCGTCACCTGCGGCACACGAACGCCCGATGCGACACCGCTCGGCCGCTGGGTGCCCTATATCTACTGGCAGCGCGAGGTGGCGCGCTGGCTGGAGGTCGCCGCGCTGGCCGGGGCGCGCCCCGTCACACTAGAGCCGCGCATCGCCGTCACGCCCACCGATCAGGCCGCCTCGCTGGCCGCAGTGCCAGCGAACAACCAGCCGCTGGTGGTGCTGCATCCCGGCGTGACCGACCCGGAGCGCCGCTGGCCGGCGGAGCGGTTCGCCGCGGTGGGCGACGCGCTGGCTGCCGCTGGCGCGCGGGTGTGCCTCACCGGCGTCGAGGGCGAGCGGTCGATCACCGCGGCGGTGCGCGAGGCGATGCGGTCTGCCCCCTTGGACCTGACGGGGCGGCTCAATCTGCGGGGGCTGACGGGGCTGCTCGCACGCACAGCAGTGGTGGTGGCGAACGATACAGGGCCGCTGCACCTGGCGCGGGCGGTCGGCACGCGGACCGCTGGTATCTACTGGCATTTCAACTTCATCAACGCCGGCCCGATGACCCAGGCGCGGCACCGGCCGGCGATCTCGTGGCGCGTGCAGTGCCCAGTCTGCGGCATCAACCGCGCGGGGACGAGCTGCGCGCACCACGTCTCGTTCGTGGCTGACGTGACGGCCGACGAGGTGATCGGCAACGCTCTGGAGCTGCTGGAAGAATCCAATCAGGAGGGACCTGATCGCCAGCGAGTGGGACGTGTCCCGCCCCTGCACACACGAAACGAGGGGAACACAGACGTGTGGGCGTCGTAGAGATCACGAGGGGCCGACGAGCGTGTGGCGGATCAGCATCAGGTTGGTGAGCGGTCCCAGGCCGCCAGGGACGGGGGTGATGGCGCCGGCGACCTCGCGCACGGCGGCAAAATCTACGTCGCCGACGAGCTGCCCATCTACGGGGGTCATGCCGGCATCCAGCACCACCGCGCCAGGCTTGGCCATGCCGCCCGTGATGGTGTGCGGGCGGCCGACGCTGACGAAGAGGATGTCGGCCTGGCGCGTGACGGCAGGCAGGTCCGGCGTGCGGCTGTGACAGAAGGTGACGGTGGCGTTCTCTCGCAGAAAGAGCAGCCCCGCCGGCTTGCCGCCCACGTTGCCGCGTCCAACCACCACCACATCCTTGCCTTGCAGTGCGATGCTTGAGGCACGCAGCAGCTCTAGCGCGGCGTCGGCGGTGCTGGGCACGTAGCTAGGGAAGCCGAGCATCAGGCGCCCGGCGTTGCTCGGGCCTAGGCCGTCCACGTCTTTTTCGGCGGGCAGCACCTCGGTGACGACGCGCTGGCGGATGTGGCGTGGCAGCGGCAGCAGCACCACTACGCCGTCTACATCACCGCGCGCGCCCAGCACGGCGATCTCGGCGCGTAGCAGGGTTTCACTGATCGTCGGCGGATATTCCCGTAGCACGCAATCCAGGCCGATGCGGGCACACGAGGCGGCCACCTGGGCGGCGTAGACGCGCGCCGAGGCGTGCTCGGCGGCGAGCACCAGCGTGAGCTGCGGCCGTCTCCCGCGCAGTTGTGTCAGCCGCGCCGCCTCGCCGGTCAGCGCCGCGCGCAGCTCCGCCGCCAGCTCGCGGCCGTCCAGAATCGTCGCGCTCATCGGGTCGCCCTGCCATCTCTCGCCGCTGTCGTGTCCACCGCATGCGGTACGCGCAGCTACTATACCATGCGCTCGGGCAAGGACTGCCGGCAGAGCCATGACTTCCTCTGGTTGCGGCCGGGCGATCTATGGCTCGCCCACCACGCGGCACAAGGCTTCCGTAGGACACAGGCGCCCACATCCAGATCGGGCCGGGGCATCTTCCTGATCAATGGTCCAATGGCGCGTCCCACGTATTGAGGACTATCCTTTGTGAAGCAAGGACGGGTGAGGCGGCCGGTTGCGGCTGGCTATATAGGGCGAAGCGTGAGGGCGAGGCGAGCGATGGCGCGGTCCAGCACGACCCCCGAAGGGCGCACGGGCGAAACGGGCGAAACGGGCGAGCCGCAGGGGACGTATGGCGCGAGCAGGAGCCAGGGCGAAGCGATAGCAGGGGCGCGTTCGGAGGCGGTGCGCCAGCCGAGCAAATGGACGGTGCTGGTGATCGTCGCCATCGGCGTGTTGATGGCGACAATTGACAGCTCGATCGTCAACATCAGCCTGCCGCCCATCGCCGCCTACTTCGGCGTGCCGCTGAGTGGCACCGTCGAGTGGGTGATCATCGCCTATCTCGTCGTGATCGCCGGGCTGCTGCTGAGCGTCGGGCGGCTGGCGGATCTGATCGGGCGCAAGTGGATCTGGGCGGCGGGGCTGGCGGTCTTCACGCTCGGCTCGGCGCTCTGCGGCGCGGCGCCCACGCTGGAGCTGCTGGTGGCTGAGCGCGCGTTCCAGGGCATCGGCGCGGCGATGATCATGGCGATCAGCCCCGCGATGCTGACGGCCGCGTTCCCCGCCTCGGAGCGCGGGCGCGCGCTGAGCTACAACGCCGTGGTGGTGGCCGTCGGCGTCAGCATCGGCCCGACCCTGGGCGGCTTTCTGACCGAGCACCTCACCTGGCGGTCGATCTTCTACGTCAACGTGCCGCTGGGCATCGTCGGGCTGCTGGCGACGCTGCTGGTGCTGCGCGACGACGGCACGCGCCGCCGGACGCGCTTCGATCCGTTGGGCGCGGCGCTGCTGGCGGTGGGCCTCTCGGCGCTGACGCTGGGCCTCTCGTTCGGTGAGGAGTGGGGCTGGACCTCGGCGCGCGTCGTGGGGTCGGGGGCGCTGGCGCTGTTGACGCTGGCCGCGCTGGTGGTGCTAGAGCTGCGCATCGAGGCGCCGGTGGTGGACCTGCGGATGCTGCGCGAGCGGGTGTTCCTCTCGGCGAATCTGGCGCTGGTGCTGAGCTTTCTGGCGCTCTTCGCGGTGAGCTTCCTGCTGCCCTTCTATCTGGAGCAACTGCGCGGCTTCTCGACAGAAGACGCCGGTCTGCTGCTGACCCCGCTGCCGCTGACGATCGCGGTGATCGCGCCGATCAGCGGCGCGCTGGCGGACCGCTTCGGTACGCGCTGGCTGGCGGCCAGCGGGCTGGCGATCGCCTGCATAGGGCTGGTGCTGATCAGCCAGCTCACCGCGACCAGCAGCGTGCCCGACATCATCTGGCGCCTCTGCGTGACGGGCATCGGGCAGGGCCTCTTCCAGGCACCCAACAACAGCGCACTGATGGGCGCCGCGCCAAGGGCACGCCAGGGCACGGCGTCGGGCTTCCTGGCGACTGGCCGCGTGATGGGCCAGAGCGTGAGCGTGGCGCTGGCTGGGGCGATCTTCGTCGGGATGGGCGCCGCCCAGGCGGGCGCGATTCTCTCCTCCGGTCATCCGTTGCCGTCGCCTGTGGTCACCAGTCTGCAAGCGACCTTCACGACCGGCTTCCACAACGCGTTCATCGTCTGCGCGGCGATCGCGGCGGTCGGCGTCTTCGCCTCGCTGGTGCGCGGCAAGGAAGGCAAGGCGTGACAGGCGTATCGCGGAGCGGAGAGACACGCCGCTAGGCGCTGCGAGGTTGCAGCTCAATCACCGGAATGCTGCGGGTGGTCTTCTCCTGGTACGCGCGGAACTGAGGATAGCGATCCGCCCACCGCGCGTAGATCTGGTCGCGCTCCTCCCCAGTCACCGGCTGCGCGACAGCCTGATAGATCTGGTCTCCGATCTCGACGGTAACGTCCGGATGGGCGAGCAGGTTGTGATACCAGTCGGGGTTGGTGGGTGCGCCCCCTTTGGAGGCGAAGACGAACAGGCGGTCGCCCTCGCGTAGGTACATCATCGGCGTCGTACGCCGCTGGCCGCTCTTGGCGCCGGTCGTCGTGAGCAAGAGGAGGGGTCGGCCCTCCCACACGCCGCCAACCTGGCCCTTATTCGCCCGGAACTCCTCAACAATCTGGCGATTCCAATCATGCCTGTCAGGCATACGTTCTCCTTCTGGGGCATTGCTGCCGACGTGGTCAGCGCCCTGGTATCGTGCGCGGAGTTGCGACGCAAGCCCACCGGGACGACATGGGAGTTGTCCGCCGCGCCGGCGGTTGCCAGCCGCCCAAGGCGCTGACTCGGCAGGTAGTCAATCTCAGCCTGCGTGAACCTGTTGCGGTCGCAATCACGCCAGTTCACACCAGTTCACGCCATACGGACCATACCCGATGTGGACCAAAAAGTCGAAAGCTGGCCGTGGAGGGGCCGTCAATTCGTCAGACTGCCTCAGTTGTGTTGGGCGGCGGCCAACCACAGCGCCGGTGAGGTCCAGTTGAAGCACAGCAGGCTCGGCGGCGCGCTGGGATCGGGATGGAAGGCCAGCAGTGAGGCCGAGGCGTTGTCCATGTTGACCAGCGGCACGCTCGCCAGCGGGATGCTGAGGTAGTGGGCGACGATCATCTTGACCAGATCGGCGTGTGTCACCAGCGCCACCCACTCGCCGGCATCCGGCGCCGCGCGCCAACGTTCCGCCGCTCGCACGGCGCGCCGCTGCACCGCCGCGAAGTTCTCCACACCTGCCGGCGCATGCAGTGGGTCTGTGGTGAACTTGCGCCAGGCGGGATCTTGCTTGTCGAGCGCATCGTAGCTCTGGCCAGCGAAGCGGCCGTAGTCGGTGTCGAGCAGGTCGCGGTCCTGGTGAATGGGCAGGCCGCGCCCCTCGTTGATGTAGCCGGCGGTCGCCATTGTGCGTTCCAGCGGCGAGGCGACGATGGTCGTCAGCGGCAGCCCGCGGATGGCCGCGGCAGTCGCCTGCGCCTCGCGCCGGCCTTCGTCGTTGAGTGGGATGCCCGGCAGTTGTCCCGGCAGCTTGTGTTCGACGTTGAAATCGGTCTGCCCATGGCGCACCAGCACCAGCTTGCGCCACCCTGCGTGCTCGCCGTGCGCCAGGTCGCGCCCCAGTGGCCGGCCTACCGGCGTCTGCGCGCGCCGCTTGCCGAAGAGTCCCATAGCCGCGCCTCCCCTCGCGCGGGTGGGCACTCATCGGGACGATTCCCAACGGTGCCCGCCCGAGGTGGCGCCATTCTAGCAGCGCAGGGTCAGGGATGCAAGCAGCGATCGCTGAGACGCAGTGGGTGTGTCTATCGGCGGCGCCGGCCGCGGGGTGGCTGGGGCTGCGAGCGCCCGCCGAGGTCTACCGTGGCGCAGGTATCGCAGGCGCGCACCGCCACGCGGCCGCTGCGCACGCGCACACTGCCGGCCATGCGCAGGCCGCCGTCACGGCAATAAGGACAGGGTGCCACCTGGACGAGATCGAGGTCGCCCACCGGCCGGAACGAGGGGCGCAGCATCACGGCGAGCAGCGCGTCGCTGCGCAGTCGCATCAGCGAGCGGGCCGCCTTACAACCTGGCTCGACGTCGGCATAGGGGCTGGTGACGACCGGCTCGCCGGTACCTTCGCCAGCGTTACTGGAGGGCTTTGGCGTCGGATCGCGCGTGTCCCGTTTGTCGCCTTTGCCGCATGGCTGTGATCCCATAGGCGCCGTCCTCGTATCTGTCTCCTCTGCCGCGCGTCCACCTTGACGAGCGGATGAGCGGCGCGGCGCCGCTCTGTCGCATGCGTGCCGGCAGCATTCGTGCCAGCCGCCGGTGTTAGGGTTGTTGCGGCACCACGCCTGGCAGGCGGCGCCACACCCGTGCTTGCCGCGGCGCGCATCATCCAGTACAATGCCAGGGCCGCATCCGGCCGAGCGAGTCCGCGCGGTCACGGCATACGCAGGGCAGGTAGGGCAGTAGGGCAACGTATTTCAGGAAGTGGAGCAGCGCCGGGATGTACGCCGCAATTCTAGCCGGAGGCAGCGGGACACGCTTGTGGCCGCTGAGCACCAAGGCCACGCCGAAGCAGTTTCTGCGGCTGCCAGGACCGCGCACCATGCTGCAAGAGACGGTGCATCGCGTTGGGCCGCTGGCGCCCGCCGAGCAGACTTTCGTCGTCACGTCGGGCGACTATCGGGCAGAAGTGCGCGCGCAGTTGCCGGAGCTACCCGCAGGCAATGTGCTGGTCGAGCCGGCGCCACGGGGCACGGCGGCCGCGATTGGGTTGGCGGCGGCGCTGATCGCCGCGCGCGACCCGCAGGCGGTAATGGGTGTCTTCTCGGCCGACCACGCGATCGCCGACGTCGAGAGCTTCCGCGCGGCGGTGGCCTTCGGTGAGCGCATCGCGGCGCAGGGCTATCTGGTGACCCTAGGGATCACGCCGACCTATCCCGAGACGGGCTACGGTTACATCCGCTACGCGGCTCCGATCGCCCACGAGGGCGGCATCGCCGCCTACGCCGCCGAGGCGTTTGTCGAGAAGCCCAAGCACCCGACCGCCGAGGAGTATCTGCGTGCCGGGTGCTACGTCTGGAACGCGGGAATCTTCGTGTGGCGCGTGGATCACATCCTGGCGGAGATGCGGCGTTACCTGCCAGCGCTGGCCGATGTGCTCGACGAGATCGGCGCCGTCGCCGCGACCGGCTCGCAAGACGCGATCGAGCGCATGATCGCCGCCGTCTGGCCGCGCCTGCGCGACACCGTGACGATTGACTACGGCATCATGGAGCGGGCGAGCGGCATCGCGGTGATCCCTACGTCGGTCGGTTGGAACGACATTGGGAGCTGGGCGCAGGTCGCCACGCTCTTCGACACCGACGAGCTAGGCAACGCGGTAGTGGGTCTCGACGAGCGGCACTACTGTGCGGTTGACACCGGCGACACGCTGCTCTTCAGCACGAGCGGACGGGTGGTCGCCACGGCCGGTGTGGAGGGGCTGATCATCGTGGACACCGGCGACAAGTTACTGATCTGCTCCAAAGAACACGTGCAGAAGGTCAAAGACGTGGTGGCCGAGATGCAGAAGCGCGGCCACGGCTGAATGTGCTGATCGCGGTGCGAGCGTCCGGCGCGCGGGCTGGCCGGCGGCCAAATGGACGACTTGGTACGCCAATTAGGGGCATTTCCGCACCGAATAGGTGCCGAGGGGACTCGGCCGTCCCCCCAATTGGCTATTGCATTCGACTCAACCGTGCTATACTGCGGCTAACGTCTACACGCTTCGTGCGCGGCAGTGGATCGCTTTGTCCGAGTCGGACTCATGGGTCGGCGGTGCGGGTGTTGCGCCGCCGCGGTGTTGTGAGCAGTGGTTGGCGACCAGCCGTCAAGGGACAGTGAACCCATGCCAAAGCCTCGAGTAACCGCGACCGATCAACTTGCCAACGTCATCGAGGTGGTGGAGCTGGGCCGCCGCACCGGGCTGCTCTCGGTGGAGCGTGGCTCAGGCTCGGTGCATGAAGAGGGCGAGATCTACTTTCTGCACGGCCGCGCCACCTACGCCTCGCTGGCTGGCCTGCGCGGGCGCGAGGCGCTGGCCGCGATGGGCCGCTGGGGCGCCTGCCGCTTCAGCTTCGACCGCGATCTGCCCAGTCCAGCCGCTAACATTGCCGCGCCGCCGCCTGGCGCACCGGCCCCCAGCCGCATCTCGGACCCCAATCTCGTCCACGCGCAGCCTGGAGGCAGGCAGCGGATTCCCGAGGGCAGCGGCATATGGAACTATCCGCAGCAGGCGCCGGGAGGCCCGTTCGCCGGTGGCCCGTTCGCCGGCGGCGCGTCGGGCCCGCTGTATCCGTCGGGTCCACTCGGCGGCAGCTCCGGTCCACTGGACGGATCGGGCATCTTCGGCACATCGGGTGCCTTCGGCAACAGCGGTGGACTGGGTGCGGGCACGGGAGGATATGGCGCTGGCTCATTCGACGGCTCCGGCAGCTTCGCC
>DASVAA010000021.1:0-68525 GCA_036376595.1 Ktedonobacterales bacterium | reverse complement strand
GGGAGGCTTGTCCTTCGATGGCGCCATCGCATCGGTTGGCGAAATATCCACATAGGATACGCCGTTTGGACGCCTCTTATACTCGACCCGAAACTCCATGTTCGGTTCAGTCTTTGCAAGGGCTGCAAAGGGGCCATCCGTATCACGGCCCATAACCACCATTAGGTCACCTGGAACTATGTGTATATTGGTCCCCATAGCTGCGTAGAGTTGCTCCGCCAACGCCTGACTGTGTGCAACAAACTGCGCTGGATCAGCAAGGAATGACCTGCAGGTTCCGAGCGCCTGCGACTGACCATTAGCATCGACAGCGTGGGTCTCGGCGGTGGCTGAGGAGACCTGTAGTAGTTGACAGAAGAGTTCATGAACGGGAGAACTAAGCTGTATTTCCTCGCCCACGAGAATTAACTCATTCTGCTTGGGATCCAGATGGTGCATAATCGCGTGCTCGACATCAAAAGGCGGATTCAGCCTGTCCCTGCCCATCAGCGTGACCTCCATACTCTTAGATCACGGGAGATCACAGGGCTCTAGAGGACGGCCTTGTGGACTCCATCGCTGCCAGCTGCAGTCGCACTGCCGAGTCTATATCCATGAGTCAGAGGCTGCAAGCTACCTACCCAAAAGTAGCATCGAGAGGGTCAAATGAGGTGGCTGTCTATCTCCACTAGCAGGAATGCGGTGCTATACCACATTCAACTGACCCGTCATTATTCGTTGGGGCCGGTCAAACCCTTCCGCATGAACTCCGGTCTGCGGCGTCAGTTGGGTGTGTGATTCAGAGGCATCGTTTTTATGCCAGTATGCTCACATGGACGGCGCGGTACGTGTACTACTAGGCTTCATTGCTCATGCCCCACTGCACCTCTGCCTTTCTCAGGGTTCCCTCCTCATGCAGTCCCCGTTAATGTCGTTCGCGCTCGTGCAGCGCCTCGACCTGCTCCGGCGTGAGGGCACCTTTGCCTCCGAGATGCGCCAGGCGGTTGTGCAGCCAGAAGTAACCGGCAACGAGCGCAGCCAGCACGAGGATCGCGGGGATCGTGTACTCCTCGATCAGCCGCAGCGCGACCTGATAATTTGCGCCGAAGGCGTGGCCCAGGCCGACCATCACCGCGCACCAGATCAGCGAGCCGAGGAAGCTCGCCCCCAGGAAGCCGCGCAGCGGATAGCGCAGCATGCCCGCCGGATATGACGCCACCGTGCGCACGAACGGCGTAATACGCGCCAGGAAGATCGCCACGATGCCGGAGCGGGCGAACCACGCCTCGACACGGTCCAGCCGTTCCTCGTCCAGCCGCAGTCGCCGGCCGATGCGCAGCACCAGCGGGCGGCCGCCGCGAAAGCCGATGGTGTACGACGTGAAGGCACCCAGCAGGCTGCCCACGGCGGCGATCACCACCAGCAGCGGCGGGAAGATGCCGTGCCCGCGCTGGGCCGTGATCGAGCCGCACAGCAGCAGCACCAGCTCGTTGGGCACCGGCGCCCCGGCGCTCTCCAGCGCCAGCCAGATGAAGACGAACGCATACACCGCGACCGCCGGAATCCCCGCCAGCCCACTCAGAAACTGCTGCATGCCGTTGCCGCTCCAAAGCCGAAAGAACGCGGAGAAACCGCAGAGGACGCGGAGTGATGCGGAGGGCGCAGAGACGGACAGATTGCCCCGCTGCCAGCCACTACCACATCTACGCCTTGCTCTACGTCCGGGTGGCACATGCCGTGGCCGACACGCCGCGGCGCCGACCCAGTGTAGCAGATCGTGCCGTGGTTACGCGGGCCGGCAGGACCTCCCATCGAGCATTGGGAGACGGCGACCGAGCAACAGCGCGGCGTTGGGCAGCGCGCGTGACGTCGTTGAGGTATGCGCGACCGCTGGCGCATGAGGATGATCCACGGCGCTTCAGACCGCCCGGCACGCGCACACCGCGACGCGCGCCCTTGATGCGGGCATCACGCTTTGCGCAGATACTCCAGCACCTTCTGCGCGTGGCCCGCGGCCTTCACATTCTCCCACACGTGGCCGATCAGCCCGTTGGGACGGATGTAGAAGGTGGTGCGCGCCATGCCCATGTAGGGCCGGCCGTAGTGCAGCTTGCGCTGCCAGACGCCGTACTGCTCCGCCACGGCGTGGTCTTCGTCGGAGAGCAGCGTGAAGGGCAAGCCGTACTTATCGGCGAATTTGGCGTGCGAGCGGGGCGAATCTTTGCTGATGCCCAGCACCACCACGCCCTCGTCTTGCAGCTCCTGCCAGGCGTCGCGGAAGCTACACGCCTCGGCGGTGCAGCCGGGAGTATCGTCCTTGGGATAGAAATACAGGACCACCCGCTTGCCGAGCAGGTCCGCCAGATGGACGGGCGTCCCTTCGCCGGAGGGCAGCGTGAAGTCCGGCGCCGGCTCGCCTGCCTCGGGTACGCGTGTCGCGGGCGCCTCACCATCTGGCGGCACGTTGGCCTGTTTGCCCTGCCCACCCTGCTGCTTTGCCATCGTCAGCCCCTCCTGGATGAGTTACACGAGATTGCGCGTGATCCTCGCCGGCCGAGCGGGCGAGACATGTCTCGCCCCTACACCACGCCACTACGGCAGCCCAGCGGCGGCATTCCGCATATCCTTCTTCGCGTTCTTCGCGCCCGCTTCGCGGCATTCGCGTTCCCTCTCCTTCCTTCCTCCGTTTCCTCCGTTTCCTCTGTGGTGAATCTCTCTCTTACCGTGGGAAGAGGTTGACGGCGCCAAGGTTGAGCCAGTTGATGAGCAAGCCGAAGGCTACCGTGAGCGCCAAGATGCCGAGGATCGAGAGCGCCATCGTCAGCCGCACCGTGCCGGGCATCTCCAGCCGGTCGCGTTTGGGCGGCTCGATGGCGAACATGCGCCACAGCACGTTGCTGTAGTAGACGAACGCGATCACCGAGTTGATCAGGCCGAGGATCACCAGCCAGGTCAGCGCCGAGCCTTCGTTCCAGGCCACCCAGAAGATGAAGAGCTTGCTCATGAAGCCCGCGAACGGCGGGAAGCCAGCCAGCGAGAGCAACGAGAAGCCCATCCCCAGCGCCACGAACGGCGCGCGGCGGCCCAGGCCGTCGAAGTCACGAATCAGCTCCTTGCCGGTGGCGTCGCCCAGCCCAATGATGCCGGTGAAGACGCCGATGTTGGTGACGACGAAGACCGCCAGGAAGGCCAGGATCGCCAGCACGCCGGCAGCGGTGACCGCGCCGGGCTTGGCGTTGAGCATCACCGCGGCCAGGCCGACCAGCAGATAGCCGGCTTGACCGATGCTGCTATACGCCATCATGCGCTTGATGTTGGTTTGCAGCAACGCCACCACGTTGCCCAGCGTCATCGTCACCGCGGCGACGATCGCCACCATCGCCCACAGACTCGTATGGTTCGCGGCCACCAGGCCGCCGAAGACGAAGACACGCAGCAGCGCCGCGAAGCCCGCCGCCTTGGAGCCGACCGAGAAGAACAGCGTGGAGGGCGTCGGCGCGCCCTCGTAGATGTCGGGCGCCCACATGTGGAACGGCACCGCCGAGATCTTGAAGCCGAAACCGGTGAAGATGAAGACCTCGGCTGCCAGCAGCGTCAGATTGCCGCTGCCCAGCGCGCTCACCGCGGCGGTGGCGATGGTGCGCAGATCGGTCGTGCCGGTCGCGCCGTAGAGCAGCGCCATACCGTAGAGCAGAATCGCCGACGACATCGCGCCCAGCAGCACGTACTTGACCGATGCCTCGGCCGAGCGCTCGCCACGGCGCGAAAGGCCCGCGAGGATGTAGAGCGGGATGCTGGTCAACTCGAACGAGATGTAGATCGTGATCAGCTCGCTCGTGCTGCCCATCAGCATCATGCCCGTCACCGACATCAGGACGATCGCGTAGTATTCGCCTAGCGTGCAGCGCAGGAACTTGCCGACGTAGCCGTACGAGACGATCACCATCGCGAACGCGATGCCCAGGAAGAGGAACTTGAAGAACAGCGCGAAGCCATCCACCGTCAGCATGCCGAAGAACGCGGTGGCGGGGTAGCTGCCGAACCAGCCGAACGCCAGCGAGAGCGTGAAGAAGAGCGATACCAGCAGGCCCACCAGCGAGGCCACCAGCGCCACCACACGGCTCCGCGTGAGGAGGTCCAGCCCCAGCACGACGAAGCTCAGCAGCACCACGCTCAGCTCGGGCGAGAGCATCCAGAACTGCGTCGCGGTAATTTGCGAAGTCACGGTGTTGCTCCTGTCGCGCGGGCTCTAGTCTAGTGTCGCAAGACGATGGGTTGGATGGCGGTCTGTAACAGGTGAGCCAGGCTGGGATCGAGCAGCGCCACGATCGGTCCCGGGAAGATGCCAACGAACAGGATCACGACCGAGAGCGCCACCAGCGGGAAGGCCTCGCGCGGGGTGGTGTCGGTCAGCCAGGCCCAGGCGCGGTTGAGCGGCCCGAAGAAGGCTCGGCGCAGCATCCACAGCAGGTAGCCCGCCGTCAGCACCACGCCGAAAGCCGCGAAGATCGTCTGTATCGGCAGCAGCGCGAAGCTGCCCGTGAACACCAGATACTCCGCGACGAAGCCCGCCAGCGCGGGCAAACCTAACGAGGCGAAGCAGGCGAGGGAGTAGAGCGTCGTCTCCACGGGCATGCGGTCGGCGATGCCGCCGAAGATGTCTATATCGCGCGTGTGGGCCTTCTCGTAGACCACGCCGACGCAGAAGAAGAGCATACCGGTGATCGCGCCGTGGGTGAACATCTGGAGCGCCGCGCCGGTCAGCGCCGCCTGGCGGAAGGTGATCAGCGGCGCGCCAACGGCGCCCGTGGGGACCGCCGCCGCGGCGGCCACGCCCAGCAGCACGTAGCCCATGTGGCTGACGCTGGCGTAGGCGATCATCTTCTTCATGTCCTGCTGCACCATCGAGGCGCCCGCGCCCCACAGCACGTTGATCGCCGCGCCTACGCCCAGGATCGGCGCGAACTCCATCGCCCCGTGCGGCACGAAGCCCAGGCAGATGCGGATCAATCCGTAGGCGCCCATCTTGAGCAGCACGCCCGCCAATATCACGCTCACCGCCGTCGGCGCCTCGGTATGCGCCAGCGGCAGCCAGGTATGCACCGGCCACGCGGGAATCTTGACCGCGAAGCCGGCGAACAGCAGCAGGAACAGCACCAGCGGCAGCGAGAGCGAGAGGCCGAAGAACGGCACCGTGCCGGTGATGCTGGTGGCGACGGCCGCGAAGTGCGTAAACAACGCGGTGCTCGCGCCGGTGCGCACGTAGAGGAAGAAGATGCCAGCCAGCGTGAACGACGAGCCGACCAGTGTGTAGATCATGAACATCCAGGCCGCGCGCACGCGCTGTTGGCCGCCCCAGATGCCGATCAGCAGGAACATCGGGACCAGCTCGACCTCCCAGAACAGGATGAATAGGAAGAGGTCGAACGCGGCGAAGACACCCATCACGCCGAATTCCAGCACCAGCAGCATCGCCATGTAGAACTTGATGCGCCGGTCTATGTGCCACGATTCGATCACCGCCAGGAACGTGAGCAGGCCATTGAGGATGATCATGATCATACCCAGGCCGTCGGTGCCCAGCGCGTAGTTGATCTGGAAGTGGAAGCTGTTGGGCAGCGTCAGGTTGATCCACGGCAGGTTGATGTACCACTGCGGATGCGCCACGTCGCCGAAGGGCTGGCCGCTGAAGACCAGGCCGAAGTAGAGCCACAGGCTCAGCAGAAAGACGGCCAGCGTAAAGGCCGCGGCGATCCAGCGCGAGGCGCCGCTCGGCGCCACCAGCACGATCACCGCCGCCAGCAGCGGCAGGAAGACAATGGCAGTCAGCACGTCCCGTTCTCCCTTCCGCCTACTTGCCGATCGCGCCGGTGGCGATGAAGATTACCAGCAAGATGATCATCGCGCCGCCAAAGAGCGCCGCGCCGTAGTTCTGCAAGCGCCCGCTCTGGGTGCGCCGCAGCCCGGCGCCGATGTCGCGCACCGCGCGCGCCGAGCCGAAGATGATGCCGTCGATCACGTACTTATCGAAGGCCGCGCAGCCATTCGCCAGGCCGTAGGCCACCCACTTGATGAGCCAGGCGTAGAGCGCGTCCATGTAGTAGCCGTTGTAGAGCACGCGGTGGACGAAGCCGCCGACCGGATTGGCGGTCAGCACGTTGGCCGGCACCACCGCCACGCCATACATTAGCCAGGCGATGAAGACGCCGAGCACCGCGGTGCCGACGCCAAGCTCCGTCAGCAGGTCAATGGGTGGGGACACCGGGAAGGTGACGTTGGTGCCACCGTTGAGGAACCACGCGAAACCCTGGTTCCAGCCGGCGAAGCCCAGCAGGCCGAAGACGACCGTCGCGCCAGCCAGGATGATCAGCGGCAGCGTCATCACCCAGGGCGACTCGTGCGGATGCGCCTCACCGCGGTACTGCTCCGAGCCGCCCCAGAACCCAGCCACCGCGCCGCCCTTGCCGCCGAAGGTCAGGAAGTACAGCCGGAACATATAGAACGCGGTCAGCAGCGCCGTGATCCCGGTGAAGGCGAAGAGCAGATAATCGCCCTTGTCGTAGGCGGTGGCGATGATCGGGTCTTTGCTCCAGAAGCCGGAGAATGGCGGGATGCCGGAGATCGCTAGCGTGGCGACCAGCATCGTCAGCGCAGTGATCGGCAGCGCCTTGGCCAGTCCGCCCATCTTGCGCATGTCCTGCACGGCGATGGCGTGGATCACGCTGCCGGAGCCCAGGAACAGCAGCGCCTTGAAGAAGGCGTGCGTGAAGAGGTGGTACATGCCGATCGTGTTGGTGTCGGCGACCGCCAGGCCGACGAACATGTAGCCAAGCTGGCTGATGGTCGAGTAGGCCAGCACGCCTTTGATGTCGTTGCGTGTGAGCGCGATGGTCGCGGCGAAGATCGCGGTGAAGCCGCCGATGAAGCCCACCACCTGGAGCGCCAGCGGGTCCGCGGCGGCGTAGAGCGGGAGCAGCCGCGCGACGAGATAGACGCCCGCGGCGACCATCGTGGCGGCATGGATCAGCGCGCTCACCGGCGTCGGGCCAGCCATCGCATCCGGCAGCCAGACGTGGAGTGGGAACTGCGCCGATTTGCCGACCGCGCCGCAGAAGACCAGCAGCATGGCAATCGTCAGCGTCACTTTATCCATGCCATGCACGGCGGTGTCGAGCGTGACGAAGTTGAACGTGCCGGTCTGGGTGAAGAGGACCAGGATGCCGATCAGGAAGGCGAAGTCGCCCAGGCGTGTGGTGACGAACGCCTTCACCGCCGCTGGCGGCGGATAGGGCAGCTCGGAGCCAGGCGGTGGCGGCCGGTGGTAATACCAGAAGCCGATCAGGTAGTACGACGAGAAGCCCACCAGCTCCCAGCCGATGAAGATCACCAGGAAGTTGGCAGCCAGCACCAGAATCAGCATCGCCAGCGTGAAGATCGCCAGCCCGATGAAGAAGCGCGAGTAGCCGGGGTCGCCGGCCATGTAGCCCATCGAGTAGAGATGCACCAGCATCGAGACGCCGGTGACGACGACCAGCATCACCACCGTCAGCGTATCCACGCGGAAGTCAATCGAGTAGCGCAAGGTCCCGAAACTGAACCAGTTGTAGATCGTGTAGGTCTTGCTGCCGTTGTGCAGCAGCGACGGCGTGCCCATGAACTGGAAGAAGATCAGCAGCGACCAGACGAACGAGGCGGCCAGGCAGGCTACGCCGATGATGCCGCCGGCGGTATCCCAGAAGGGAGTCGAGCCGCCGTGCGCGTGGCCGGCGCCGTGGTCCTCTTCCTCCTCGTGCTCCTCCTCGGCGGTCGCGGCGTGCTCGCGGCGCTCGTCGTGGCGCTCCTGGGCGGCCTCGGTGCGCGGGTCGTGCGGGCCGTGGGCGACGGGGGGGACGGCGAGAGCGGGCGGCGCGTGGCGCTGCTTCGCCAGCGTGGCGAGCGGGCGGGTGATGACGAAGATCACCAGGAACGCCGCCAGTGGCAGCGCGGGGACTACCCATACGTAGTCAACAGGGGAGAACATCGTTGGCTCCAATTATGCTCTGGCTCCGTGGCCGCGCCGATCCAGGCTTCGAGGAGGGATGCGCACAAGTGCCATGCACACCTCCGCGCGCCGGGCGCCCAGCGAACGCCCCTACGTCACCACTCATCCGCCCGACCCCCATGTGGGCGTCCACCGGACGCCCTTACCATGCACCGTGCGCTGTGCGCCGCGCGTCGGCCTCACCAGCGCATGAGGTCGATCTCGCCGACGTCAATGGTGTTGCGCTTGCGATAGATGGCGATGATCATCGCCAGCGCCACCGCGGCCTCAGCGGCGGCGACGGTGATGATGAAGACGATGAAGACCTGCCCCGTCAGGCGCGTGGAGATGCCCGCGGCCTGTGCCGCGGGCGAATGCACGATGGCGTTGGAGAACGCGGCCAGCGTGATGTTGACGGCATTGAGCATGATCTCGATGCCCATCAGGATGGCGACGGCGTTGCGCTTGGCCAGCACGCCAAAGAGGCCGATGACGAACACCACCGCTCCCAGCACGAGGAAGGCGTTGAGCGACACCATGATGAACTAGACCTCCTCGGCACGGGCGATCATGATCGCGCCGACGATGGCGACGAGCAGCACCACCGAGGCGACCTCGAAGGGCAGCACGTAGCTGTAGCTGAACGGGCTGTAGAGCAGTTGGCCCAGGCGCGCGACGGTGCCGCTGGCGGCGCCCAGTGTCGCGATCGGCACGGCCGTGTTGACCGAGCCGGCGACCAGCACGCTATCGTCCACGGCGTAGATGATGCCGCCGGCGAGCAGCACGCAGATCAGGCCCGCAAGCCACCACTGCCGGCTGAAGGGGTTGCTCATCTGCGACATGCTGTTCTGTGTCAGCATGATGGCGAAGAGCACCAGCACGGTAATCGCGCCGGCGTAGATCAGCACCTGCACGATGGCGATGAACTCGGCATTGAGGACGAGGTAGATACCCGCCGTGGCGCCAAAGACCAGCACCAGCGAGAACGCGGCGTGGACGATGTTGCGCAGCATCACGACGGCGAGCGACGAGGCGACCAGCAGGATCGCCAGCAGAAAGAAAGCCACGGCGGCGACGTCAATGGTCATGCGCGAGCGTTCCTCCAGGGGTGCGACCACAGCGCGGCGTACTGGGGATAGCGACGCCCACGAGCACGAGGCTCCACGCGCATCGCCATCTCTTAGCATATCATCGTCTGTCAATCGCCCGACCGCATGATTCCGCATTTTGTGGGCATTCGCACACCACCCACCGGGGGAAAGGAGTACCGGTCGACGAGGGTCCTCACTCCCCAGCCCCCTCTCCTCTGCGGCAAACCGAGGGGGAGAGGGTACGGTCAACGCGGAGCACGCGGAGCTTCGCGGAGCACGCGGAGAAGAGAGCGAGACACGGTGATGATCCAGCGCATGCCAGTCGCGGTCGTCCGTGCTCCCGCCAGCTTCTCTAGATACGACGGCTGTTGTATCATGGTCGTCACGAGGAACCCTCCGCGACCTTCGCGTATTCTTCGCGTACTTCGCGTTCTCCGTATCTTGACCTTGGAGTGTGATGATGGCGAGTGACGATGTGCATCCCGCGCGGCTGGAGGTGTTTCGCCAGCTCTTCCAGGCGGTGGCCGAGGAGATGGGCGAGGCGCTGATGCGCGCCGGTTTCAGCCCCAACATCAAGGAGCGGCGCGACTACTCGTGCGCCGTCTTCGATACCCGCGGCGAGCTGCTGGCGCAGGCCGAGCATCTGCCGGTGCATCTCGGCTCGATGCCGCGCAGCGTGCGCACCGCGCTGGATGCCTTCCCCGCGCTCGGCCCCGGCGACATGGTGCTACTCAACGATCCCTACGCCGGAGGCACACACCTGCCCGACCTCACGCTCGTCGCCCCGGTCTACCCTGGGGATCGCGGCGCTGAAGGTCGCGGCTCTAAAAAGCCGCGACAGGGTCAAAGCTCTAAAGAGCAGGGGCGGGCAATGAACCACCCCGCGCCCGCTTTCTACGTCGCCAATCGCGCGCACCACGCGGACGTCGGCGGCATCGCGCCCGGCAGCCTGAGCCTGGCGCGCGAGCTGTACCAGGAGGGCATCATTCTGCCGCCGGTGCGCATCTGCCGCGCTGGCACGCTCGATGACGACCTGCTGCGTGTGGTGCTGCGTAACGTGCGCACGCCGGACGAGCGCCGCGGCGACCTGCTGGCCCAGATCGCCGCCAATCACCTGGGCGCGCGTCGCCTGGGCGAGTACATCGGGCGCTACGGTCTGGCCGAGCTGGATCGTTACGGCCGCGCGCTGCAAGACTACGCCGAGCGCGCCATCCGCTCGCTGCTGGCTGAGCTGCCGGATGCCGAAGTCACGGCCGAGGATGCGCTGGACGACGATGGACTAGGCACCAGCGATGTCGCCATCCGGCTCGCGCTACACGTGGCAGGCGATACGGCGACCTTTGACTTCACCGGCAGCGCACCACAGGTGCCAGGTAGCCTCAACGCCGTGGAGGCGATCACGCTCAGTGCCGTGACCTACGCGCTGCGGCTGGCCGTTGCCGAGGATGTGCCCGTCAACGCCGGCACCTTCCGCCCGATCCGGCTGATCGCGCCGCTGGGCACGGTGGTGAACGCGCGCCCGCCGGCGGCGGTGGCCGGCGGCAACGTCGAGACCAGCCAGCGCATCGTGGACGTGGCGCTGGCCGCGCTGGCCCAATTGCTCCCCAACCGCATCCCAGCCGCGAGCCAGGGCACGATGAACAACGTGACCTTCGGCGGCATCGGGCCAGGGCACGAATACGCCTACTACGAGACGCTCGGCGGCGGGTCGGGCGCGGGCCCTGCCTGGCACGGCACGTCGGGCACGCAGGTCCACATGACCAACACGCTCAATACGCCGGTCGAGGCCATCGAGCGCGGCGCGCCGGTGCGCATCACGCGCTACGCGCTGCGTCGCGGCTCCGGCGGGGCGGGACGCTACCGCGGCGGCGACGGGCTGGTGCGCGAGTACGAGTTTCTGGAGCCAGCCGAGGTGAGCGTGCTGAGCGAGCGCCGCACCCGCGCGCCGTACGGGCTTGCCGGCGGCGGGCCGGGGACGCCGGGCGAGAACCGCCTGCGCCTGCCCGATGGCGGCGAGGAGCGCCTGCCCGGCAAGCTGCACCGCACGCTCCCGGCCGGGGCGCGGCTGACCATCGCCACGCCAGGTGGCGGCGGCTGGGGCACGCCGGATGGTACAGCCCGCTCTGATGAGCGGCAGTAGCATCCATCTGCTATCCTGAGGGCAGCCGCGTGCGCACCGGCGAGTCCGAAGGGAGGATCGCATGACCAGGCAGATCGATGTGGTCATCTACCGCGAAGACGACCAATGGGTCGCTCAGGCGCTCAATGTGGATGTATCGAGCTTCGGGGCGACGCCCGAAGAGGCGCGTGCCGCGATCACCGAGGCGCTGGCGCTGTACTTTGAGGATCAGCCGGACGCTGATATCTCTGAAGTCGCAGAGACGCGGGTCGAACATCTGAGTGTCTAAGCGATACTCCAGTCGAGAGGTGCTGGCGGCATTGAGGCGAGCCGGTTTCCAGCAAGCGAGCCAGTCTGGCAGCCATATCAAACTGTGTGGCGTGCGCAACGGGCAGACCCTGACAGTCATCGTCAAGCACCCAGCGGCGGAAATCCCTGCTGGCACGTTTCGATCGATTCTTCGCCAGGCGGGCTTGACGCTCAAAGAGTTCGAGCATCTCCTCCGCTAACAACACCGCTATCTGCCGGCAAAGAAGTGACGAGACGCATGATGGATACAGCGGCGCAGATCACAACTGACCTTCCGCGCACCGCCGACGTCGCTATCATCGGTGGCGGCATCATCGGCGCGGCGACGGCGTTCTTCGCCGTGCGGGCCGGGCTGCGCGCGGTGGTGATCGAGAAGCGGCCCGCGCTTGGCACGCTCACCACCCCCGCCGCCACCGGCGCCTTCCGCCTGCAATTCGACAATCCTGACGAGCTGGCGCTGGTGCGCGAGGGCGTCGCCCTCTACACCCACTTTGCCGAGGTCGCCGACCTGCCCGGCTACGACCTGGGCCTTCACCAACAGGGGTATCTGTGGCTGACGACTCATGAGGAGACACTTCTCCGCCAGCGCGAGCTGGTGGCCGAGCAGCGCGCCTGGGGTCTGGACGACGTGGAGATGCTGGACGGCGACGAGGCGCGGCGGCGCTTCCCCTACCTCGCGCCCGACGTGCTCGGCGCGCGCTACCGCGCCGGTGACGGCTGGCTCGATCCGCGCCGGCTGACGATGGGCTACGTGTGCGCCGCCTCGGCCAGAGACGCGACCTTCATGATCGATACCGCGGTGACGGGCATCGCCATCGCCGGCGGGCGCGTACGCGGCGTGCGGACGACGCGCGGCGAGATCGCAACGGACCGTGTGGTGATCGCCGCCGGGCCCTTCTCGCGTGCCGTCGCGGCGTTGGCCGAGGTTGACGTACCGCTGGCGTTCGTGCGTCGCCAGCGGGTGCTGCTGCCCGACGTGCCAGAGGTCCCACCCGACGCGCCGATGACGATCGACGAGGAGACCGGCGCTCACTGGCGGCCCAGCGGCTTCGGCGGCGCACACCTGATGTGGACGACGCCCACCGAGCCAGCCGGTCCACCATTGGAGGACGTGCCGGCGAGCTATCCGTGGGCCTTCGGGCTGCTCGACCCGGCCAGCGACCATGCCGTCGCGCGCATCAGTCCCTTCTGGCGCGACGTGTGGCAGCGCAACAGCCATACGTGGTACATGATTGCCGGCCAGTACTCGTACACGCCCGATCACCGCCCGTTCCTCGGCGCCACGCCGGTCGAGGGACTGTGCCTCAACTGCGGCTACAGCGGCCACGGCATCATGGGCAGCGCGGGCGGCAGCCGCCTGGTGGTGGACGAGATCACGGGCAAGCTCGCCAACGAGGCAAATCCCTTCCGCCTCAGCCGGCCCATCGAGCAGCGCGCGCTGGACGTGCTGTGACGTGCTCTAACGCCGCACGCCGGTGAGCTTGTCCGGGTTGGCGACGATGCGTACCGCTGCGATCCGCTGCGCCTCCACCTCGATGGTCAACACCAGATAGACACGGCCATCAGCATCACGAGCCACGAGCGCCGGCTGACCGTTGACCTCGTCCAGCTCCGCACGATAGCCCTCCGGCAAGAAGCGCCGCGTGGCCCCCACGCTGAACCGCGCCACTGCCGTGCGCCCGGCAATCGGACGACGCGCCGCACCCTTGACCTTGCCGCCCCCGTCGGCCCACAGCGTCACATCCTCGGCCAGCAGGCTCGTCAAAGTGCCCATATCGCCGCCTCGCACCGCCTGCAAGAAGCTCATGAGCAGTTCACGTTGTGTTTCGGGGGCGGTATGGAAGCGCGGCCGGTGATCCGCCAGGTGCTTCTTCGCCCGGCTGAATGCCTGGCGGCAGGCGACCTCACTCTTGCCAAGGAAGCCCGCGATCTCGGCGTAATCGTACTCGAAGACCTCGCGCAGCAGGAAGACCGCGCGCTCGACGGGTTGGAGCTGCTCCAAGAGCAGCAGGAACGCCAGCGAGATCGTGTCGTAGGTGTCCACGCGCTCCTCCGGATTCGCCGATTCTGCCGGATTGGTCGCCGTGACGATCGGCTCGGGCAACCACGGGCCGATATACGTCTCGCGCTGTCGCCGAGCCAAATGGAGCTGATCCACGCAGAGACGGGTGAGGATCGTGGTCAGGAAGGCCTTGAGCGAGATGATGCTCTCCGGCGGCGTAGACCGGTAGCGCAGGTACGTCTCCTGCACCATGTCCTCGGCGTCCATCGCGCTGCCCAGCATGCGGTAGGCGACGGTGAAGAGATACGCCCGGTAGGTCTCGAACGACTCCGCCACGCTTGGCCTCCTATCCTTACCGTCTCGCTACCGTCTCGCTCCGCGCATTAGCGCTCGATCGGCACGAGATGCCCGCCGGGTGCCTGTGATCCCGCACTGGAGTCGCGGTCGAGATTACCCGCGCCACCTGGGGCATGCCGGACGCGCGCGAACCATGCGATCCCAAACAGACGCAGCCCGATACGCTCCAGGAGACCGAACGCTGCTCGTGCGGCTGCCCAATTCACTATCTCAGGGTCAACTACGGGATACTCGCGCCCGTTCCACCGGACCACGCCACTGCCCGCGACGCGTAGGTTCTGGAACCAGTCGGCCCCTTCACCGAGCGTGAGCGGGATGATGAAACCGTCCACCGCCGGTCGGGCGCTCACCGGTGTGGCGTATACGCGCCCAGAGCGGCGGCCCCGGTGCTGGACGACGGCGAACGACCGCAGCCGCCGGCTGCCCGCAAGTCTGACGATCAGCGGGTTGAGCGGGCGCCGCAAGACCTTGACGGCAGCACGCATGGCAGGCCGCGCACCAGGTGCGCGGCTGGCATCTTGCCTGCTGGATGCTGGATGTGTCGCAGACATGTGATATTCTCCGTGCTCCAGATGCTCGTGGAAGCCCGCAAAGCACCTCGATGAGCATCGGGAGCCTCGCGTTGGCGTGCCGGACTAGCTCGCGCTCGGCGTCGCGGTTGTCTGACCAACCTCAATCAGATGGTTGTCGGGATCGCGAAGATAGCAGCGGATCTCGGCAGGATGCACCTTCGGCTCCGTCAGGAACTCGGCGCCGCGTGCTCGCCAGCGCGCGTACACGTCGTAGATGTCGGCGACGCGCAGATTGAGCGCGCTCGTAAGGGTGCGCGCATCCCGCGGCGCGACGGCCTCAACATCGGGCTTGTCGTCGGTGGGGCCGCCCTCCGTGGAGAGCACCAGCCAGGTGTTGTAGAAGCGCAGGATCGTCGGTGTTCCCTCCATCAGCACCTGCGCGCCCAGCACATCCGCGTAGAAGCGCCGGGAGCGTTCTACGTCGCGCACGATCAGCAGGTGCGTGACTGCTACGTCCACGCCCTCACCCTTGCGCGGTCGCGGCCAGTCGGACGCGCTGGTGGCAGGCTGAGTAGACTGTGCAATCTCAGTGTGTTGGTCCATAGCGTGTCGTGTCTCCTTCCCTCTCCTGTTCGCTCTCGTTTGCGGCACGAGAGTCGCTTAACTCGCCCTCTGCGCCGCCTGCGCCGGCTGTGCCGCTCGGATGAGGCCAGCGAAGGGCGCCAGCGGGATCAGGTCGAAATCGATCAGCTCCAGCCGCGTGAATGGCAGCGTTGCGAGCGCCTCGCGAGCGTCCTCGACGCTCGGCGCTTCGAGGACGAGCACCACCCGCCCCGACTGGTCGCCGCGTACGTATAGCTCGCGCACGACGTCGTGCGCGTAGAGCGCCAAAACGGCCTGTATCTCCGCCGCCGCATGCTGTTCCATCGCTTGCCGCGAGACTCCCTCGCGCGGCTTGGGCAAGACCAGAATCTTCATCGAAGCGTACCTCCCATTCCTTCGTGCGTGGCGCGGTGACAACCGCCTCGGAGACCACGCCGCGCTCGGTGTCCACCGGCATATTTCGAGTGCCGGCACATGTAAGTAGAGGGTCGAGGCATTACCTTTGTGACAGGCCGCCTCGACGTGATGCCGGCCCCGCTTCCACACCTTCGCGCGCGGGGACGAGGCACACGCTGCCCATGACGGCAACGGCGTCGCCGAACATCGCTCGCACCACAGTCCGCAGCAGCGGATTTCGCGGAACCGCGAACGCCGAGCTGCTCACCGTGCCGCTGAACCGCACATATCGTGCGCCGTCAATCCCATCGGCCGGCTCTAGCCGCGTATCGAGGGTGATCGGCTGTTCTCGCCCGTGCAGACGCAGGATGCCCGCAATAGCAAAGCGATCCGGTCCCACACGCTCGACCCGCTCACTTGTGTAGGTGATCAGTGGGTAGCGCCCAGCATCCATGAAAGTCACGGTCTTCAGATGCTGGTCGCGTATCGAGATGCCGGTGCGCAGGCTGCGTGCGTCAATCGAAACCTGAAGCGCCCGAGGAATTTCGTTCTCATCTACGGTGACCGTTCCCGTCACGCGCCGGAACGTGCCCCGGCCGCTGAGCACGCGGCGCATGCTGACTATGAGCGCGCTCCGGTCCGCGGCGATGACATACGTGTCCATACCACGCTTCCTTCTCGCTAGATGGTCGTGTCGCGATGCGGCGGCTTCTGTCCGGCGGGAGCCGCGAGCCATCACGAGCATCGCGGCCCACCAGATCTGCTCATCGAGCATCGCATCTCTCGATGATCACACTGAGAGAGGGTCGAGGTGTCGCGGTTGTGACAGGCCAGGCGCAGAGGGATTGAACAGGGGCACTACGGCGGCCACGAGCGAGTACGACGGCTTCCGTTATTCGGCTCAGCAGCAACGCTACCAGCGTTCGAAGTCGAAGTCCTGGAGGCGGGAGAAATCGCCGTCTATGGTGGCAAGTGTCAGCCCATGCTGCCGCGCGAGGGCCGCGATCCAGACCAATGATCTCTGGATGAGCTGCCCCTTGGAGCGCAGCTCGGCATACATCGCACCATAGAACGGAGCAGTATCGGCATCGCATGATAGAAGCGCGTGCTGATAGCGCCTGCGGAACTCGTCATATCGATCCAAGTATTTGGTGCTGTTATGGACATACGCAAACCAGTAGGCGCCTGAGTACAGCTCCCCCAACACAATCTCAGGCACGAAGAACATCGTCGCCGCTGCGATTCGACGCAACTTCTCTGCGCCGCCCGGCCGCTCGGAGGGGCAGGCTTGCATTTCGGGTATGCTTGGCGCATAGTCGAGACATCGGCGGGCACGTGCGTAGTGATAGAGGAAGGATGGCACTCATGTCGTACAGCTTCCAACCAAACGTTCTCACGCAGCTTCTCGACGACCTCACCTCCGGCGCGCTGCGGGTCGTGGACCTCACGACGCCGCTGGGGCCGGATACGGTGGTGATCGACCTGCCGCCCCAGTTCGCGCCCTCGCCGGGCCTTGCCCTTACCGAGATCTCACGCTACGACGACCGAGGTCCAGGGTGGTACTGGAACGTGATGAACCTGGGCGAGCACACCGGCACGCACTTCGACGCCCCGATCCACTGGGTGACCGGCAAAGACCTGCCCGACAACGCGACCGACACGATCCCGCCGCGCAAGTTCATCGGCCCGGCCTGCGTGATTGACGTGACCGCCGACGTGGAGCAGAATCCCGACTTCCTGCTGCCCATCGAGCGCGTCGAGGCGTGGGAGCGCGACAACGGGCGCATCCCGTCGGGTGCGTGGGTGCTGCTGCGCACCGGCTGGGGCAAGCGCACCGGAAAGGATGCCTTCCTCAACGTCGGGCCAGATGGCGCGCACAGCCCTGGCTTCCACCAAACGACCTCGGAGTTCCTCGCCACCCAGCGCGACATCCTGGGCGTGGGGGTCGAGACGGTGGGCACCGACGCCGGCCAGGCAGGCACTTTTACGCCGCCGTTCCCCAACCACACCACGATGCATGGGCACGGCAAGTTCGGCCTGACCAGCCTGATCAATCTCGACCAGCTCCCGACAACTGGCGCCGTGCTAATCGTCGCGCCGCTCAAGATCGTCGGCGGCTCCGGCAGCCCCGTGCGCGCCCTCGCGATCGCACCGGCATAGGCGGGAGGGTGACGGCGAACGCGAAGGACACGAAGAAGACGCGAAGCACGCGAAGGGGAGGGGCATAGGACCGGACACGGCGCCGTGTCCGTGGCATAGCGTGGGCAAACGGACCTCAGTTCCCTGAATCCGCGTGCCACCGTGCGCCCCCCGCCGGCATTCAGCCGAGCGGGGAGTTCTTCTTGTCTAAGCGCTTGACGGCTGCGAATTCTATCGCTACGTTACATGGACAGCATTGGAACCAGTAGGATGGTGGGGGAGCAATGGAAGGGAAATGACGTGGTGGGGATGGGATTCAGGGGGCGCAAAACCGCGGGTGTGGCGCTTGCGGCCTCCCTGCTGATCTGCTGCGCTCTGCTCGCAAGCTGCGGGAATAATGGAGGGGGGCAACGGGCGCAAGCGGCACCTCCCGCCCAGCCGACGACGACGTATCTGCCGCCGATCGTCGCCACGGCAACGGCGACGAAGACACCGCCTCCGACGCCGACCAAGGCCCCGGTATACGGACCTCAGCCAACGCCGACACCGCCGCCTCCTGGCCCGGCACCGATTGGAGGCGTGCCACGGGTCGGCGGAGAGCTCATTCTCGTGAGCCTCGCGCAGCAGTGGCTCTGGGCCTATCAGGATGGAACGCTGTTGTACGACACGCCAGTGACGAGCGGGATGCCGCAGCTCCCGACGCCAGATGGCACGTATCAGGTCCAGTGGAAGGAGACGAACGTCACCTTCTACTCCCCCTGGCCGCAGGGTTCGCCGTACTATTACCCGCCGGAGCACATCAACTACGCGATGTACTTCGCCGACTACGGCTACTACATCCACGACGCGCCCTGGCGACCAAAGTTTGGACCAGGGACGAATTATCCCCACACCGATCCCGACGGACAGGTGCGCACCGGCAGCCACGGCTGCGTGGAGGTGCCGTCGCCGGCTGGCGCGTGGCTCTACAATTGGGCCTGGAATGGGGCGACGATCGTGATCTACGGCACGGCCCCGGTGCCCACGTCCACGCCAACGCCAACGCCTCAGGCGACCACCAGCCCGCCCACCGCGACGCTGACAAGCAATCCACCGACCGCGACGCCTACCCCGACCTTGGCGCCGACACCGACACCGTAGGCGCATGCCGCACGGGAGTCGCGGCTTGCCTGCGTCACGCACCAGCGCAGAAGGGCACGGAGCCGGCCGCCGGCGATCAGGGCTCTGGCGGCAAGAGCATCGCCTGCGCGGGGAGCGGCTCCAGCACGGCACGGACAGGGGCGAACGAGCGGCGGTGCAGGGGGGTGACGCCCAGCCGCCGCAGCGCATCGAGGTGCTCGGCGGTGCCGTAGCCCGCGTTGCGCTCCCAGCCGTAGCCGGGGAAGCGCAGGGCGAGCAGGCGCATCAGGCGGTCGCGCACCACCTTGGCGACGATCGAGGCGCAGGCGATGGCGTAGCAGCTTGCGTCGCCATCCACAATGGCGGTGCAGGGGCCGAGGTCAAGCGTTTTGACGGGCCGGCCGTCGATCAGCGCGTGCTCGCACGGCGCGACACACGCCAATGCGCGGGCCATCGCCGTGTGGGTCGCGCGCAGCACGTTGAGCCGGTCGATCTCGGCCACCGACGCCGCACCGACGCCGACGGCGGCCGCCTGGCGGCGGATCGCGTGGTACAACCGCCGCCGCACCTCGGCGGAGAGCGTCTTGGAGTCACGCACGCCCGGCAGCGGCGCGCAGTTGGGGGGAATGACCACCGCCGCCGCGACCACCGGCCCACTCAGCGATCCCAGCCCGACCTCATCCACCCCGGCAACGCGGGTGAACCCCTGCGCCCACAGCGCCGTTTCCGTCTGGAGGTCGGGCACCAGCACCATGCGGTTGGTCCCCCATACAACCAGAGCGGAGGCCGCCGACCAGGGGATCGGGCGCCTCCGCTCGTCACGTCGGGTGGCACGCGCAGACATCTTCGGACCGGCGATCCGGCTGTGGAGCCAGGCGGGCGTCCGGCGTACGCCGTCCTACGCCCCTACTCCTTCGCGGCGGTCGCCTTCGGCGCTACGCGGCGCTCCTTGAGGCGCGCCTTTTTGCCAGTCAGCCCGCGCATGAAATACAGGTTCTTGCGCCGCACGACGTTGTGGCGCACGACCTCGATCTTATCGATCTGCGGCGAATGCAGCAGGAAGCTGCGCTCGACGCCCACGTTGTGGGTGATGCGTCGCACGGTAAACGCCCGCCGCAGCGCATCGCCGCGCAGGCGGATCACAATGCCCTCGAAGACCTGAATGCGCTCGCGCGTGCCCTCGACGACCTTCACATGCACCCGGACCGTATCGCCTGGCTCCAGCACAGGCCGGTCCTCGCGCAGCTGTCCCTCTTCGACAGCGCGCACCAGCGTTGCCACCGACATCAAAGTACCCTCCTCGAAGAATGCCAACGCCTAGTATATCACGGCTCGCGCAACGGGCACAATAGGCGCATCAGGTGTCAAAACAGCTCGACGCGATTGAGGAACGACGAGGAATCGCGGCAATATGCCGCAATGACTGGAAGCAAGTGGGCTGGCGCAAGCTGCGGCTGGGCGGGGCGCCGAGTAATAATGCCATGAAAATCGCCATGTCCCCAATCTTGCCAGGCGTTGACCAGCAGGAGGTAGTCACTGCGGTTCCAGGTCAACAGGGTGAGCCGGCGCTGCTGCGCTTCCCGAAAAATGAGCGAATCACGCGCCCCTTTTGGCAAGAACTCCAGGACGTGAAATGCTCGATACCCTTGACCGCGAAGCTGCTCGGCGAGATCACGCCCGATTCCTTTGTCCAGCAGCAGATCAGCCATTCGAGCTGATCCCGTCATGCCCATTCATGGGTGAGTTTTGCAGCAGCCACGTGAAGTATTCTTCCACTGTTCGCATCGGAGGCACGTCGTCGTCTGCGTCCGGCTGGCTGTTCGCGATGATGCGCGCGTCAATGATTGGCTTGTGGTCGAAGTAGTAGGATTTTGCCGCGTCCCACTCCTCTCGGCTGATGCCGTAGCCGCTCAGGACCTCATCGTCACGATAGCCAGCGGACATCCAGGCAGCGATGAGGTTCCAAATGGGATAGCCGCTCTGCACGCGCACGTCATCTACTGTGCCGCGCTCGCCTGCGAAGAGGTGCTTATTCAGCGGCTTCTTGCCCGGCGTAGCTGCCTGCTGCGTTGGATCCGTTGAGTTCTTCACGAGATCGCCTCCTACAAGTGGCTTCATCATATGTCGCCCTGATTATCGCACTCCTAACTCCATGATACACTGCCTTACAGCACGCACGCGGCGGTGTAGCGGTGTATCAGCAGAAGAGGGAGAGACGCGCATGCTCGCCGAGGAGAGCGACCTCGCCACCATCTACCAGCGGCCGGCGGAGCTGCTGCAACGCCTCGTGCGCTTCGACACCACCAATCCGCCGGGCAACGAGCGCGCCTGCGTCGAGTTCATCCGCGATGTGCTGGCCGCGCAGGGCATCATCAGCGAGCTGCTGGCGCGCGATCCCCAGCGTCCCAATCTGATCGCGCGCCTCCCCGGCCGAGGCGACGCCCCAGCGCTGCTGCTGCAAGGTCACGTAGATGTAGTGCCGGTCGCCGGCCAGCAGTGGACCCATCCGCCGTTTGCCGCCGAGGTCCACGATGGCTGCATCTGGGGACGCGGCACGCTCGACATGAAGGGCGGCGTAGCAATGATGCTCGCGGCGCTGCTGCGGGCCAAAGCTGAGGGCATGGTGCCGACCGGTGACGTGGTGTTCTGCGCGCTGGTGGACGAAGAGAACGGCAGCGCGGATGGGTCGGGCTTCCTCACCACGCAGCATGCGGACCGCTTCGCGGGGGTGCGCTATGCGCTGGGGGAGTTCGGCGGCTTCACCCTCTACGCCGCGGGCAAGCGCTGCTACCCTATCATGGTGGCTGAGAAGCAGGCTGTGGAGGTCCGTGCGACGATCCGGGGCCGGGGCGGGCACGCGGCGTTCCCGGTGCGTGGCGAGGCAACGGCGAAGCTCGCGCGCTTCCTGCGAAAGCTCGACCGGCGCCGGCTGCCAGTCCACATTACCCCCGTGCCGCGGCAGATGATCGAGATGCTGGCGGGCGTCCTGCCGCGCACGCAGGGGATGCTGCTGCGCCGGCTGCTCACCCCCGCGCTGACCGATCGCGTGCTGGACCTGCTCGGCCCGCTCGGCGCCAATTTCGATAACCTGCTGCACAACACCGCCGTCCCAACCGTGATTCGGGGCGGCGAGAAGAACAACGTGGTCCCCAGCGAGATCACCGTCGAGCTGGATTGCCGCGTGCTGTCAGGCTTCACCGCCGAGCACGTGCTGGCCGAGCTGCGTGCGCTGGCGGGGCCGGAGGTCGAGTTCGAGGTGCTGCGGGCGCATCTCACCCCCGCCGCGACGCCCGATATGGGTCTCTTCGATACGCTCGCCGGCATCCTGAAGGACGCCGACTCCGACGGCACGCCGCTGCCCTACATGCTGGGCGCCGTGACCGATGGCTATTTCTTCTCGCAGCTTGGCATCCAGACGTACGGCTTCCTGCCGATGCAGCTACCACCAGGCTGGAGCGTGCCGGCGCTGGCCCACGCCGCCGACGAGCGCATCCCCGTCGAGGCGATGGACTTCGGCGCTAATGCGATCTTTGAGGTGCTGCGGCGCTATGGCACCGCACGCTAGTGGCGTCTCACCATCTGCCAGATGACCATGTTGCGAAATCGAGGCATTTTCTGGTACCGCGGGGACCGTGCTTACGAGCCAGGAGGGTGCTTCCTAATGAACGAGACTAACGTGACGCTGGCGATTATCATCGAGGGCTGGCACGCCTACCAGACCCAATTGAGCGCGGCGCTGGCTCCGCTCACCCCAGAGCAGCTTGTGCTGCGCGCCGCGCCTGACCTGCGCTCGATCGAGGAGCTGGGGTGCCACATCATCGGCGTGCGCGCGGGTTGGTTCCACAACATCCTCGGCGAAGGCGATGACGCGTTCGGGGCCTATCATGAGTGGGATACGCCTGACGCGCCAGCGCGGACGGCAAATGAGCTGGTGGACGGACTCACAGCCACCTGGCAGGCCATGCAAGCGGCGCTCGCACGCTTCACCCCAGACGACGTCGCCGAGACAGTGACCGGCGAGCGGAAGGGCCACACGTTCGCGTACAAGCGCGGCTGGGTGGTGTGGCATGTGCTCGAGCACGACCTGCATCACGGCGGCGAGATCAGCTATTCGCTGGGCATGCACGGGCTGGTGGCGCCCGACCTGTGACGGTTGGCGCCCACCTGCTGTATGCGAAAGGCGCCCGCTCGATCTGAGTACTCCTCTGACCGTTAGCATGCGGGCTCCCCATAGATTCGGAGGCACGGCCCATGCCCGTCTGGCTTGCCATCGTGTTGTTCGCCGGCGGGGTCGCCATCGCTATCTGGGCGACCGAGGTGCTGCTTCAGGGATTGGTCGGCATCGCGCTGGCGCTACGCATCTCGGCCTTCGCCGTCGGCGCGGTGCTCTCCGGGCTGGAGGCCGAGAACGTGGCGGTGGGCCTCTCGGCGGGGCACGCGGAGGCGGCGCCGGTGGCGCTGGGCACAGTCTTCGGCGGCGCGACATTCCTGGTCTGCGCCGCGCTTGGCCTTGGCGCGCTGGTCGCCCCACTCGAAGTGCGCCTGCCGCGCGGCTTTCTACTGTGCTTTGCCGCGTCTCCGCTGCTCGCCGGGTTGGCGCTGGTCGCGCCGGTCACGCCGCGCTGGTCGGGCGCTGTGCTGCTGCTGTGCTTCGGCGCGGCGATGACCTACCTCGTCGCTGCCTCGCGCCACCGCACCTACATCGAGTCGGATGAGGTCGAGGAGGCGCGCGAGAAGCGCCGGCCGCTGGGCTTCGCCATCGCGCTGACGGTTCTGGGCATCGTGGCGATTGGGGTGGGCGGCGAGCTGGTAGCGAACGGCGCGGTTGGCATCATCGCGGGGCTGGGCGTGCCGGCGCTGGTGATGGGCATGGTGGTGACCCCGGCCGCTATCGAGGTGGACGAGCTGTTCCGCCAGGCGATTCCAGCGCGCGAGGGGCGCCCAGACGTGAGCGCGGGCAATTTAGTGGGCACGCTGCTCTACTTTACGCTCTTCAACCTCGGCCTGATCGCGCTGATCACGCCGGTGCGCGTTGATCCCCAGGTGGTGCGTCTCGATTGGCCGTTTCTGGTCGGCGCGACGTGGCTGGCGACGCTCTTCCTGGCGCGCGGGCGCGTTGGCCGACTGGCGGGCGCTCTGCTGCTCGCTGCCTACGCGCTCTACGTGGTGCTGCACCTGCTCGCTGTCGCCTGAGCCATAACTTATCGGTACTTGTCATCGGCCAGCAAGAAGATCTGCGCGCCAACTGCTACCGTTCCCGCGCGCTCGACGCTCGCGTACACCCCCGCCGTCTGGCGCCGCGCCCGCACCATTGCCGCCAGCAGATCGAGGCGCGTGTCGCGCGAGTCCGGCTCGATGTTCACCATCTTGCAGCGCACGTCCTTCTCCCGGATGCGGATGCGTGGGGCGGACTCGCCCGTGCCAAGCTGTACGGTCCTGCCGATCCAGGCGTCCTCAGGGGATTCACCTGGCTGTGATGGCGTGAAAAGGATGTTGGGGCGGAAGCGGCGCGGATCGAGCGCGGTGCCGGTGCCAGCGAGCGTGCCAAGCGCCGCGACCGTGACCGTCGAGATCAGCGACACCGGGGCAGCATCGGGGTAGGGCGCGCCGTCCGAGGGCAGTAACCGCACTCGGCGGCCGTAGGCGCGCTCCAGGCGTGCGCGCAGCTCCTCGCCCTCGATGGCGAAGTCGTCTCCGTCTGGCGTGCGCACGCGCACCGCTGAAGCCCGCGGGTCCTCCGGCACGCTGAAATAGGGCACATAGCCCAGCAGGTCGGGTATCTGGCGCCCGGTGAGGTACGGGAAGTCGTCGGGGCCGTCGTCGCGGGCGAAGGCGTAGCGGCGGTCGCCGGCAGGCCCATCGTGGCCGATCTTCAGCTCCTCCAGCGCCTCGCCGCGCATAGACTTCACCGGGTAGCGGAAGAGGGCCGCGACACGCCCGACCTCGATCCCCGCACCATCCATACGTGCCCCCTGTCGTGCTGTTGCCCGCATCCGCGGATCGTGCGCTCTGTTACCCCGCGCCGAATAGCATATCCGCCCGGCCGCTGGCAGCGCCAGCGCGTGAGTCGGACAACTAGCAGGGGCGGCGGCAGACAGGGAATGGGCACGACACATCGCGCCCGCACAACACGCCCCATGGGTTCAGGGTCAGGGCCAGAAGTAGCCGTATGGTCCCGCTTGACACGAACATATGTTCTATATACACTTGCTTGAGAGACACGCCACACGCTGCCCGATGGGCTGGGAGCGCGGCGAGTTTGTGGGGGAGCGCTGCCATGTGTACGTACGCGCTGTACCTCGAATCAGGGCCGCGCCAGCAGCGGACGATGGTGCATGTGTTGGGGCTACTGGGCTGCATCGCCAAAGGACCGACGACGGAGGTGGCGCTCGCCGCTACGCCCGACGCGATCCGTGCCCATCTGCGCTTTCTGGCGCGGCACGGCGTGGAAGTCGAGGAGCATCCGCGCGTCGAGGTGCGAGTGGTCGAGCATGTCACAGTGGGCCAGTGGCTCGGCAATGGCGATCCGGCGCTGGTCTTCGGGCCGGACCGCGCGCCGCTGACCGAGGCAGATGCTGGCGAGTACATCCGGCGGCTGGAGTGGTCGCGGGCCGAGATCGTGGCGCTGGTGCGGCGGCTCTCACCGCCGGAACTGGCTGCTCAACCGCCGGGCGGGCGCTCAATCCGCGCGATGCTGGAGCATCTGATGGAGTCCGAGCACTTCTACGTCTGCACCCTCGGCCGGGTGGAGGGGCTGCCGGCCGCCGGGAGCATCGTGCAGAAGCGCCAGGGTCCGCTGCCGGGTTGGATGGCGTGCGTGCGCGAGCGCGAGCTGGCGCGCCTGCGCACCCTGACGCCCGCCGAGCGCGAGCGGCCGGTGCTGCGGTGGGGCCAGACCTGGACGGCGCGCAAAGTGCTGCGCCGCATGCTGGAGCACGAGTGGGAGCACCTGGTGGAGCTGGCCGACCGGGTGGGTCAGCCGCTCTAGGCGGCGCGGTAACACGCGGTGGGCGCGGCGCGTATACTCCTCGTGTGAGCTTCATCCCGTGCCAACAGACGGAACCCCTCCGTAATGGAGCGCCGATCATGTCTATGCAGCAACAGTCCGATGCCGATGGCCAGAACCTCTCTCGCGAGCTGCGGGCTGCGATGGCGGCGCGCGAGGAGCTTGGCCCGGCTTACGACGAGCACATCGCCCAGGCGCTGGCCGACAAGATTGTCGTGCAAGTGCGCCGCGAGCTCGACGCCCTCCCCAAGCCCAAGTCACGCGGCCTCGACAAGGATCAGCGCACGGGCCTCGCCATCTGCTCACTGATCTTCCTGATCCCCCTGGTGGCCATCGCCGGTGGCATGTTCGGCGGTTGGGGCGCGGCAGGGGCCTTCGTCGCGGTGCTGATACTCAACCTGCTGGCGCGCGTGTAGCGCGGCGTGGCCGTCAACCGCGACCGCTCGTCCTCTATTACGGGGCCGGGATCGCCGACCTCTTCAATCCGCTCAGCCTCGCGCGCCGCGGCAGCATCCCGCATCCGCGGGCCGGCTGGCCTGGGGCTGGATGCGCTCGCCTTCGCTGGCGCCGGCAGGGTGAATGCGGCTCAAGCGCAGACGTGGTCGCCTGGCTCACGGGCGTGATGGGCGCGTCCGGCACGCGCGAGCGGCATCCAGCGCGGACGCTGGCGGCTCGGCTGCCCGCGGTCCTACCGGACAACGCAGGCCCGGGCGGAAGATGTAGAATACGCACGTACTCGCTACCCGTTTACTCCCCAACAACCGACCGACCACCTTCCCGCCGAGGAGGCCATGTCCGTGAAGCTCACCTGCAATCAGCAAGAACTCGCCAAGGGACTCTCGACCGTCAGCCACGCGGTATCGAGCCGCACGACGCTGCCGATTCTCTCGCACATCCTGCTCAAGGCCGAGGGCAACGCCATCCGCCTGGCCGCTACCAACCTCGAGATCGGCATCACCGCGCGCGTCCCGGCGACCATCCAGCAGGAAGGCACCACCACGGTTCCCGCCAAGCTCTTCACCGATTTCGTGGGCACCCTCTCGGATGGCCCCGTGACGCTGACGATGCAGGAGGAATCCCAGAGTCTGAAGGTGAGCGGCAAGCCGAGCCAGGCCACAGTGCGCGGCATGGACGCGAGCGAGTTTCCGGCGATCCCAACGGCCGGCGAGACCGAGCCGGCGGTAGAGTTACCCGCCGACGAGCTGCGCACGATGATCGCACGCACCGCCTTTGCCGCCGCTACCGACGACGCGCGCCCGGTGTTTACCGGCGTGCTGGCGCGGGTGCAGAACGGCATGCTGACCTTCGCCGCCGCCGATAGCTTCCGCCTGGCGGTCGCGCGCTCCGAAGCGGGCGGCGAGGCAACGCCCGGTGACGTGCTTATCCCCGCCAGGACGCTCACCGAGCTGGCGAAGGTGCTGCCCAGCGACGGCGAGACAACGGTGCGCATGGTGGTAACAGCCAACCGCAACCAGGTGCTCTTCCAGGCGGGCGACGTCAATCTGGTCTCGAACCTGATCGCCGGCCAGTTCCCCAACTTTGAGGCGATCTTGCCCAAGACGGCGGCCACACGCGCCAGCCTGCCGACCGGCGAGTTCCGCCAGGCGGCCAAGACGGCCGCGCTCTTCGCGCAGACCAACGCCAACATCGTGCGGCTGAAGGTCGAGAGCGGCGAGGGCGGGGCAGTGATGCCCGGCGCCGTGACGCTGCTGGCCACCGCTGACGAGCTAGGCGACGCCACCACCACGATAGACGCCGCGGTGGACGGCAACGGCCTGGAGATCATCTTCAACGTCAAGTACCTGACCGACGTGCTGAGTGTGATCGACGGCGGCGACGTGGCGCTGGAGCTGAACACACCGCAGCAGCCGGGCGTGGTGAAGCCGGTCGGGCAAGACGACAAGTACGTCTACGTCATCATGCCGATGCACAGCACACGCTAGCCCGTGGACGTGAGAGACCGTCGTGCATCGCTCAGGCGAAGAAGGAGGCTCGCCCGATAGACGGCGTCTTCGTCCTGATCCACAGCCCGCTTGTCGGACCCTTCACCTGGTCGCGTGTCGCCGAAAACCTCAAGCAGCACGGGCACGTCGCGGTCATGCCCGCGCTCACCGGCGACGACGAGCAGGCGCACGTGCCCTACTGGCAGCAGGAGGTCGAGGCGATTCGCGGCCAGCTTGAGACGGTGCCTCCGAATCGCCCGCTGATTCTCGTCGGGCATAGCGGAGCCGGGGCGCTATTGCCTGCCCTGCGCGCCACGATACCGCATCAGGTCGGTGGCTACGTCTTCGTGGACGCGGGTCTGCCGCATCCAGGGCAGACGCGACTGGACGAGATGCGAGCGAGCGTGCCGGAGCTGGCGGAGGAGCTGCACCGCCATCTGGTCGTCGGCGGGCGCTTTCCCGACTGGACCGACGAGGACCTGCGCGAAGAGGTCCCGGACGATCGCACGCGCGCGGCGCTGCTCGCCGATCTCCAGCCGCGCGCGCTCGACTTCTTCGAGGAGCCGCTGCCGCCCGTCGCCGGCTGGCCGGATGCTCCGTGCAGTTGCATCCAGACCAGCGCGGGCTACGCCGGCGCAGCCGAGACCGCCCGCCGCGCCGGCTGGCCGGTGCAGGTCTTCGCGGCGGGTCATTTCTACATGCTGGTCGATCCAGAAGCGGTTGCGCAGGCGCTCTTAGCGGCGTGAGGGCGCCGACTCGGGTGGACGCCAGACGGGCAGACGGCCGGTAACGCGGATCGTGGCGGTGATGCGCTCTTCGTAGTCGTGATGCGCGCGCAGCAGTGGGTCCGTGACATCGTCCTCCGTGGCCAGGCGCTCGGCCTCTTGCGGCGTGAGCTCGTCACGCGGGCCGCCGTAGCCGCCCTCGGCGCCCAACAGCCGCAAGACGTAGTCCGGCGGATCGGCGTGCCAGCCGGAGCCGGAGTCGCCAGGACGCTGCGCGGATGCGGCGACCAGCGCCGCGTCAGCCGCCGCCCACTCCTCAGGTGAAGGGTCTACGGACGCCACCGTCTGCGGCTCCGAGGCCTCCCAGGCGCCAATCGAGGTCGCAGCGGCAAACCCGACGGCAACGGCGACCGCGCGCAGCGTCTCGTCGCCGCCGATGAACACGGCCTCGATCTCCTGCTCGCGACAGAACGCGCGCAGCGCCGCCAGCGCGTCCATCCGGGCTAGCTCCACGACGGCGGCGGATGGCGGAAAGACCAGCAGCGCCTCGCACGATTCATAACGTGCGAGCGCCGCCCGCACGCTGGCGAGTGACGACGTCGCCGGCAGATGGAGCACGTGTGCCTGTGCCTTGTCCCGCGCCTGCGCCATGTGGATACCTCTGCTCAGAGAGCGCCCGTTGTCCGCGACGACATCGAGCTACGTTGTCGCTGTCGTGCCTCGGACCGGCGTACTCATATGACGCACGAGTACCGCCGAGCTGTACAGCGGCGGTACTCGCTTCTTATGTCCGGACACTGCCCGCCGCCCTCGCGACGAGGGCGCTGCGCACACCACGCGCGCTTCACCGGCGGCTGCGGCAGCTCACCTTCAGCGGCAAGTCGCGATCAGTCGTGCTCGCGCTCCGGGCTATCCATGTGGAAGAAGTTGCTCTGGTGGCCGTCGCGCATCTTCTGCTGGAAGAGGAACACCAGGTGCCGGTCGTCGAAGGTCTTGAACCACGCCTGCCAGGTGACCGGCTGGAGGCTCTGGCCGCCATAGCCGGGGAAGTTGATGCGCAGCACGCGCGGGTTGTTGGGGTCGTTGCTCTGGATCGTAGCTGGCGTGCCGCCGCGCTCCTCGGCCCAGTGCTTGATCACGTCGTGGTTCTGCGTCGCGAGCGTCTGTCCCGGATGATCCTCCCGCTCGCCGACGTTGTTGATCCACTTGGCCCGCAGCGTCGTCTTCGACAGCTCGCCCAGGTGCTCTTCGAGGAACTTGCGCTCCTCGGGCGTCAGGTTGGCGGCCTGGATCTCCCAGGCGTCGCGGCTGGCGTGCTGCCCGTGCTGCGCGTGCTCTTCGTGCTGCCCGTGGTCGCTATGCTGCTGCGTGCTCGACATGTCGTTCCCTCGCTTTCATGTCCAGCGTCACTGCTTGCTCTCGCTGCATCTCCAAGCACGCGTGCACATGGCGTGCCAGCCGATCAGACGCCATCCACGACGCCTACAATCGAAGCGGGAGGCAACCATGGACGAGCTAGCGCCGGAGCGAGCGCGCCAGTGTGCCCAGACAACTTCGAGACCAGGGATTATTGGCGGACTAAGCGTACAGCTCGGGGTGGATGAAGCGCGCGAGGATTTCCAGGCTATCTACCAGGCGCGGGCCGGGACGGCTGAAATACGCCGAACCATCAACAACATGGACGCGGTCGGTGCGCACGCAGGGCAGGTCGGCGTAGCCGGGGCGCGCTTCGAGCGCCGGCAGCTCGGCGTGCGTGCGAGCCTCATCAAAGCCGCAGCATGAGATGACCATTACCTCCGGCTCCATCGCCACCACCTGCTGCCACGCGATGCGCTGCGAGGGCTGGTGTTCGCGGCCCAGCGGGTCCACGCCGCCAGCCAACCGCACCAATTCTGGGTTCCAGTGGCCGCCGCAGAAGATCGGATCGAGCCATTCGAGGAAGGCCACCCGCGGCGTTGTCTCCGCCCGCTGCGCCCGCTCGCGCACCGCCTCCACGCGCGTCTGTAGCTCGTCCACCAACGCCCGTGCCCGCTCGCCCACGCCCGTCGCGCCGCCCACACGCTCGACGTCGCCCAGCACCTCGCCCAGCGTCATCGGCTCCAGGTTGAGCACTCGCGGCCGCTTGGGCAGGGCGCGCACGGCGTCGAGCACCTCGTCGTAGGCCACGGCGCAGACCTCGCAGAGCTGCTGCGTGACGATCAGATCGGGGGCGATCTCCGCCAGCAGCGCGCGGTCGATCGTGTAGAGGCTGTGGGCATCGGCGGCGAGCTGGCCGCGCACGGCCTCGTCAATCGCGCCGCTGCTCAGGTCCGGCGGCAGCAGGCTGCGCGTGATGTGCGGCTTCTCGCGCGCGGCGGGCGGGTAGTCGCACTCGTGGGTGACGGCGGCGACCGAGTCGCCCAGGCCGAGGGCGAAGAGGATCTCGGTGGCGCTGGGCAGCAGCGAGACGATGCGCATGACGAGCGGCACTCCTTATCCGGCGAAGACGATCGGCCGCGCCCAGCGCATGATCCGCCGCGCGCGCTGCATCAGCTCGTTGGCGGTCTCGCCCACGGCGTCGTCGGCCTCCTCAACGCTGCGTCCGGCCAGGAAGGCTTCGGGGTGGTAGGGCGTCAGCGCGGCGAGGTTGTCCAGTATTTCAGACGGCGCTCCCACCAGCCGGCCGAGCGCGGCGAGGTCGTGGTTGTAGGGCGCGCGGGCGTCGTGGCGCAGCACGTAGACTGCCTGGAGCGCCTTCTCGGCGACCTGATTGCACAGATCGGCACAGTTGTAGAGGTTGCCCGCCGCCAGCGCCAGTCCCGCGCTGGTGAGGTCCTGCGCCGCCTCGGCGTAGATGCCCAAGGCCTCATCCATGCCCATCGTGCCGCCTCCTCCCGCGCGGGAACGCTCGCCGCCATTGCTCCGACTCCGATCGTAGCACAGGGAGACGGAGAACGCGAAGACGGAAAGCAGAGATTCACCACAGAGGGAAAGAAGGGAACGGAGGAGGAGAGAGCAGAGAGAGTCGCTGTCGGAGTATGTCTGTGGTTGAGAGATTGGCATGCGTTGTGGGACCGCCGCGCCAAACTGTAAGGGTTGGAGATGTCCCGCCCGCGCCGCACCTGCCGGCCGCGCTCGCCAAAGCGTGCGTTTGGGCTGGGTACTTCCGTTTCCTGGCACTCCTGGAGATTCAAGTATGCGGCGGCAGGTTCTTCAGTGGAGGTTCACGTATGTCCCATCCCCTCGTCGTGCAGCTGCGGTTCACGCGCAGCGAGTTCCAGCGCGCCCTCGAAGGTCTGACCGACGCCGACGCGCGCCGTCGCTTCCTGCCGATGAATTGCATCAGTTGGAATATCGGTCACCTCGCGTGGCAGGAGCAGCGTTACTGGCTGTGGCGCGGTCAGGATCGCGTGCTGCTGCCCCAGATCAACGAGTCGTTTGCCTACGGGGCACCGGCAAGTCAGCCTGGCCTCGGCGACGCATGGGAGGCTTGGCACGCGATCACCCAGGCCGCCGATCCCTGGCTGGATGCCCTGACAACGCGCGACCTCGTAGAGCCGCAGCAGGCCGTCATTGACGGTGACGTGATTGACTTCACATTCGGGACGCTGATGCAGCGCGTGATCTACCACTACTGGTACCACACCGGCGAAAACCTGGCGATCCGCCAGATGCTGGGCCATGCCGACCTCCCGGAGTTCGTGGGCAACATTGATGACGAGGCCCCATACCGCCCCGAACCAAGGGCGTGAGAGGCCGGCGACTTGGCGCACCAGGCGGGCGATTCGTGCGGACGGCGGCGCGAGCGTTCCCATGCGCGCCGTGAGTGCGGCGCGTACTCTCTATATGGACGATGCCGGACGCTGGGGCCGGCATGCCAAGCGCGCAGAGCGAGAAGGGAGCGATGCGCCGTGGCTGAATACACCGTGCTGAGCGTGGACGTGCGGCCGCCGTGTCCGGCGGGGCGGCGCCACGTGGCGAAGGCGAGCCTAATGGTGGACCGCGGCGCGGCGGGGGTTGCGCCGATCGTGCGCCTGCTGGAGATGGCGGCGAGTGGCGACAGCTTCGTCGTTGGGCCGCTCGACCCTCCTGGCCGGCAGGAGCCGGCGCGCTTCGTGCGCTGCGCCTGCGGCGACGGCTACCTGCTGGAGCCGGACGGTCGCGTTGAGGAGTACTCCGCGCGCTCATAGCCTTCCATCAGTACGGAGCAGTCGCATGCCGACCGCCGATACCCTCGCGCATCTCGGCGCCGACTGGGCGGAGAACTTCGGCTGCTCTGTCGCCGACCTGCACCGGCCGGGTATCACGCAGCTGCGCAACGCGGGCGACTTCGCGGAGTACCGCGGCGCGTACCTTCTGCGCTGGGATGAGGCGTGCGTGTTCACCGTGCCGGAGCCGTTCTATGCGGCCACCGCGGCTGCCATCACGGGCCGGACGATAGACGAGGTCTTCGATAGGGATTTCCTGACAGCGCACTTCGGCGCCAATGCCGAGCGCTTCATCGGCCCGACGTTCCGAAGCTGCTGCGACAGCGGCGACTTCCGACCTGCCGAGACGCGCGGCACGCGGCTGCTCACGCGCGAGGACGATCCCGCGCTGCTGCGACTGCGCGACGCGGCGGGCGAGGAAGCCTGGGAACACAGCAGCATCGTCCCCGACCGTCCGCCCAACTTCGGCAGCTTTGTGGATGGCGAGCTAGTCTGCGCAGGGATGCTCCGCACCGCCAGCTCCCGGCTGCGCAACGTCGGCATCCTCACGCATCCGGCCTATCGCCGCCAGGGATACGGTCGCGCCGTCGTCTCGTTTATGACCGCGTACGCAGTTGCCGAGGGCGGCATCGGCCACTACCAGACGCTGATGGCAAACACCGGCTCGAAGGCCATCGCGCTCTCGCTGGGCTATGTGCAGTACGCCACCGCCTATGCCGTCCGGCTCATGCTGCCCGCCACGTAGCACACCCGGTCGCGATCCCAACCCGCCTGCTCGCACCTTGCGGCCACCCGGCACCGCTTTCGTGGGGATGCGGGAGAAGGGACGCCGTGGGCTGCGCACATGCGGGCGAGCGGCCAGAGCGACGTGCCATACATGACATGCTTTCAGGAGGGCGGCATGACGGGACGGATGATCGACTTCGACGCCGAAGGGACGCCCACGCCGGGTTATCTGGCAATGCCGGATACCGGCACGGGACCAGGGGTCGTCGTGCTGCACGAGTGGTGGGGGCTGACGGCGCCGGTTCACCAGGCCTGCGACCGACTGGCGGAGGCGGGCTTCGTGGCGCTCGCCCCCGACCTCTATCGCGGCAAGACGACCGCCTCGGTCCAGGAAGCGGAAGCATTGGGTGCGGCGCTGGATCGGGATGAGGAGCGGTGGCGCGGCGACATCAAGGGCGCCCTGCCGCACCTGCGCCAACACGGCGCTACCAGCCCGGCGGACGGTCGCGGCGCGTTCGGCTTCGTTGCGTTCTCGCTGGGCGGCTCCTACGCACTCGACATGTCCATCAATCTGGCCGAGGAGATCGCCGCCGTCGTGACGTTTTATGCCACCTATCCAGGTCTGGATTATCGCGGCGCGAAAGCCTCTTACCTCTGCCACTTCGCGGAAGATGACACCTTTGTGCCGGCTGAGGAGGCTGCGCAGATGGAGCGGGATCTCCAGTCCGCGGGGAGGCCGGTCACGGTCTACATCTATCCAGGGGCCAAGCATTGGTTCTTCGATGCCGATCGCCCCGATGCCTACGATGCCGCCGCCACGTCCCTGGCATGGGAGCGAACTATCGCCTTCCTGAATGCCCAGCTTCATCGGGCCTGAGAACGCCAAGCAGCCACCGCAGGGAACGAGCATCCGAGGCACCCCAATGCACGAGACACCCGACGATCTGACGTGCCTCCAGGCGCTGCTCGACGCCAGCATCGCGCAGGCGGGGCCGTTCCTGCGCGCGTCGTTCGAGATGCCGGCGCACTCGCTCTCGGCGGCCCAGCTCGCAGGCGCGCTCCAGGGCATGGTACACGTCGCGCTCGCCACCGTCACGGCGAAGGGCGAGCCGCGCGTGGCGCCGATCGGCGCGCTGTTCTACCGCGGCACGTTCTACATCCCCACCACCGCCAACGCCGCCCGCACACGCCACATCCGCCAGCGCCCGGCCGTCAGCCTCACCTGCTTCCGCGACAACGGCTTCGCGCTCATCCTGCACGGCCGCGCCTCGGTGGTCGCGCCGGACGATCCCACATTCGCCACACTGGACGCGCAGCATCAGGCTAGCGGCGACTCCAGTGTGCTCGCATGGGGCGAGGGCGTCTACCTGTTCATCGAGCCGGACGTGCTGTACACGTATGCGCGCGACCCTGGGGCCTTTTGACTTCAGAACGGCAGCGCGTGCAGGTAGGCGGCGTAGAAGAAGACCACGAACACCACGAACAGCAGGCTATCCATGCGGTCCAGCAGGCCGCCGTGGCCGGGCACGATCGTGCCGCTGTCCTTGACACCCGTGCCGCGCTTGAGCAGCGACTCCGCCAGATCGCCGATCGTCGCAGCTATCGCCACCAGCACGCCGATGATCGCCGCGTCAACCGGCCCCAGGTGCGGGATCGGCTGGTGGAAGAGCGCCGGAATCGCCAGCAGGAAGACGAACGCCGCAACCACCGTGAAGACCAGCCCGCCGATGAAGCCCTCCCAGGTCTTCTTGGGGCTGATCACCGGCGAGAGCGGATGGATGCCGCCGCGACCGAAGTAGTGGCCGCTGAGCAGCGCAAAGGTGTCGTTGGCCCACGTCATGAAGAACAGCGCCAGCAGCCACCAGAAGCCGACGTTCGCGGCGCCCAGCGCGTCGCCGCGCAGCAGCAGGAAGCACGCCAGCGGCCAGCCGAGATAGAACGCGCCTGCGAGCGTCAGCGCCCAGTCCACCACGATGCCGTCCAGGCTGCGGCGCGTGAGGATCAGCCAGCCGAAGGCCAGCACCAGCAGCGCACTGACCGCCGCGCCAACAATCACCAGCAGCGTCGCCAGCGCGTGCGGCCCCAGCACCAACACCCGCGCCGCGACGAGCGCCACCACGCCGAACGCCACGCCCAGCACAATGAGCGGATGCCAGCCACGGTGCAGGAACATCGCGCGCAGCTCCGAGAAGCTGATCAGCAGCACCACCAGCGTGCCCGCGAAGGCCACCCAGCCGCCGAAGAACACCAGCGCGATGACGATCGGGATCAGCACGACGGCGGTCAGCGCGCGTTGGCCCAGCGACTGGCGCCACGACGTGGCGGCGCCCTCGTCCTTGCGCCCAGGTGTCACCCCGGCACGGGACTCGCTCATGACCGGATCGCCTTTCGCTTCCCGCACCCTCGCCGCGCGACCCGCCGGCCTTGGTACCGCACCCTGCACCATCGTCTGCTCTCGCCCCCGCATACTCGTGCCACACGCCATAAACCCCTCTCACCAGCTATCTTCGCATACTTGCGCAAGAGCCGGGGTGCTGCCGCCGCGCTGGCGAGCTGCGCCAGGAAGAACAACGCCCCTCCCATAAGTTGGGAGGGGTCGTCACGTCCATCCGCTTACCGCACGCTCTCGGCGACCGGCAACGAGCGCTGCGCGACTGTGCCGTAGCTGGCGCCCGCCGTGTCGCCAGCGCCGTCCTTGGCCGCGGTTGCTGGTGGCGCTGGAGCCCCTGTCTCGGCGGCGAGCTGCGCGTCGGTCTTGCCGAAGCGGCGCTTGCGCTGGGCGTAGGCATCGAGCGCGGCCTCAAAGTCGTCGCGGCCAAAGTCGGGCCACAATGTCGGCGTGGAGTAATACTCGGCGTACGCCACCTGCCAGATGAGGTAGTTCGAGAGGCGCATCTCGCCAGCGGTGCGGATCACCAGGTCGGGATCGGGCAGCCCGCTGGTGTAGAGGTGGCGCTCGATCACCTCCTCTGTCACCTGCTCGGGCGGCGTGCCCTCGGCCACGATGGCACGCACGGCGTCCACGATCTCGGCGCGGCCACCGTAGTTGAAGGCGACGTTGAGCTCGAGCTTGTCGTTGGCTTTGGTCAGGTCTTCCATCCAGTGGATCGCGTCCTGGATGTCCTGCGCCAGCCCATCCAGCCGGCCGATGTGGCGCAGGCGTACGCCCTCGCGGTGCAAGCGGTCCACGTCGGTGCGGATCGTCTCCCACATCAGGCGCATCAGGGCGTCCACCTCTTCTTGCGGGCGGCCCCAGTTCTCGGTCGAGAAGGCGTAGACGGTGAGCATCGGGACGTGGTAGTCGTCGGCGAGCCGCACCACACGCCGCAGCGCCTCGACGCCCGCGGTATGCCCCACCGAGCGCGGCAGATGGCGGTCGGTCGCCCAGCGGCCGTTGCCATCCATGATGATGGCGATGTGGCGCGGCACTGCGCGCCCGTCGCGGAAGCGTAGCCGCGCGCGCTCGGCGTTGTGCTCGGCCTCACGCAGCCGCGCGCCACCATCCAGCGCCACGCCCAGCGCCGCCAGCCACTGTCCAAATCGTCCCTTTGCCATTGAGCTAACCCGATTCCGCTTGCTTTGCTCCGCTGCCGTCGCCGTACATGATGTCCGCGCGGAGCCAATGTCGTCACACCACCACAGGCGCAGGCGTCAGACAGAAAGAATTTCCTGCTCCTTGGCGTCTCCGACCTTCTCGACCTCGCCCAGATACTTGTCGGTCAGCTTCTGCAGCCGGTCGGTGCCGCGCTTGAGCTCGTCGGCCGAGATCTCTTTCTTCTTTTCCTGGTCGCGCAGCTTGTCGTGTGCGTCGCGGCGGATGTTGCGCACGGCCACTTTCGCCTCTTCGTCCTTCTTGTGAACCACCTTGACCAGGTCTTTGCGGCGCTCCTCGGTCAGTGGCGGAATGGCGATGCGGATCATTTTGCCCTCGGCAATGGGATTGAGGCCGAGGTCGCTCTTCTGGATCGCCTTCTCGATGTCGCCGGTGGCCTTGGGGTCGAAGGGCTGGATGGTCAGCGTGCGCGCATCGGGCGCGTGGATCGTGGCGATGGTCTGCAGCGGCACGGGTGTGCCGTAGTACTCCACTGGCAGGCGCTCGATCAGCGAGGGGCTGGCGCGCCCGGTACGGATCGTCGCCAGCTCACGCTTGAGCGCCTCGACGGCGCCCTGCATGCGGTGTTCGGCGTCGCCGAATATGTCACCTGCCATCGTCTCTGCTGCCTTCCTGACGCGCCCGCCGTCACGACGGGCAGGCGCCCATTGTTCGTGCTACGCTACGATGCCCACTGTGCATCGTTCCCCTCGGGCATGGCGCGCACCAGCGTGCCGCGGCGCTCGCCGCGCACGATGGCCGCGATATTGCCCGGCTCATGCAGGTTGAAGACCACGATCGGCAATTTGTTATCTTTGCACAGACTCAGCGCCGTCGAGTCCATCACTTCAAGGCCCATGTTGAGGGCGCGCATGTAGCCAATCTCAGCAAAGCGCCGCGCGTTCTGGTCGCGGAAGGGATCGGCGTTGTACACGCCATCCACCTTGGTGGCCTTGAGCAGCACCTGGCAGTCTAGCTCGACGGCGCGCAGAGCAGCGGCGGTGTCGGTGGTAAAGAAGGGATTGCCGGTGCCAGCGGCGAGGATCACCGCGCGCCCCTTCTCCAGGTGCCGGATGGCGCGGCGCCGGATGAACGGCTCGGCCACTTCGGGCATCGAGATGCCAGTCTGCACGCGCGTGGGGATGCCGCGCGACTCTAGAGCGTCTTGCAGCGCGAGGGCGTTGATAGCGGTGGCAAGCATGCCCATGTAATCGGCCTGGGCGCGGTCCATCCCGGCGGCGGCGGCAGTCTTGCCACGCAGAATGTTGCCGCCGCCGATGACAATCGCGACCTGCGTGCCGCCCTGAATGACGGGCGCCAGCTCGCCGGCGATGTAGCCCAGGACGTCGGTATCGATCCCATAGCCCTGCTCGCCCATCAGCGCCTCGCCGCTGAGCTTGAGGAGCACGCGCTCGTAAGGCGTGTTGGGGGCCTCAGCCGCCATGTCTTCTCCCTCGCGTTGGTTGGTCCCGGATATGGCTGCGCGGGCCAGCGGGTTGCCTCGCCGGTCCGCGCCTATCTTACTCGCCGAGGGCATAGCGCGTGAAGCGCCGTACCACGATATTCTCACCAGTCTTGCGGATCACGTCGTCCACCAGCTTGCCGACGGTGATTTTCTCGTCTTTGACCCACGGCTGCTCCAACAGCACCTGCGCGCTGAGCTGCTTCTTGACCTTGCCCTCGACGATCTGCTCGCGCACCTTGGCTGGCTTCTGCTGCACCTCCGGCTCCTCGGCGGCCTCGCGGCGCATCTGCTCGACCACCGCCTCGGGCACGTCGGCCAGCGAGACGTAGCTGGGCGCCATGCCGGCGATCTGCATCGCCAGCTCTTTGGCGAGATTCTTGAACTCGTCGCTGCGAGCCACGAAGTCGGTGCTGCAGTTCAGCTCCAGCAGCACGCCGAGGTTGCCACCATGATGCACATAGGCATGGACCAGCCCCTCGCGCGTCTCGCGCTCCTGGCTCTTCACTTTCTCGGCGCGCCTGGCGCCCGTGGCTTCGAGAATCTTGACAGCCTCGTCGAAGGTCTTGGCCTCGGTAAGCGCCTTCTTGCAGTCGGCGAAGCCAGCGCCGGTCTGCTCGCGCAGCTTGGCAACGTCTTTGGCAGTAGCTTCCATAGTGGTGTTCGACGCTCCTCACGTCCAGTCAGGTCAGCACCGAGCCGGGGGAGCGTATCGCGCTGTCTCTCTACAGCGCCCTCTCCATCCTGGCCGGGCGGCAATATCCCGGCGACGGTATCGTATCATGCCGGCGCGCGACGCGCCCGCACGCGGATGCGCGGCGCCGGGCACACAAACGCGCGGCACTCCGGGCGGTGCCGCGCGTCGCGCGCGGAAGCGGCGATATGCGCTCCGCGCGCTACGAATGAATGAACCAACGCTGACGAACATGTGCGGGCATACTCTGTGCCCGCGCGAGTGGGCGTCCGCCGGACGCCCCTACGAATCCCTTTGCCTCTTCGCGGCCCCCGCGTTCTCCGTATCCTGCTCCCTCTCGCCCCGCAAGACGGGAGGGAGCCAGGGGGTGAGGAACCTCTACTGGGCCTCGCTGGCGACCGGCTCGGGTGCGCTCTCGGCGGGCTGCTCGGCCGGTGCCTGCGCGGTGGCGGATAGCGCCTCGATCGTCTGCGGCTGCGGCTCCAGGCCGAACTCTTCGAGGCTTACCGGCGGCGCGGTCACGGCCTGCTCGGCCTCGCCCTCGGCGCGGTCCTTGGCCGCGGCCTCGCGCTGGCGGCGGCCGTTCGCGGCGGCTTCGCCCATCTTCTCGCAGAGCAGGCGCACCGCGCGGATGGCGTCGTCGTTGGCAGGAATCGGATAGTCAATCTCGTCGGGGTCCACGTTGGTATCGGCCAGCGCGACCACCGGGATTTCCAGCCGGCGGGCCTCCAGGACGGCGGTGTGCTCTTTCTTGGTATCCACCACGAAGACCGCGCCCGGCAGGCGGCGCATGTCGCGGATGCCGCCGAGCGTGCGCTCCAGGCGCTCCAGCTCGTCGTTGAGGTGCTGGGCTTCCTTCTTGGGCAGGCGCTCGAACTCGCCGCGCTCTTTGCGCGCTTCGAGGTCCTTCATGTGCTTGATGCGCTTCTGGATGGTCTCGAAGTTGGTGAGCATGCCGCCGAGCCAGCGCGAGTTGACGTAGAACTGGCCACTCTCGTGGGCCGCCTGCTCGATGGCCTCCTGGGCCTGCTTCTTGGTGCCGACGAAGAGTAGCGTATCGCCGTTGGCGACGAGGGTCGAGACGAAGTTGTAGGCTTCGTTGAGCCGCTGAACCGTCTGCTGCAGGTCGAGAATGTGGATGCCGTTGCGCGCCGTGAAGATGAACGGGCGCATCTTGGGGTTCCAGCGGCGAGTTTGGTGCCCGAAGTGGACGCCCGCTTCGAGCAGTTGCTTCATAGTTGCGACGTTAGATGCCACGCGACGCGATTCCTCCCTTGTTGAGTGGGTGTTGACCTCCGCCTCCGTCACGCCGCCCGCGGAGCGCGGTTGAGTGCCGCGCCAGGGCCGCGAACGATCGGGAGACGTGTGTACTTTACGCAGTGCGCTCCGCATGCATCTCGCGCGGAGCGCACATCAGGGGAAAGTATACCACATTGGCGGCGGAGCGGCAATTTGGGCGCGCCTTGAAGCGACGGCGGCGGTGTGCTACACTGAGGCGGTAGCGCACCCGCGCGGTGCGCGAGCTAGCCCCCATAGCTCAGCGGATAGAGCACCGGCCTCCGGAGCCGGGTGCGGGCGTTCGAGTCGCCCTGGGGGCACCCAAAGCCACAGCCCCTGATGGTATGAGGAGGCGCTCACGTGGCCCATCACGTTTCGGTAACGCTCAGCGACGAGGAGTACGCGGCGCTTGCGGCTGAGGCGGCAAAGAACGACACGACCGTCGAAGCAGTTGCACATCAGCGCGTTACCCAGCGGCATGCAGACGGACAAGGTCTGCGGAGCCAGGAGATCCAGGACGATCTGTGGTGCCTGTGGCGCTAGGGCGCCGGAGGGCAGGGAGGTTTTCGTTAGTCACTCACCGGCGGATAACGCGCGCTGCTGACCGCCCTTAGCTTGGCGGCTGCCAGAGCAGACGAAACCCGGTGTCGCCGGTGCGCTCGCCCATGAAGAGCTGGGCGCGATAGGCCGCGCGGGCGACGGTCGGGCGGTCGTTCCACGAGCCGCCGGCCAGATAGCCGGTGATCGTAGTCGTGCCGCCGCCCCATGGACCCGGACGCGCCATCGGCGAATCCGGCGGGATGCCGCACCATTCGTTGACCGTGCCCGCCATGTCCCACACGCCGTACGGACTCACGCCGCCTGGATAGGACCCAACCGGCGTCGTATCCCCCGGCCCGCCGTCGTCGGTGTTCGCTCGGCCCGCCTCCCAGCGGTCGCCCCAGGGATAGATGCGCCCGTCCGTGCCGCGCGCGGCCTTCTCCCACTCCTCCTCGGTGGGCAGGCGCCACGGCTCTCCCGTCGCTGCCGCCAACCAGCGCGCGTATGCCAGGGCGTTCTTCCACGACACCTGCACGACCGGATGATCGGGCCGCGCGCTCTGCCGCGCCCACTCGGCCGGCTCGCGCAGCGCCAGTGTGCGGACCGCGCAGGCATACTCCGCCACCGTGACGGGAAAGCGAGCAATCCAGTACACCCCCAGCTCGACGCTGCGCTGCGGCAGCTCGGCGTCGCCCGCTTCGGGATCGCGACGCGGATCGCTGCCCATCAGGAAGGGTCCCGCGGACACCTCCACCATCGGCGGCGTGATCACCTCGACACCGTCTACGGTCCGGCCCACAAAGCCAAGCTGTTGCAGGCGCGGCGGGACGAGCTGGGGCGCCGGAACCGCCGTCTTGGGCGCGGCAGGGGTCGGAAAGACGACCGGCGAGCCGAGCGCCGCCAGCACGCGCTCGGCGGCGAGCGCACCGGAGAGGCCCACCACGTCCACCCATTGCCGCGTGAGCAGAAAGCCCTCGACCTGCGTTGGTCGATGCATCACCGGCAAGATGGTGCGCCGGGTGGCAATCGCGAGCTGTACTTCCTCCTGCACCCACGGCGAGGCCCACGCCTCAGGACTCAGAATCAGCAGCAAGACGTCACGCGCCTGGACCTCGCGCTGCAGCGTCTCGACCCAGTTGATCCCGCCGGTCAGGCCGCGCTCGTCGTACCACACGTCGAGTCCGGCCGCCGTCAGTGCCGCCACCAGATCGCGGCACCAAGGGTTATCTTGCGTGCTGTGGCTCACAAACAGGCGCGTAGGTGCGGGTATGGGTACGGGTGCGGGCATGGCGCGTATGATCCCCTCTGGCGGCGACGGCGACTACCAGTTGCTCACATACAGCGCGTAGAGCATATGGCGCAGCGCGTGCGGCGCGCCGCCCCAGTAGTTCCACGACGAGGGCGTGACGGGGCAGCCGTCGCACCAATAGATGTGCGCGTCAGAGCTATCGGAGGTATCGGTGAGATAGCCGCCGTGGCTGTAGCACGGCGAGGTGAAGTACGACTTGTGGCCCAGGTTCATGTACGTCGCCTCAGACGACGACACCACGTCACAGCCGAGCTGGTAGAACGCCTTGCCGCCGATCATCGTCCAGTCGGTGCCCCAGCCGCTACCCTGTGGATCCTGCGCGTAGTTGTAGGTGTCGTTCATGAAGCTGCTGCCAGAGACCATTTCGTCGCCCTCGGTGCAGCCGAAGCAGGTGAAGATGTTCGAGCCGGCTGGCACGCCGCCGTGCGGTGTCGAGAGCGTCACCACGTCCTGCACGAGGAGCGACGGCGGGAAGGACGCGAGGTGCGCCTGCACGCCGTGGATCGCCCAGCGCACGATCAGCCCGCCCATGCTGTGCGCCACGGCCTGCACGTTGTGGCCCAAGATGCTGTAATGCTCGTAGACGTACCACGCGAAGTCGCAGGCGATGTGGCGAATGGACTCATTGTTGGTGCCCAGGCCGCTGGCGTAGTAGCCCGAGCAGTGCGAATACTGGCTGGAGAGCGACGCGCTGCAGTTGGTGTCGGATGAATAGAAGCCGAGCTTGACCATCGCGCCGGTCCAGTGCAGCGTCGTGCCGCCATAGGCGTGGTAGCCCTGCAAATACGAGATCGCTGTGTTCCAGGTCGAGCCGCAGTCCACTGATGAGCTGCTGCTGAAGCCATGGACGAACAGCACCGGCCAGTTGGTCGAGGAGACGTACGAGCCGCTCGCGCGCGCAACAGTGCGGGTGCCAAGCGCGGCGGTGATGCCGGCGACGAGCAGCATGGCGACGGCGCTACGCACGAGCCAGCGCCGCCACGAGAACGAGACACGATGAGTGCCGGACCGCATGGGACCACCCTCCCTCGACTTTCGACTGCGTTGCGGAAAACGGCCAGAGGCCAGCGGGAACAGCGGGAACAGCGGGAACAGCGGGAACAGCGGGAACAGCGGGAACAGCGGGAACAGCGGGAACAGCGGGAACAGCGGGGGTAGCGACGGGGATTACGCAGCAAATGAACGGCGATGGTCACGCAGTACGAGGGCTACGGCACATGCCAGGGATGCCAGGGATGCCAGGGATGCCAGGGATGCGAGGATAGCGAGGATAGCGAGGATAGCGAGGATAGCGAGGGACACGCGGAACGGCGCAGCAACCGGATAGGGGAAAGCGCGGCGCCGCCGATCTTCCTCCTCCACGGCAAGCAAACATGCAGGCAGCACCGCCTGCTTCTTGTGTGCAAGTATGACCTACTTGGTCGTCACAGTCAATGGGGCGGCGAAGTTCGGGCGGCGCAACGGCACAGGATGCGGCTTTCCAGCCTACCCGCTGGTACCATCGCCGGGGTTGCTCGCTCGCCAGATGCGCGATGATAATCTGGACCGGCGCCGCGCGTCTGGAAGGATGGGTTCGCGTGCCGCTTGCGATGGTGCGTGCCAGCGAGGCCGTCCGCCGTTGGCGGCGCGGGGACTGAGGAGAGGAGCGGGATCGTGCGCCGCATGCTGTTTGCCGTCGCGCTGGCCGGGCTGCTGCTCGCGGGGTTGCCGTCGCTGGGAAGCCGGACTTCCGCGACAGCTTCAGCGCATCCGCTCGCCCTGGAGACACAACCCCCGACGGCTGAGCTGCCGGCGGTCGATCCGGGCTACATCTACGACCAGCTCGCCTACATGGCGACACACTTCCAGCATCGCGAGGCCGGCTACGACAACAATCTGCCGGTCAGCGTCAGCGGCCACGACGAGTTCGCCGACTACTGGACCCACGAGATGCTGAGCGACCTGTCCGGCTTCGGCGCGGTAGCCCGGCGCGATGCGTTCCCGGTCAAGGGCTGGGCGGGCCGGCCAGCGGTGGTGCCGGCCTTCAACGTCGAGGTGACGGTACCGGGCGCGACGCACGCCGAGCAGATGGTGGTGATCGGCTGCCACTACGATGGCGAGGCCAGCTCCACGCAATCGGCCAACGACGATGGCAGCGGCTGCGCCATCGAGCTGGGGATCGCCAAAGCGATGGCGGCGTACTGGCGCACGCACCACGTCTTTCCCGCGCGCACGCTGCGCTTCGTGATCTTCGACGCCGAGGAGCAGGGTCTCTACGGCTCCTTCTACTACCTCAACGCCACCGTCAACGGCGATGTCGGCAATATCGTGGCGATGTTCAATGAGGAGCAGAACGGCATCGGCTATCCGCTGCGCTTCCTGGGTCTGACCAGCAATCCCGTGCTGCCGTTCTCGACCTACCTCTCGCCGCTGACCGACAACAGCCTCTATCCCCACCAGGACCAGCTCAGCGGCGCCCAGCGCGCCACGCTCAGCCACTTCCGCGCCGAGATCGCGCAGGCGATCCCAGCGGTCTTCGCCGAGTTCCAGGCGTTGGGCTACTCCACGCTGGACTACACCGACGCCAGCGGCCACAGCGTCGCCCAGCCGATCTTTGGCGCCAATGACGCGACCCAGGACGTGCATATCCTCGACGACGACGAAGGCTCCAGCGACCAGGTGCCCTTCACACTGGCGGGCGTGCCGGCGGCGATGCTGATTGGCAACTTCAGCTACTACAATCCCGACGCGCCGCCCTGGTCGTATCCCTATGACCAGCCGACCGACACCATCCAGCTCATGAACACCTACGCCAGTGGGTGCGCCAATGAATCGAAGGCTTTGGAGCTGGCGCTGGCGCTGCCTGGCATGCTGACAGCGTGGATGCTCGCTCAGCCCGATGTGCTCGGCGCCGCGGCGTCCGACGGCAAGCCCATCGCGGCGATCAGCGACGTCGGCCAGCCGGTCGCCGGTCAGCCGCTGGCGCTCGACGCCAGGGCGTCGTTCGATCCATCTAGCTCTGGCTCCGGCTCGAGCGCGCTGAGCTACGCCTGGTCGTTTGGCGACGGTGCCACGGCCAGCGGGCAGAGCGTGAGCCACACCTATGCGCACGCCGGCAGCTACACGCTCACCCTGAAGGTGTCGGGGTCTGCTGGCACGCGCACGGTCAGCAAGAGCGTCACCGTGGTGGCTGCCCCGACGGTTTACGACAATCCCTACGCCGCCTATCCCGCCCAGGATGGCCGTCCGCCGACGAACACCAGACTGGTGCTGCCGCAATCACACTGCACGTCGGGTGGCACGAGCACCGCGCACAACACAACCAGCAGGAGCGGCTTGCAGGTTGGTGCGGTCGTGACCTACGCCGTCATCGTGCTGGTCATTCTGGCGCTCGTCGCGGGACTAGGGCTGCTGCTCACGCGGAGGCGGAGCCGGCATTAGGGCTGGACCCAATGCTGTCAGCACGGCAACGGGGCGCCTGAGCAGGGGCTGCGCGCGAGCAACCGCAGCACGAGTGCGACAGGACCACCGGATGGCGCCACCACGAGCTGCGTTCCGAGAAGCGCAAGGAGCAGCACGATTGAGAGCAGTTGGACGGAGCTACGCCGCTGCCATCTGGATCGCGTTGCCAGAGTCGCCACCGTCGTGTTCCGCGGACTCCGTCCGGAGACGGTGCGGCTTCCAGCACGAGCGCGCGCGAGCACACCTGAGTGGTTGTCCCAGGTGCCGGTTAATCCGTACCCCATCGAAGCACTCCTTTCCGCCGCTCCGCCATGCTGTCTGATCACACACTCACACGGTGCGGTGTGGACACGGCCCTATTGATAGGCCCATACCGTCGTGTCCACTCCTTCGAGCTCACTCGCGCGCAGCAGCGCGCGATATGCGCGGGCGCCGAAGGCGGGAACATCGTAGTCTTCCAGGACGTCGAGTGTCTCACGATAGAGGTTGAGCGCCGTCTCATGCTCGCCACGCGCGCCAAAGGCGTCTCCCAGGGCTGTCAAGGATTGCGCGATCAGCGCGACGTCGGCCGATTGTATCGCTGTGCGTGCCACGCGCTCGATGAGCGCCAGACTCTCGCCTGAGTGGCCACGCAGGCGGGCGTGCCGAGCCGAGCCAAGCAGGACAAGCGCTTCTCCGGTGTGGTCCCCGCTGGCCCGCGCCAGAGACAGCGCCCGCTCAAGGTACGAGTCGGCAAACGCGAGAAATGCCTGGCGCTGTGAGCTTTCGGGAGAGGGCGCCGCGGCTTCGCAGAGATCGAGCGCGATGTCGGCGACGATGAACTGAATGCGCGCCGACGGGCCCGCGCTACCACTCGACTGATAGACATCCGCGGCGGACATGGCATGGATTAGCGCGTGCTCCGGCGCACCTTTCCATTGATCCACCAGCGCCTGCATCCATTCAACGCCCGCCCATTCCTGGCGCGCCGGAGCAAGGTCGCTGCCAGGAGAGCGCAAGCGTGCCAGGAGTGTATGGGCATCGTTCAACAGGGTTTGGCAATCCATGAAGCGCGCACGGAAGAATTGCACCCCCGCCAACCGAACGAGTATATTCAACTCCCGCGCGGGATCCAACGGCTCTGACGGCTCATCTTGCAATTGTAGGAACGTCAAGCATGACCGATAATCTGACGCTGCCAGTGAATATTCAAACAATGCGCGATGCTGCTCCGCGCGCAGGTAGAAAATTTCAGGAACCGCGGCGGACGCCTCAACCTGCGTGACCTCATCGAGCGCCGCATCCAGCCACTCAAGCGCAGTGGGAGCATCCCCTAATCGATCGCACGCCGCGGCCAGGGCGAACGCCCCGCGGAGCCGCTGGCCCCGAGACATCGGTAATCGCAGGCAGGCCGTCAAGCGGTCGCGAACGACCAGCAGTGCATCGGGCTGCGCCGCTGTGGCCGCGAGGAGCGGCACGACCTCTCCCAACGTCACTGCGGCCTCAGCCGAGTAGCCAGGCTCAAGCCGCGACGCGGGGTGATGGGACAGAAAGAGGAATGGTCTGAGCACGCGGTCGCCTCGCTGCTAGGGCTCGCTACTCAATAGACGGCAATCACGGGTTACCGATGGGAACGCACAAGCGCTCCGAGCCGTTCTCACGTTCAGACCTCTCTCCCTGATCTGCCTCGCGACCGCATAGGGCAGCATCGCACGAAGGACGAAATGCGCGCGATCACGACAACCGGAACAGTCGCCAGTAACAGCGGCTGGTGTGTGTTGTGATAATACAATCGCGGCGACCTTCCACTGCAAATTGAATGGTGACACAGCGCGTGTACCGCTCCAGACACAGTGTAGCACACTGATCAAGCTCTGCCTGCCAGGAGTCCGATTCGATCGGGCGGCGTGGCCAATCGCCGCCGGGCGACGAACGATGGTCGCGAGGATCACTCTGAAGCAGGCGGAAGCCGGAACGCTCGACGCACACCAGGCGAGCCAGACGCGGGAGACCCATCGCCGCCGGGGCGGTGCGCGATCAACTGCAAGGCATCGATCATGAGTTGATAATAGGGGGCGAAGGACGTGGCGATGTCCGGCTCCGTCACCAGAGTGCCGAGAGCGTCCATCATGATGTCGAAATACTCCGCCGCGGCCTGCTCCTGCCCTAAATCGCCGCTGATGATGCCCAACCAGTAGGCGCATTCGACGCAGGCCCCCAGATCCTCTAGGCGCACTGCAGCATCCGCCGCGAGATCCAGCAACGCCTGGGCGCCAAGCGGGTCACCTATCGCCAGCTTACAGAGCGCCAGCGCATACCAGACGTGCATACGCTGCCACTCCGACATCGGGACACGCAAACACTCCTCGAGACGCGGGAGAAAGTCCATCAGCGCGGTCTGCTCGCTCGCCGCCCGTTGGAGGGCGATATAGACGTCAAAGAGCAGCGACGCCACGGCCTCGGAACGCTCTGGATCGTGCGCTGTGCGCGGATCGTCAGGGCGGAGCAAAGAGCATCCTCCGGCCACCCCGCTCGACTCGACGATCGTGCGCCCAAACATCGCTTCCGCGGCTGAATGCCGAGACCGGCGCCGAAAGGCCGCAATGGACGCGGGTGGCGCAGAGGCAGTCTCGCGCTGGCGGGATGACGACGTCGAGGGCGTATCGGCACGTGCCGGCTCGCACGCCGCGATGATGTCGCTCAGGTGAATGCGCCGCTCCAACGTGGGCAGCTCGTCGAAACTCTTGCGCAGCAAGGCTTGCGCCCGGCGCAGAAGGGCTATCTCTTCCTGGCACCAGGCGCAGCTCGCGACATGCCGCGCGAAGTCCGCGTCTTCCTCCGCGCGCTGGTGCGTGCCATAGGCGAGCAACGGCAACTTCTCCTGGTAGCGGATGCAGTCCTTCGTCTGGGCAGGTGTGGAAGAGTTCATCATTGTGCTCATTGCTTCTCCGCTCCCTTCGGCGCATGGACCCAGGCCGCTCTCAGGGCCTGGGCAAGTCGGGCGCCCGCATATCGGATGCGCTCCTTGACTCGCTGGGCTGGCAGATGAATGATGGCGCTGATTTCCTGTTCGTGAAGCCCGTGAACGGCATGGAGCGTGTAGCAGTGGCACGTCACGGCTGGCAGGCGCGCCAGCGCAGTGTGGAGCGCCAGGTTGTCGATCTCCTGGTCGGAGAGTCCCATGCGCTCATTGTCCGTGATGTCGGGCAGCTCTTCTAAGAAGAGCGCCGGCATATGACGATGCCGGGCTTCGCGGCGAACCGCGGACCGCGCCTGCCAGTAGACGGCCTTGAGCAGCCACCCGCGAATGGCGCCATCCAATGCATCAAATGAAGGAGCCTCCTGACGAACGCGCTGTTCGGCCTCGGCGCGCACAGCAAACGGCTCCTCGCTCCGGTTCAGCCAGGCGGCGAAAAGGGCATTCTGGAGGACATCTTTGGCAAGCTCACTGTCGTTGGTCAGCTTGCGCGCGTAGCGATAGAGGGTATCCTGCGAGCGCTCTATGATCGCATCCAATGTCTCGCCGGACATGGGCCGAGTCGGGCCGGGTTCCACCATCGTTTTCTCCCTTGCGAACTCGAGATGCATGGGCTGGCGTCACCCGTAAATGCAGCCAGAGTCCCAAGAAGAGTGATCCATCACCCAAAAGTCCTACCTACTGATGTGGAGACGCTGGGAGCACGTGCGGCACGCTGGCCCAGGGGAGAGAAGAGGCGAGAGGGAGTAGGGCAACGACGCCGGCAATGAATGGGACGGGCGCAATTTGTGGTTGGAATATCAGGCGCCGGGCGCTCAGAGGCCGCAGCGCTCGCGGAACTCCGTCGCCGTCAGGCGCTTGATAGCGACCAGCTTGTCACGGCTGCGCTCGCCGCGCACGAGGGTGATGCTGCTCTTGGGCAGATGCAGCCGGCGCGCGAGCAGCGCGATCACCGCGTCGTTGGCGGCGCCCTCCACCGGCGGGGCGGCTACGCGGATGCGCACCACGGCGCCGTCGAGGGTCAGCTCGTCACGCGCGGCACGGGGCGTCACCCGCAGCGCCACCATCAGGCGCCCGCGCTCCTCGCGCAGCGCCTCAGCAGGCTCCCAATCGCTCGGCTGCGGGTCGGCAACGGATGGAGGGGTCGCATCAGACCGCTTGTGATCGGGCATCTCACCACCCCGGCGGCAGCGCGAAGGAGAGGACGGCGTCAAGCGTGAGCAGGACCCACCAGACGAAGATAATCGCCACCGTGTAGCTGAGGTCCAGGAAGCCGAGCGAGCCGCGAGGGATGCGGCGCGCGATGGGCTGCAAGATAGGATCGGTGAGCCGGATAAAAAACAGCACGATGGGATTGCCCGGCGGGAACGGCAGCCAGCTTAGGATCACCCGCACCAGCAGCGCCACGACCATCAGCATCAGCGCGAAGTGGATCATGTCGTGCAGGATGTTGTAGGTGAGGATTTGCATGGTCGCGGCCTTTCTGCAATCTGGCTGGCGTGATGCCTAAGCGGCGTCGGCGGCGGTGAGCACCTCGACCACGCGGCGTCCAAAGGCGCGTTTGTGCCTCACCGCGAGAATGCGTACGTCGTGGAGATCGGGCAGCGTGGTGACATGCCGCTGCACCACGCGCCCCAGCGGCCGCGCGACGGCGAAGCCGGCGAGCGAACTGGCGACGGCTGAGGCGACCCGCGTGCGTGCGCGCAACGCGGTGAGGCCGAAGAGCGAGCCGATCATCGCCAGCGACGTGCCCACGGCCAGGTTGGTGCCACAATTTGGATGGATCGCCAGCTCCGCCTCGCCGCCGCGGAGCCGCTCCAGCGCCTCGGAGCAGGCCGCGCGCACCATACTAGCATCGAGATCGGCGAAGATCGTGAAGCCGCGAGCGGTTGAGCGGGCGCTCACCGCCAGTCCCGGCACGCGATGGGTGAGAATCGTCACCGTGCCGTGCTCCAGCGCGTGGTTCTGGCGGATGCGCCGGCCAAAGAGCAGATCAGCGATGCGCATGCCCTCACTCCTTCGGCTCACTCGCTTCGGTCCCCTCCGCCTCGGCCTCGCGCGGTGGCCGCGGCCCAAATAGCCCGCGCCCGATGCGCACCAGCGTCGCGCCCTCTTCGATGGCGATCTCGTAGTCGTCGCTCATGCCCATCGAGAGCACGTCCCAGCCGCCTAGCTCGCCCTGCCCTACCGGACGCTGTGGCACCACTTCGCGCAGCATATCACGGATCGCGCACAGGCGCCGAAAGACAGGCCGCACGACCTCCTCGCCACCGATCGGCGCCACGGTCATCAGCCCCTGCGCCAGCAAATGGGGGAAGCGCTCCAGCGCGCGGGCGGCCTCCAGCACGGCGTCGGGCGCGAAGCCAAGCTTGCTCGCCTCTTCGCCGGCGTTGACCTCCAGCAGGATCGGCAGCTCGCGGCCCACCGCCGCCGCGCGAGCCTCCAGCCGCTCCAGCAGGCGCAGGCTGTCGGCGCTCTGCACGCGCGCGAAGAGCGCCACGGCTTCCTTCACCTTGTTGGTCTGGAGGTGGCCGATCAGCTCCCAGCGCGCGCCGTCGAGCTGGAGCAATTCGGGGCGTTTGCGTTCGGCCTCCTGGATGCGGTTCTCGCCGAAGTCGCGCAGCCCCAGCGCGTAGGCGGCGCGGATGCGGGCGGGGGCCACGTTCTTGGTGACGGCCATCAGGGTGACGGCCTCAGCAAGGCGGCCGGAGCGCGCGGCGGAGGCGGCGATGCGATCGCGCAGCTCGGCCAGGCGCGCGGCGAGCGCATCCTCGTCTGTGGTCACGGCGTCCATCGGCGTCACCCTCCCCCGCTTGCGGATCGAATCCTCACGCCGCAGTATCATTACGCAGGCCGATGGCGACCGCGAAGCGCCCGCTGGGCTTCGGCTCGCGGCGGTGTGAGTAGAAGAGGTCCGTGCGGCAGCCGGTGCAGTAGCCCGAATCCTCGATATGCTCCGCCGCAACCCCGCTGGCGCGCAACTGCGCGACGTTCGAGCCGGCGACGTCCAGGTAGAGCCGCAGCCTGCCGTCCGCGCCGCGGCGCTCCTCGAAACGCGCGCATTCGCCCGCCAGCGGATGGGCGGCGAATGCTTCACGCACCTCCGGGCCGCACTCGTAGCAGCACGCGGCGATGGCCGGTCCCACGCCCGCCAGCAGCTCGCCAGGGCGCGAGCCGTAGCGCTCGGCCATCGCGGCGATCGCGTTGGGCACGACGCCCGCCGCCGTGCCACGCCAGCCGGCATGGATCAGTGCGAAGGCGCGGTGGCGTGGATCGTAGAGCAGCACCGGCGCGCAGTCGCCGTACGCCCAGCAGAGCGCGAAGCCATCCTGGTGCGCGATCATCGCGTCGGCTGGCGTGTGGCGCAGCCGGCTGCGCAGCGGCTCCAGCCACTGCTGCTGATCTTCGCCGACCTCGCCCTCGGCGCGCTCGACCCGCACGACCTCGCCGCCGTGTACCGTGTGCGCCCCCACCAGCGGCAGCCCCAGCGCGCGGATTACCACCTCGCGGTTGAGCGCCACGATCGCCAGATCGTCGCCCGTGACGCCGCTGAGATTGAGTCCGGCGTAGGGAGCCTCGCTGAAGCCGCCGCGACGGGTGAAGACGGCATGCACCAGGCCGGGCACCTCGGCGAGCAGCCCAAATTGCAGGTACTCGCACTGCTGCGCGCGTCGGGCAATCACCGGGCTGGCCTCCTAGCATTCCGTGGGTGACGATGAACGCGAAGTCCGCGAAGCACGCGCGAAGAACGCGAAGGAATCGTGCGCCGGACCTTCGGGCTATTTCTTCGGTTTTGGGACACCATGGATTTCCGCAGAGGTGTAGGGGTGAGCCACGGCTCGCCCGGTACCCGACAGATCTCGACGTCCTCCGCGCGAACACTCGCCTGGGAAAGACGGCGAGAGCGGCCCGCGGCTGCATTGTAGCATGGCAGGGCCGCCAGGCACAAAGGCGGCATACAGTATTGCCGGGCATTGCCGACCTGGCGCCCCAAACGGCCGGTTCGTATAATGCTCGCGCTTGCCCCTCGCCCCGCCCCTGTGCTACCGATCCATCGGGGCGCACCGTGCGCCGCTAGGCGGGCGTCCACCGGACGCCCCTACGGAATCGTCTTTGCGGCTTCGCGTTTCCGAGATCCCTCGCTTTCCTTCGCGTCCTTCGCGATCTTCGCGTTCTCCGTACCCATCTCTGGCTCATGAAAGGCGGCAGACTCCCATGTTAGTGGTCACGGTCGAGGAGATGCGCACCATCGAGCAGCGCGCGGAGCGCGAGTATGGCCTGACCTCGCCGGTGCTGATGGAACACGCCGGCCGCAGCGTGGCCGAGCTGCTGCGCCCGCTGCTGGGCGATGCGCGCGCGCGGGTGGTGCTGGTGCTGGCGGGGCCTGGCAACAACGGCGGCGACGGGCGCGTGATGGCGAAGTATCTGGCCGAGTGGGGCACGCACATCACGATCTACGCCTGGAAGGAGCGCCGCCTCGAAGTTGGTGGCCGCTACATCCCCGTCGGCGACGACCTGGCCGCCGTGCGCGAAGCGCTTACCCGTGCCGACGTGGTGGCCGACGCGCTACTGGGCACCGGCACCTCGCGTCCGCTGCCGGAGAGCATGCGCGCACTGATCGGGCTGGTGCGCGATGAGAAGCAGCGCCGCCCGGAGCTGACCGTGCTCGCCGTGGACCTGCCAACCGGCCTCAACGCCGACACGGGCGAGATGGACCCCGGCGTCCTCAACGCCGATCTGACCGCTACCCTGGCATTCCCCAAGACCGGCCTGTTCTTCTATCCTGGCGCCGCATCAGTGGGCACGCTTGAAATCGGCGGCATTGGTCTGCCGCCGGAGATGGAGATCACGAGCGGCCTGGAGATGATGGACGCGCCGCTGATGCGACCGCTGCTGCCGGCGCGACCTGTCGAGAGCAACAAGGGCACCTTCGGCAAGGTGATGGTGCTGGCGGGGTCGGGACACTTCCTCGGCGCCGCATACCTGGTGACGGCCGCCGCGGCGCGCGTGGGCGCGGGCCTGGTGACGCTCGCCACCACCGCCGAGCGCGCGCCGTTCTACACCACCATGCTGCCTGAGGCGACCTACGCGATCCTGCCGCCGGATGCGGCCTCGCCGGAGCAGCGCGCAGACGCTTTCCTCGCGGAGCTGGCCGGCTATCGCGCCGTCGTGATTGGGCCGGGCTTGGGCCAGGCGCCCGAGACGTTGCCGTTCCTGGAGCGTGTGCTGGCGGGCATCGCCGCGCAGCCCGACGTCGAGCGCCCCTGCCTGCTGGTGGACGCCGACGGTCTGAACAACCTGGCGAAGCTGCCAGAGTGGTGGCGGCGTCTGCCGGCGCAGACGGTGATCACGCCGCATCCGGGCGAGATGGCGCGGCTGCTGGGCGGCCAATCGGTCTCCGGCGGCGGCTTCGACCGGCTGCCGACCACCCGCGAGTCGGCGCGCGCATGGAATCTAGTCGTGCTGCTCAAGGGCGCGACGACGCTGGTGGGCGAGCCGGGCGGGCGCGTGCGGCTGCACTCACCGGGCAATCCCGCGCTCGCCACCGCGGGCACTGGCGACGTGCTCTCCGGCACTATCGGCGGACTGTTGGCCCAGGGCCTCGCCCCCTATGACGCGGCGAGTCTGGGCGTCTACCTGCACGCGCGGGCGGGATTCCTGGTGAGCGAGCGGCTGGGCGAGGCAGGCACGCTGGCGGGCGATCTGCTGCCGGAGCTGCCGGTGGCGATCAAGCGGCTGCGAGGCTCGTGACGCCTGGCGGAGCCTGCGGCGCGCAGGGCACAGGTGCGGAATCCATGCCACCCGGTAGATCACAGAGGAGTGCTGACACGTTGGAAGATTGCATCTTCTGCCGCATCGCCGCGCACCAGGCGCCGGCCGACGTGATCGCCCAGTCCGACGAGGCGATCGTCTTCCTCTCGCTGGAGAACCATCCGCTCGTCGTGCCCAGGGCGCACATCGCCACCATCTACAGTCTGGACGACGCGCTCGGCGCCGCGCTGATGCGCTGGACGGTCCGCGTGGCGCGAGCGCTCAAGTCGGGGCTGGGCTGCGAGGGCGTGTTCGTCGCCCAGGCCAACGAGCCTGCCGGCGGTCAGGACGTCTTCCACCTGCACATCCACGTCATTCCGCGCTGGCAGGGCGACCCGCCGGTGTGGCAGTTCCGCCAGGTGCGCGATCCCGCGCTGCGCGAGCAGCGGCGCGCGGCCATCGCCGCCGCGCTGGCCGCCGAAGACCAAGGCAGCGCTCTTCCGACCGGCGCTACAATCTGAGCGGCAGACCGGGCGGGCGGCTGAACACATGGTCTCGGCACTGAAGTGCCGGAGCACGCGCGCAGAGCTGAAGTCCAATTGCTGCCTCCTGCGGGGCTTCAGCCTGATCGGCCGTGCGCCGGCCATTCATGGCCGCGATCCAGGAGGGGACACAGCCATGATTGCGGTCACGGGCGCCGACGGCTTCGTCGGCCGGCACATCATGCGGCGTCTGGCGGAGGACGGGATCGCGGCGCGGGCGCTGGTGCGCAATGTCGCGCGGGCGAGCGAGGCGCTGCCCCAGGGCATCGAGATCGTGGCCTCCGACACGACCAAGCCCGCCACGCTCGGTCCTGCCCTGCAAGGCGTCGAGACCATCATCCATTGCGCCTTCCTGGTCGCCAACCGCAAGCAGACGGCAGGCAACACCTATCGCGAGACCAACGTGCAGGGGACCAAGAACCTCGTCGCCGCGGCCAAGGAGGCGGGTGTCGCGCGCATCTGCGTGATGGGCGGCCTGGGCACGGTCCCCTCGCAGCGCGACGCCTATCTGCAAGGGCGCTACGAGGCCGATCAGGCGGTCAAGAACAGCGGCCTGGGCTGGTCGATCCTGGGGCCCTCGGTGCAGTTCGGCTCTGGCTCACCCTTCTTCACCGGCCTCGCCGACCTGATCCGCAGCCCGCTGCCGGTGGTGCCGATGATCGGCAACGGCCAGGTGCGCTTCCAGCCGATTTGGGTCGAAGACGTGACCACGTGCATGCTCACGATGGCCCGCGAGCCGGAGCGCTACGACGGCCAGGCGATCGAGGTCGGCGGGCCGGAGGTCTACACCTACGCGCAGATTCTCGACCTGCTGATGCAGGCGCTGGGCAAGGGCAAGCTCAAGGTGCCAGGACCCAAGCCGCTCGCCCGGCTCGGCGCCGGCATGATGGAGGCGGTGCTGCCCAACCCGCCGGTCACGCGCGCCGCCACTGGCCTCTTCGATTTCGACAACGTCACGGAGCTGGATGCGGTCGAGCGCCACTTCGGCTTCCAGCCGCTGTCGTTCCGCACGTACCTTGACGAGCACGGCGTAGGGTGAGCTACCCGAGTTGGATTGCGCCGCGCAGGCCCCGCGCCATCTCCTCCGGCGGGCGCACCATGAAGTGCTCGTCGTAGAGGTGCTGCAGCGCGCTAGTATCGGCGCCCCAGATGCGCGGCGAGAGGTAGATGCGTGGCGAGAGCCGGGCGTGCAGCCAGAAGCCCGGGCGGTCAGGCGGGGCAGGGTAGAACGCCATGTTGAAGCTGTAGACCCCCTGCGTGCCGAGCGCCGGGAGCGCCTGCGACAGTCCAGCGCACAGCTCGTCGAGCGCGGCATCGGGCAGATTGGGCAGCGTGCGCTGGCCAGGGAATACGATCAGCAGGTCGCCCAGCAGGCCCTGGGAAATGAAGTCCATCAGCCAGGCAGTGTGCGCGCCGCGCGCGATGTAACGCTCGCCCTGCGCCTCCTCGGCCGCCAGCAGATCGGCCCAGTACGAGCGGCTGCCGCCTTCTGCGGCGGCGTACGCCGCGGTCGCCGCCAGCTCGCGCTCCAGGGTGTTGCCGGGCATATCGGTGGCGAAGAGCTGCAAGTGCGGATGGATCTGCGTCCCGCCGGAGGCCGGCAGGTAGTTCCAGTACACCAGGCCGAAGGTCGTCTCGGGCAGCCGCTGGACGGCGGTGAGATACTCGCGCGATGCCTCCAGCGCATCGCGCAGCATACCGGGCGTGAAGCCGTCGATCGGCACGTAGTGCGCGCGACTCATCGCTGCCACGGCGCTGTGCGCATCGTAGGGTGCGAGATTGGGGAACAGCACGCACTCGCCGCGGGTGACCCGCCCTTGCGGCAGCACGTCGGCCGGGAAGCGCGGCGTCACCTCCAGCACGCGGTCGGGGCAGAAGGGGCAGCCCGTGCGCGACACCTCGATCAGCGGCGCGAGGACTGGCGGATTGAGCTGGAAGCCGGCGAAATGAGCCACGCGCCCGCTGCGCCCGGTGAGGGGATCGCGCCGCAGCTCACAGGTGATTGCCGTCTCGGCGTAGTCCGCGCGCGGATCGAGGAAGCGCGCCACCCTTTCGCGGCGCTCGAAGCGAATCGCCATGACCGATCCTCCTTCATTTCTTCCCTTCGCCTGGTTCGATGTGCTACGATTCACTCTACCATGCGCGAGAAACGCCCGCGGCCCGTTTGCCGCGGCGCGGCAAGCCGCATGCGGCGATGAGGCTCGCCGAGACCGCTCCGCACGCACGCTGGGGCTGATGGCTTCTACTTCCGATTGGTCCGCGCCCGCCTGATTCGACGCGCGGAAAACCTGTCGCGGTAGAGGCATTTTTGTTGCCCGCGGCGACCCTGTGTGGAGGAGGTCTCGTCGTCATGCGCAAGCTCGCGCTCGTCTGCGCCGGCGGCTTCTGTGGCACGCTCGCACGCTACTTCCTCGGCGCGCCGCTGCTGGCGCTCGCCCACGTCCTGCTGTTGGGACACGGCGGCACCATCCCATGGGATACGCTTGCCATCAATCTGACGGGCGCGCTGGCCCTCGGCGTGCTCTACGGCATCTTCGAGCGAGGCGCGCTGCTGCCCCCCAGCGCGCGCCTGACCTTCGGCACCGGCTTCTTGGGCGCCTACACCACCTTCAGCACGTTCGTCTACGGCGGTGATACGCTGGTGGCATCCGGCCATGCGCTGGCCGGCGGGATGTATCTTGCCGGCAGCCTCGCACTGGGCGTCGGCTGTGCGTACGCGGGCTACATCCTTGGCGGGCTGGTGGTGCTGGCCGAGCGCCGCCAGCGGCACCAGCGGCTGCTGGCGCTGCGCGCGGCCCGCGCGACTGTCCCCTGGCAAGTTTCCGGCGATGGGGGTGTCGAGCCGCCATGGGAGCGCGAGGCAGGCGCGGCAGGCCGTCGAGGAGGGACGTGATGGATGACGCACTCGTCGCGGGACTTTCGGTGCGCGTGCTGACCAGCGAGGGGGCGCGCACGCGCGCCGGGCATCGCACGGTGATGGACGCGCTGGTGGAGCTGGTGCAGCGCGAGCGGCTGGCGGGCATCACGGTGCTGCGGGCCGTCGAGGGCTACAGCGCGCACGGCGGCCTGCACCGCTCCGGCTGGGTAGATGTGAGCGACGACCTGCCGCTGGTGATCGAGATCGTGGATCGCGCCGTGGCCATCGAGCGCGTGCTGCCGGAGATCACCGCGCTGCTGCGGCACGGCGTGGTGACGGTCAGCGAGGTGCGCTTCTTCGCGCCCGATGGTGGCGCGGTGGCGGGCGAATCGCGGCCATGAATGGCCGGTATGGGATGTGTGTGGCGGCGCGGCCATCAATGGCCGGCGCAGGGGTCAAGGGCATGAATGCCTCGTGAACCTCCGAAAGCATGGATCCATGTAGTACGCGAGAGGAGACGATGAGCGGGTGGCAGGATTTCTCGTCGCGCTGCTGATCGGCGGCGCGGGCGCGCTAGGCGCGGCGGCGCGCTTCGGTGTGGCAGAGTGGATCGCCCGCCGCTGGCGCGGGCACTTCCCGGTCGCCACACTGCTGATCAACGTCAGCGGGGCATTCGCGCTCGGGCTGCTGCTCGGCGCGTCGCGCGGCGAGGCGCACTCAGCGGCCGCGATGCGGCTGGTGCTGGGGACGGGCTTCCTGGGCGGCTACACCACCTTCAGCGCGCTGTGCTTCGAGACGTTCGCCAGCGCCCGCGGCGGCCGCCACCATGCCGCCTGGCTCTACGCCGCCGGCACGCTCGTTCTCGGCGCCCTCGCCGCTGCGGCGGGCATCGCGCTCGGCCGCGGGCTGTAGCAGGCGATTGCACTGCCCCACGCGCCACATCGCTCGCGAGCTGTTATCCCTATCCGCAGCACGAACTGGATTGCTTGCCGCGCGCTGGAGCGGTTGCCACGTCGGCCCCGGCAGCAACTGAGACGACGGGAACGCCGAGCGGCTTGCCGCTGCGTCGTGGAGCCGCAATCGTCCCGGTCACGGCTGCCGTCACTGCTGGCTCCGCCGTGTCCGCGGCCTCGTCGCCACACGCGGCCCCCACGCCGCAGCACGACCCGCCGGACCCCTGCCCGTAGGACGACGAGCAGACGCCGGTCTCGGGCAGCACGAGCTGGACGTCGCGCGCCGCTTCCCAATCGCCGGCCAGCGCCGCCGCGATGGAGCGTACCTGCTCGTAGCCGGTCAGCAGCAGGAAGGTGGGGGCGCGCCCATAGCTCTTCATGCCCGCGAGATAGAAGTCCTGCTCGGGATGCGCCAGCTCGATGGCGCTGTGTGGTGGCACCGTGCCACAGCTATGCACGTTGGGATCGATCAGCGGGGCCAGGGCCGCCGGGCTTTCGGTGGCAGGGTCCAGGGCAAGCCGCAGCTCGGCGAGCGGGATGAGATCGGGACGGAAGCCGGTTGCCACGATCAGCTCGTCCACCGGCGGCAGGGTCTCCTCGGCGCCGTCGCGCTCGCCGCTGACCGCAATGCCAGTGTCCGTCTCGCGCAGCGCCAGCGCTTTGAAGCCCGTCACCAGCCGCAGCGCGTCCGCCTCGACCAGCGCGCGGACCTGCTGGCCGAGCGCCCCGCGGGCCGGCAGCTCGTCGTCCGTCCCGCCGCCGTAGAGCTGCTGATTCGCGGCACGCCGGATCACCCAGATGACGTGTGTGCCCGGCTCGGTCTGGGCGAGCGCCGCGAGATCGACGATCGTATTGAACGCCGAGTGCCCACTGCCGGCGACCAGCACCCGCCGCCCCGCGTAGCGCACGCGATCGGCACCCAGCACGTCGGGGATGCCGTAACCAATGTGCGCGCCGAGCGCGCGCTCGCCGAGGGCCGGAACGCCACTCGCGCCGAGCGGGTTGGGGCTGGTCCAGGTGCCGGAGGCGTCGATCACCGCGCGGGCCAGGATTGCCTGCTCCTCATCCCCACCAGCCCGCTGGATGGTCACGACGAACGGCGCCTCGTCGCGGCCGAGCGTCTTCATCTTGTCGTAGCCGCGGCGCGCGACCGAGACAACGCGCGCGCCGTAGCGAATGTGGGGCGCGAGCTCCGGCAGCGCGGCAAGCGGCAGAAGGTAGCGGTCGAGCAGGGCGCGGCCGGTGGGGAAGTCGTCGGGATCCGGCATCGTCCAGCCGTGCGCCTCCAGGAGGTCCCGCGAGGCGACGTCCACGCTGTACTTCCAGGGCGAGAAGAATCGGACGTGGGCCCACTGGGCGACGTTCGCGCCGGCAGCTTCACCCACCTCGAGGACCAGCGGCGTCTCGCCGCGACCCAGCAGGTGCGCCGCTGCCGCCAGCCCGACCGGCCCGGCGCCGACGATCGCGACTGGCAGCGCGGGCGACCCAGCAGGCGTGATGGGAGCGGTACGAGAAGACGTTGTTGAGCGCGCCATGCGCTCGCTCCTTTCCATGGACCAGCAGCACTGGCAGGACACACATGACCGGCAGGTGCGAGCGTCTGCGCGCCCGCACTTTCCATTGACAACCTTCGATGAAGCGCCGCAAAAAAAAGGGGAGCCGCGCGTGGTCTAGGAGACCAGCCCCGTCACGGCGGCGAGGGTCCTCCTCCCTTCGCCGGTGGCCCAGTAGAACGCCCAGATGCCGCGCTTCTCACAGTCGATCAGGCCGGCCCCACGCAGCAGCTTGAGGTGATGGCTGATCGTCGGCTGGTTCTGCTCGAACTGAGGGGTGATGTCGCACACACACAGCGGCTCTGCCTGTTGCGCAAGCAGATCGAGCATGCGCAGCCGCGTGGGATCGGAGAGCGCCTTGAGTCGGGCGGAGAGCGCCTGTGTGCCGGCGCGCGTCAGGGTGGGCGCGGCCGCTGGCGCTGGCGCACAGCATCGCTCCTTCTTGTGGCGCACTGGCAGCGGGCGAAGTTCGGAGGATGTCTGCGTACTCATACGGGAGACTCTAGCGCAACAATTGATGATTGTCAATGGGTACGATGCCGGCCTGCCGAATCCGCTGATTAGGCCGAAAGTACCGGCCTCCGCGCGCACAACTTTGGCATGAAAGCCGCTACACACGTGCATCTGGGGCTGTGACTTCGCCATGCCCAAGAGCAGACTTCCAGTGCAATCCGAGAACTTGCTGTGCACCGCGATTTTGCGGTGTGGGTGCGTTGCTACTCGGTCGCGAAATGCTATAGTGAGGCGACTGTGCCTTGCTCGGCGGCTCGCTTACGCCGCCGCGACACTACGTGGTGTGCCCATGCCGCCACATCCATCGAAGCACTCATCGTTGGGGGAGCTGGAGCATGAGCGTGAAGCGGAGCACGCGCCCGCGTTCGGGGATAGCGACCGATAGCATGGCAGCGGAAGAGATGTCAGAGACGACGAAGGCAACGGAGGCCGCACGGCATTCCAACGGCCGCGCTACGCTCGACGGAGCGTCCCAGGCCGAGATTCGGGCGCTCTTGCACGGCTTGCAGGCCGTGCGTGACGGCGACTTCTCTGTACGGCTCCCCGGCGACTGGACGGGCCTGGAAGGCAAGATCGCCGACACCTTCAACGAGATCGTCGCCGCCAATCAGCAGATGGCCCAGGAGCTCAAGCGCGTCGGGCACGTCGTGGGCAAGGAGGGCAAGACCCGCGAGCGCACGAAGTTCTCGCAATCGCGCGGCGCCTGGGGCGAGATGGAGGTCTCGGTCAACACCCTGGTGGACGACCTGCTGCGCCCGACCACCGAGGTCACACGCGCCATCGCGGCGGTCGCGCAGGGCGATCTGCGCCAGACCGTGCGCCTGGATGTGGATGGTCGGCCGCTGGAGGGCGAGTTCCTGCGCTCGGCGGCGATCGTCAACACCATGATCCAGCAGCTCGGCGTCTTCGCCGGCGAGGTGACGCGCGTGGCGCGCGAGGTGGGCACGGAAGGCAAGCTCGGCGGCCAGGCGCAGGTGCCCGAGGTGAGCGGCGTCTGGAAGGACCTGACCGACAACGTCAACTCGATGGCCAACAACCTGACCGAGCAGGTGCGCAACATCGCCGACGTGACCATCGCCGTCGCCAACGGCGACCTCTCGCGCAAAATCACCGTGGACGTGCGCGGCGAGATTCTGCTGCTCAAGGACGCCATCAACACGATGGTGGACCAATTGCGCTCGTTCGCCTCGGAGGTGACGCGCGTAGCGCGCGAAGTGGGCACCAAGGGCAAGCTCGGCGGCCAAGCGGTCGTGCCAGGTGTGGCCGGAACGTGGAAGGATCTCACTGACAGTGTGAATGCGATGGCCGGCAACCTCACCGGCCAAGTGCGTAACATCGCCGAGGTGACGACCGCGGTCGCACGCGGCGACCTCTCGCGCAAGATCACCGTCAACGTCAGCGGCGAGATTCTGGAGCTGAAAGAGACCATCAACACGATGGTAGACCAGCTCAACGCCTTCGCCTCAGAAGTGACCCGTGTCGCCCGCGAAGTTGGGACGGAGGGCAAGCTCGGCGGTCAGGCGGTTGTGCCGGGGGCCGCCGGCACCTGGAAGGGCCTGACCGACAACGTCAACTCGATGGCCAACAACCTGACCGGCCAGGTGCGCAACATCGCCGACGTGGCGACGGCCATCGCCGGTGGCGACCTCTCGCGCAAGATCACCGTCAACGTCAGCGGCGAGATTTTGCAGCTCAAGGAAACCATCAACACGATGGTGGACCAGCTCAATGCCTTTGCCTCTGAGGTCACGCGCGTGGCGCGCGAGGTCGGTACCGAGGGCAAGCTGGGCGGCCAAGCGGTGGTGCCCGGCGTCGCGGGGACGTGGAAGGACCTGACTGACAACGTCAACTTCATGGCCGGCAACCTCACCGGCCAGGTGCGCAACATCGCCGAAGTGACGACCGCAGTCGCGCGCGGCGATCTCTCGCGCAAAATCACCGTGGATGTGAAGGGCGAGATCTTGCAGCTCAAAGAGACCATCAACACGATGGTGGACCAGCTCAACGCCTTCGCGTCTGAGGTGACCCGTGTGGCACGCGAGGTGGACACCGAAGGCAAGCTCGGTGGGCAGGCCGTCGTCCCCGGCGTCGCGGGGACGTGGAAGGATCTCACCGATAGCGTGAACGCGATGGCGGGCAACCTGACCTCTCAGGTGCGCAACATCGCCGACGTGACCACCGCCATCGCTGGCGGCGACCTCTCCAAGAAGATCACGGCCGATGTGAAGGGCGAGGTCCTGGAGCTGAAGGTCACGATCAACACGATGGTAGACCAGCTCAACGCCTTCGCCGCCGAGGTGACGCGCGTGGCGCGCGAGGTAGGCACCGAGGGCAAGCTCGGCGGCCAGGCGCAGGTGCCAGGTGTGGCGGGAACCTGGAAGGACCTGACGGATAACGTCAACGTGATGGCGAACAACCTGACCGAGCAGGTGCGCGGCATTGTCAAAGTGGTGACGGCGGTCGCCAACGGCGACCTGAAGCAGACGCTGGTGATGAACGCCAAGGGCGAGGTGGCGGCGCTGGCCGAGACGATCAACGCCATGACCGACACGCTGGCGACGTTTGCCGACCAGGTGACGACCGTGGCGCGCGAGGTGGGCGACGAAGGGCGCCTGGGCGGCCAGGCCAACGTGCCGGGCGCCGCCGGCACCTGGAAGGACCTGACCGGCAACGTCAACCTGCTGGCCGCCAACCTCACCAACCAGGTGCGCGCCATTGCCGAGGTCGCCACCGCCGTCACCCAGGGTGACCTGACGCGCTCGATCCAGGTCGAGGCGCGCGGCGAGGTGGCCGAGCTGAAGGACAACATCAACACGATGATTGACAACCTGCGGCTCACCACCGACCGCAATACCGAGCAGGACTGGCTCAAGACGAATCTGGCGCGCTTCACCAGTATGTTGCAAGGCCAGCGCGACCTGGCAACGGTGGGCCGCATGCTGCTCTCGGAGCTGGCGCCGCTGGTCAACGCGCACCAGGGGGTGATCTACCAGATGGCGGCGCCCGGTTCAGAGGGCGATGGGCCAAGCCTGCGCCTGCTCTCGGCCTTTGCCGGCGACGGCAACGACGGCCACGCCGAGCGCCTGCGGCCGGGCGAAGGCCTGCTGGGGCAGTGCGCCGTCGAGAAGCGCAGCATGCTGATCAGCGACCTGCCCGCGTCCACGATCTCAATCCGCTCGGGCCTGATCGAGACCGTGCCGCGCAACGTGGTGGTGCTGCCGGTGCTCTTCGAGGATGCGGTCAAGGCGGTGATCGAGCTGGCCTCGCTCAATGCCTTCAGCGACTCGCAGCTCGCACTGCTGGAGCAGTTGACCGCCAGCATTGGCATCGTGCTCAACAGCATCGAGGCCACGATGCAGACCGAAGAGCTGCTCACCCAGTCGCAGCAGCTCGCGGGCGAGCTTCAGGCCCAGCAGCGGGAGCTGCGGCAGACCAACGATCAGCTTGAGCAGAAGGCCCAGCAGCTCGCCGAGCGCAACGTGGAGGTGGAGCGCAAGAACCAGGAGATCGAGCAGGCCCGCCGCGCGCTAGAAGAGAAGGCTGCCGAGCTGGCGCTGACCTCGAAGTATAAGTCGGAGTTCCTGGCCAACATGTCGCACGAGCTGCGCACGCCGCTCAACAGCATCTTGATCCTGGGCCAGCAGCTTGGCGAGAACCACGACGGCAATCTGACCGCCAAGCAGGTGGAGTTCGCCCGCACGATCCACGGCGCGGGCACTGACCTGCTCAATCTGATCACCGACATCCTCGACCTCTCCAAGATCGAGTCGGGCACGGTCACGGTGGATGCTACCGAAGTTGCCATCGGCGAGCTGCTGGAGGGGCTGGTGCGCCCCTTCCGTCACGAGGCCGAGAACCGCGGCCTGACGTTCGAGATGCTGGTAGATTCGCGCCTGCGCGCGCACACCATTATCACCGATGCGCGGCGCTTGCAGCAGGTGCTCAAAAACCTGCTCTCGAACGCCATCAAGTTTACTGAGCACGGCGCGGTAACGTTGAACGTCTCCACCACCCGCACGGGCTGGAGCCAGAACCATCCAATACTTGGCGGGGCGGCGAGTGCGTTGATATTCGAAGTCAGCGATACCGGCATCGGCATCCCCAGCGAGATGCAGAAGATCATCTTCGAGCCGTTCCAGCAGGCCGACGCCAGCACCAGCCGGCGCTTTGGCGGCACGGGGCTGGGGCTGGCGATCAGCCGCGAGCTTGCCAGTCTGCTGGGCGGCGAGATCCAGCTCCGCAGCACACTCGGTGTTGGCAGCACCTTCACCCTCTATCTGCCCGAGACCTACACCGGCCAGCCGGCTTCGGCAGCGCTCGCGCGTACGGCAGCCGAGCGCGACGGCGCGGCCGCGGCCGACGCCGCCGGTGCCGCCACCAGCGCCGCCACTGCCACCGGCTCCGCCAGGCCGTCCGGTGCCTCGCCCACGGCCTCCGTCTGGCTCGCGGAACGCCCAGCGGAGCGGCTGCCGATCCCCGACGATCGTGACAACCTGCGCGAGGGCGGCGCGGTGCTGCTGATTGTCGAGGACGACCCCAGCTATGCCCGCGTGCTGGTGGACCTGGCACACGACAAGGGGTTCCAGGTGCTGGTGGCCTCGCGCGGCGCGGAGGCCCTCACTCTGGCGCGTGACGTGCGCCCCACGGCGGTGTCGCTGGATGTGTTCCTGCCGGACATGCTCGGCTGGGCGGTGCTCAACCAGCTCAAGCGCGATCCCGCCACGCGCCACATCCCGGTGCAGATCGTGACGGTGGATGAGGGCCGGCAGCACGGCCTCGCCCGCGGCGCGTTTGCCTTCGTCAGCAAGCCGGCGACCGCCGAAGACCTGATGGCGGCGCTCGCGCGCATCCAGGAGTACACGACCGCGCGGCGCAAGCGGCTGCTGGTGGTGGAAGATAACGCCGCCGAGCGACTGAGCATCACCGAGCTGTTGGGCTACGATGACATCGAGATCGTCACCACCGGCTCCGGCGCCGAGGCGCTCGACGCCCTGCGCGCGCAGCCGTTCGATTGTGTCGTGCTCGATCTGCGCCTGCCCGATATGTCGGGGTTCGAGGCGCTGGAACGCATGCGTGATGACGAGGCGCTGCGCGACCTGCCAGTAGTGGTCTTTACCGGTAAGCAGCTCTCAGCCGAAGAGGACTCCCGCCTGCGCATGCTAGCCCGCAGCGTGGTCGTCAAGGGGGTCGAGTCACCTGAGCGGCTGCTGGACGAGACGGCGCTCTTCCTGCACCGCGTGGTCTCGGAGCTGCCCGCCGAGAAACAGCGGATGCTGGAGCGGCTGCACGGCTCGGACGACGACCTGGTGGGCAAGAAGGTGCTGGTGGTAGACGACGATGTGCGCAACATCTTCGCGCTCAGCAGCGTGCTGGAGCGCCGCGGGATGCGCGTGCTGACGGCCAACAACGGCGGCGAGGCAATTGCCACGATAGAGTCGGACCCTGGCGTGGCGATCGCGCTGGTGGACATCATGATGCCGGGGATGGACGGCTACGAGACGATGCAGACGATCCGGCAGAATCCCGCCTTTCGGCGGCTGCCGATCGTCGCGCTGACGGCCAAGGCAATGAAGGGAGACCGCGAGAAATGTCTGGAGGCCGGCGCGTCGGATTACCTCGCCAAGCCGGTCAACACGGAGCAGCTCTTGTCGGCGCTGCGCATGTGGCTTCATCGTTGAGGGAGGGGGCGGAGAGGGAGGAGACGGACGGGTCCTGGATGGACCCCTACGGCCTGCGGACCAGGCCGCTGATACCCGGAGAGAGACGTCAACATGGGCACGAGCGACGCATCGGTGAACATCCTCATGGTGGACGACCAGCCGGCCAAGCTGGTCAGCTATGAGGCGATCCTTGCCGACCTCGACGTGAGCTTGATCAAGGCCGCCTCGGCGCGGGCCGCGCTGGAGCAGCTCCTCAAGCACGAGATCGCGATCGTCTTGATGGACGTGAGCATGCCGGAGATCGACGGCTTCGAGCTGGCGACGATGATCCGGCAGCATCCGCGCTTTCAGCGCACGGCAATCATCTTCATCTCTGCCGTGCGCCTGACGGACCTCGACCGGCTCAAGGGCTACGAGGTCGGCGCGGTGGACTACATCCCCGTGCCGGTGATCCCGGAGATCCTGCGCGCCAAGGTGGCCGCCTTCGCCGAGCTGTACCGCACGACGCGCGAGCTTGCCGAGCTGAATCGCGATCTGGAGCGGCGTGTGGAGGAGCGCACCGCGGCGCTGGAGAAGGCGCTGGTGGCGCGCGACGAGTTCCTCTCGGTGGCGGCGCACGAGCTGAAGACGCCACTCACCGGGCTGCGGGCGACGGCCCAGGTGCTGACGCGCAAGATGCGGCGCAGCGACGTGCAGCGCCCAGACTGGCTCGACCAGGGACTCAACACCGTGGACCAGCAGGCGGACCGGCTCGCGCGGCTGGTGGAGCAGTTGCTCGACGTGTCGCGGCTCGATCAGAATAAGCTGGCGGCAGAGCGTGCGCCAACCGATCTCTCGACGCTGACCGAGCGGCTGGTGGGGTCGTTCCGGGCGCGGTCGCGCAAGCACAGCATCAAACTGGAGGCGGCGCCTGATCTGGTGGCCGATGTGGATGCCGACAGTATCGAGCGCGTGCTGAGCAATCTGCTCGACAACGCCATCAAGTACAGCCCCGATGGCGGCCAGATCGACGTCGAGCTGCGCAGCGGGACGGCCGAGCAGGTACGTCTGGCGGTGCGCGATCGGGGGATCGGCATCCCGCCGGAGAAGCGCGAGGCGATCTTTGAGCGCTTCTATCAGGCGCACGCCGAGGACCACCGGTCGGGACTGGGGCTGGGGCTGTATATCAGTCACGAGATCATCGTTCAGCATGACGGCCAGCTCGTGGTCGAGTTTCCGCCCGACGGCGGCACATGCTTCGTGGTGCTGCTGCCAGTCCATGCGAACGCGACGGAGCCGGCCTCCGCGCCCGTTACGCAAGCGTAAGGGTCCTCACCCCTAGCCCCCAGAGGCGAGACAGGTCTCGCCCCAGCACTCACCGAGCGAGCGAGGAGGAGCCAGCGCCTGCTGTAGTGGCGAGGCCTGCCTCGCCTGCGGCGGTTGAGGTTGGCGACGATGCTGCGCACGAGCCAACGCCTGCTGTAGTGGCGAGGCCTGCCTCGCCCTCCGCGCGGTAGACTTCGATGTGTGCTAGAGAGGATGCGGCGTGAAGAGCGCGAATCGGCGGCTAATCCTGGTCGTGGAGGACGACGAGGCGATTCTGCGCTCCGTCGAGCAGATCCTCACCGACGAAGGGTACGCGGTGGCGGTCGCGCTCAACGGCAGGGAGGCGCTGGAACAGGTGCTCCGCGCCACGCCCCGTCTGATCCTGCTGGATATGAAGATGCCGGTGATGGATGGCTGGACGTTCGCCACGGCTTATCGGCAGTTGCCAGGACCGCACGCGCCGATTATCGCGCTGACCGCGGCGCACGACTCGCGGGCGCGCGCCGCTGAGATCGCCGCCGCCGGCTATATCGCCAAGCCCTTTGACGTGGAGAAGCTGCTTGACCTCGTGCGCCGGTACGTCTCCCCGGCATAGGTCGTCCATCAGTTGCCGCAGGGCAACCCGCCGATCACGCAGCTCACTATGCATCGCGCACCCGTTCGCGGGCAATTACGATGCTTTCGGCCATCTCCGACCACCAAATACTGCGACACACGTTGGAGTCAATGGGCCGACGAGAGGCCTGGCGCTAGTGGGAGGGGAGCGCGCCGGGAGGCAGGGAGGCGCGCCAGACGCGGAGCTTGCCGCGCAGCCGCAGCAGCTCGCGGAAGGCATGCACGATGACGCGCAGATTGGCGCCCGTCGCGCTGCCGTGCTGGCGCGGGT
>DASVAA010000020.1:0-44080 GCA_036376595.1 Ktedonobacterales bacterium | reverse complement strand
GGCTGGTGAACGCGGGTGCGCCGCCGGAGCTATGGACGGCGCGCTACTGCTGCGTGATCGCGCTGGCACAACCGGCGCCGGGCGGACTGTATCAGGTGGTGGAGGGCCGGCTCGAAGGGCGGTTGGTGGCGGAGCCGCGCGGCAGCGGAGGGTTCGGCTACGACCCAATCTTCCTCGTGCCGGCGCGCGGCCGCACGGTCGCCGAGCTGAGCGCGGAGGAGAAGCATCGCATCAGTCACCGCGGCGCGGCCGCGCGCGAGGCCGTCGTGCCGCTGGCGCGGATGCTCGCCGCACCTGGCGGCGGCTGAAATGACTCCCGCGGCGCTCGCACGCCGGCGCCACAACATCCATCGCTTGATGGGCGTGGTATCGTGATGTGGTTGTCGTCCTACGATCTGTTGGCGCGGGACATAGGACGCTCGCCTACGGCTGCCGCCATGATCGGAGCTCCGCGTTGCGCAGCCAGCCTGTGCGCGTCGCCATCGATCTCGAAACCACCGGCCTGCATCCCGAGCACGATGCGATCATTGAGATCGGCGCGGTGAAGTTCGCTGGCGACCAGCTCGTCGAGACCTTCGAGAGCTTCGTCGCCTGCGGCAGCCCGATCCCCTACCGCGTGCGCCGGCTCACCGGCATCTCGGCTGCGCAGCTCCGTGGGGCGCCCGCGCTCGCAGAGATCCTGCCTCGCCTGCGCGAATTCCTCGGTGACTACCCGCTGGTGGGGCACAGCGTCCCCTTCGATGCCGCCTTTCTGCGGCGTGTGGGGCTGGCGCGGCGCAATCCGCTGGTAGACACCTACGAGCTAGCCTCGGCGCTGCTGCCCGGCCTGCCCAGCTACGCGCTGGCGAGCGTCGGTCAGGCGCTGGGTGTCTCCAGCCCCACCTACCACCGCGCGCTGGCCGACGCGCAGCTTGCCCGCGATGTGTTGCTCGCGCTGCTCACCCGGCTCGACGCGCTCGACGCCGGCACCCTCGCAGCGCTCGGCCGGCTGACGACGGCCGCCGACTGGACGCCGGGCTACTTCGTGCGGCAGGCGGCGCGGGCGCAGGGCATCTCGCTGGCGCCAGCCGCCGCGGCTGGCGGCTCGCTGGGCGCGCTGCTCTCGGCGCAGCTCGGCATGGACCCAGCGGTGTTGGCGCTGGCAGTGGCGCGCGAGCCGGTGGAGACCGAGGCTGAAACCGCATCAGCCCAGGCGACGCTAGCAGTGAGTGCGCCGGAGCCTGCCCCAGAGGGCGCGCTTGGCGAACGGGTGGCGCGCGGCGTGGGCGAAGCGCTGGAGACGGGCGTGCCGCTGCTGGTCGAGCTGCACAACGACGGCGAGGGCACGCAGGCTTGCCTGACTGCGGCGCTGCGCTGGGCGCGGACCTCCGGCGAGCGGGTGATCGTCAGCGCCGCGAGTGCCGACGTAGCCCAACGGCTCTTTGCCCGCGAGCTTCCCGCGGCCTACACAGCAGCTGGCGTCTCACGCACCGGCGTGCCTGCCGCGCTTGCCAACGAGCAGGAGTCGTATCTGTGCCTGCACCGTTGGTTCGGCGCCGCTCGCACGGCGCGCGATGGCACGCTCGCGCGTGAGGTGGCGCGCGGCCTCGCCAAGCTGATCGTCTGGCTCGGTGAGACCCGCAGCGGCGCGCTGGCCGAGGTAGGGTTGAGCGGCCCAGAGCTGGCGGCATGGGAGCTGACGCGCTCCGGCCCCGAATTCACTGACTCCGACGCGACCTGCACCTACCGTCGCGAGGGCTATTGCTTCATGGAGCGCGCGCGCAAGGCGGCAGAACAGGCGCGCGTGGTTATCACCACCCACCGCGCCCTGGCCGCGCAGCTCGGTGGTCTGGCGACTATGCTGCCGGCGGCGGTCCGCGTGGTGGTGCTGGATGCCCATCTACTTGAGCCTGAGCTGCGCGCGGTGCGCACGGCGGTGCTGGAGCGCCATGGATTGCTGGCGCTGCTCGACTCGCTGGGCACCGTCGGGGCATCGGGCCGGCGCGCGGGATTGCTGCATCTGGCGGCGCAGCGCGCGAGTGGGGCACAGACCGAGGCGCGTGAGGCGCAATGGTTCGCGCAGGTCAAGCGCGCGCGACAGGCGGCCGAGCAGGTGTTCACCGCGGCAAGCGCCCTGCTGGCCGAGGCCCAGAGCGAGACCATCCCGGCTCCGGCGAGCGGCGGGCAGGATGCACGTACTCTGCGGCTCGACGCTGGCGTGTGGGAATTGTCAGCATGGCGCACGCTCGGCGCACGCTGGAAGCTGCTCGCAGACCGCCTGACCGCCGCCGCGCGGACGGCACGCGACGCGGCGCACCTCGTGCTCACGGCACAGTCCCCCGCCGCCACGCCGGCCGCCGATGGCGTGGCAACCGATCTGCTGGCTGCGGCGCGCTTGCTGGAGCGCACCTGCGCGCACGGCGAGCGCATCATAAGCGCCGACGCCGGGGGCGAGCCGCTACTGCGCTGGCTCCGCGTGCCTTATCCACAAGAGAACGGAGCAAACGGCCCAGGCGGCGCGGGACGGCGTGGACGGCAGCCGACCTATCCTCCCGCTCCGGTGCGATCGGCCACGCGACTCACGGCACCGCCAGCGCCCTCCGACGCTCCCGATGACGCCGACAATGGCGAGGGCGCATCCGATGAGGCGCCCATGCTGCACGCCGCGCCGGTTCGGATAGGCTCCCTGCTGGAGCCGCTGCGAGTCGCGGGCAAGGGCATTGTGCTGGCCGCGCCCGCACTGGCCGCGGCGGGCGATTTCGGCTACGCGCTTGGCAACCTTGGTGCGCCGCTGGAGGGCACCCGCACGCTCGCGCCGGACCTCGTGCGCGAGGAGCAGACGCTGCTCTGCCTGCCGACCGACGTGCCCGAACCCAACGCGCCACAGTTTCAGCGCCGCCTCGACGACACGCTGATCGCGCTCGCCACCGCGCTAGGCGGACGGCTGGTGGCGCTGTTCCCCTCGCACGCGGCGCTGCGCACGGCGGCGCAAGGACTACGCCGCACGCTGGAGGAGCGCGACATCCTGGTGCTGGCGCAGGGGCAGGATGGCTCGGCGCGCCAGCTCTGGCAGACCTTCCGTACGGAGCCGCGGGTCGTGCTGCTAGGTGCGGGAACGTTCTGGGAAACGGCCGACTTCGGCGACACACCCCCCGCCTGCGTGGTGGTCACACGGCTGCCGTTCCCCGCGCTGGGCGATCCGCTCCAGGCGGCGCGGGCCGAGCTGTGGCCCGACGCGCAGAATCAATTCATCGTGCCGCACGCCGCGCTGCGCGTGCGCTACGCGCTCGGCGCGCTCGCCTGGAGCCACCGCCAGCGCAACGCCGTGGTGCTCTTCGACCGCCGCGCGCAGACCCGCGACTACGGACCCGTGATCCTCGGCACGCTTGCCCGCTGCACGCAATATCAGGAGAGCGTGGCGCAGATCGCCGAGCGCGTGGTGGAGTGGGTAGGCTAGTTCCAAGCATGAACACACGCACGCCAGCGCTGCGCTCAAGGTAAGGATATGGTACACTGTCCTTACTGAGGATAAGAATTCTTACCAGGAGCACAGACCATGAAGGAGATCCCAGCGACTGTCACCAGCAAAGGGCAGGTCACTATTCCAAAGGATGTTCGTGTCCGTCTTGGACTGAACGATCACGATAAAATCGTGTTCGTCATCGAGGATGATGGTAGCATCAAGCTGGCGGTTCCCCGATATCCATCAGTGGCAGCACTGGCCGGAGCGGCCGGTTCGCTTGACCACCCGCTAAGTTGGGATGAGATGCGGCGAATCGCGTACGAAGATCGCCTAGCAGAGCAGCGTGCGGAAGAGCAATGAGCCTGCCATTCGTCGACACCGACGTCATCATTCGGCTGCTGACCGGCGACGACCCGACGAAGCAGGCTGCTGCCAAGGCGCTTTTCGAGCAGGTAGAGCAAGGCACGCTGACTGTGGCAGCACCTGTTACCGTCATTGCCGACGCCGTCTATGTTCTCTCCTCGGCTCGCCTTTATCATCTCCCACGAACACAGGTGAGCGCGCTGCTCTCCGCGCTGGTCAGTCTGCCCCACTTTCGGATACGCAACCGGCGCGCGGTGCTCCGCGCGCTCGAATTGTACGCACCTACCAACCTCGACTTCGGCGACGTCTTCATTGCCGCGTCTATGGAGCAATTGGGCGCGCATGTGCTGTATTCGTACGACAAGGGGTTTGACCGGCTCTCAGGCATCCAGCGCCAGCAACCCTAGAACACGAACGGGATGAAGCGCCGCGTGTGGCGCATGTACTCGACGCATGGCTGGCCCAAGCCGCCGCCCTCTCTGCTGGCTCTCAGTCGTACCGCGATGCTCTTGACAGGTATCCCCGTCTCCAGGTATGCTTTCGTTAGTGACTGACTGGTCAGTAATAAATCCTGGGCGCCCATCTCAGCACACGCCGCTGGAGTGCTCACTGGTGCTCCAGCGGCGGCATGAAGGGAGCTTTCCATGCCCCAACCGTTGCTCTCAGCGCGCGATCTGACCAAGTCCTACGGCCGCCACCGCGTGCTGCGTGGTGTCAGCTTCGACCTCGAACCGGGCACGCTCGCCGGCATCGTGGGCGAGAACGGTGCCGGCAAGTCCACGCTGCTCAAGATCCTCGCTGGCGAGCTGCGCCCTGGCTCCGGCACGGTGGCTCTGGACGGCGCGCTCGGCTACTGTCCGCAGGCGGTGCTGCTCAACGACGAGCTGACTGTAGACCAGCACCTCGACTACTTCCGTGCTGCCTATGGCGTCGCCACGCTCGACCGCGCGCATGAGCTTGTGGAGCGCCTCGGCTTCGCGCAGTACCACTCCGCGCGGGTTGGCACGCTCAGCGGCGGCACGCAGCAGAAGCTCAACCTGACGCTTGCCCTGATGCATGACCCCTCCGTGCTGCTGCTTGATGAGCCGTACCAGGGCTTCGATTGGGAGACCTACCTGCGCTTTTGGGAGCTGGCGGCCGAGCAGCGCGAGCGCGGCCGCGCGGTGCTCGTCATCTCGCATCTGGTCTTCGACCGCGAGCGCTTCGACCAGCTCTACACGCTGCACGACGGTCTGCTGCAAGCCGACGCCGTGCCGGCCGCGAGCCACTAAGGGGAATGGAGGGATTGCGATGGCCGCCTATCTCGCCGCCACACGCTACACGCTTATCGAGCAGGCGCGCAACCGCCTCGCGCTGGGGCTGCTGATCGTCTTCCTGCCGGTTTGGAACTTCCTGCTCGGCGCGGCCATCGCCCACGGGCCGGCTGCCTTCAAGCTCACCTCGACGGGGCAATTCCTGACCGTGGATGCCCATGACGTGACGGTGCTCGCCGCCGGAGCCAACGCCATCGCGCTGATCTGTGGCTTCACGATCTTCGCCGCTACGCGCAAGGGCGCCGCCTTCGACCGCCGTCTGGTGCTCTGCGGGCTGCCACAGCCGCTGATGCTGGCCGCCAAGCTAACCGCACTGGCCGGCGTCGCGCTGGTGGTCTCGGCCTACTCGACGCTCGTGCTGCTGTTCTTCTGGCGCCCCGAGAACATCCTGCTGGTCTGGCTGGGCTACTTCCTGGTCGCGCTGGTCTACGGCACCTTCGGGCTGCTGCTGGGCGTGCTGATGCGCAGCGAGCTGGCCGGCTTCTTCGTGATCATTATGGTCGGGCTGCTCGACACCTTCTTCCAGATTCCGGTGGAGAACCCCGCCGGAAACCAGCCGTTCCTGCGCTACTTTCCAGCGCACGGTCCGGAGCAGATCGCGGTGGCGGCCGGCTTCGCGGGGCGCCTGCCGCTCTCGATGGTGCTGCTCTCGCTGGCGTGGGTGGTGGGCTTCGGCCTCGTGGGGCTGTTGATCTTCTGGCTGCGCACCCGCGCCTGGAATCGCCGCGACCGCCCGGCGTCTGAAACCCTTGCGGCCGCCGCATAGCAGCCGCATAGCAGTCGCAGGTGAAACCCAGCCTCGGTGAGTGATGATGCACCATCCGCACTGACGGGCTATGATCGCGGTAGCAGCGGAACGGGATGCAAATCAGGAGGCAGGAGCAGACCAGGGGGTATCTATGGCGAAGTCACCGTCCGTGGTCGCCCAAGCGGCGGGACATGGTGCGCCGCCGGCGGTGCGCGAAAACTGGCTCCTGGGCAGCACGCGCGCCATGCGCCGCGATCCGCTCAGCCTCATGCTCGGAGCCGCGCAACGCTATGGCGACGTCGTGCGCCTGCGCATGCTCCTCTGGCCGTTCTACCTGGTCAGCTCCACCGAGGGCGTGCAGCGCGTGCTGCAAGAGCACCATCCCAACTACAACAAGGACGTGATCGATTATCGGCTGCTGCGCACGTTTCTGGGCCGCGGTCTGCTGACCGACGACGGCGAGTCGTGGCTGCGCCAGCGCCGCCTGATCCAGCCAGCCTTCCACCGCCAGCGGTTAGCCGCCTTTGGCAAGCTGATGGCGAGCGCGACGACGGCGCTGCTGGCGCGTTGGGATGCGCTCGACCCCGACGGGCCGCTCGACGTGGCGCACGAGATGATGCGCCTCACCCAGCGCATCGTCGGCCTGGCGCTCTTCAGCATTGACCTGAGCGCCGAAGCGGAGACGATCGGCGGCGCGTTCACCACGCTCAACACCCTGATCACCGACTACTCCTACATGCCCTTCCCGCCGCTCGCCGTGCCCACGCCGCGCAACCGCAGGCTCACCGGCGCCGCCGCGACGCTCGAATCTGCGGTGCGTGCCATCATCGCCGCACGACGCGAGCGCGAGGACGATCCAGCCGATCTGCTGTCGCTCTTGCTGGCGGCACGGGACGCCGACACTGGCGAGGGCATGCCCGACGACCAGGTCCGTGACGAGGTGATGACGCTGCTGCTGGCGGGGCACGAGACGACGGCAAACCTGCTCGCCTGGACGTGGTATCTGCTCGCGCGGCACCCCGAGGCAGAACGCCGCCTGCACGACGAGCTGGATGCCGTATTGGCCGGCGAGGCGCCCTCGGTCGATCGTCTCGCCGAGCTACCTTACACACGCATGGTACTCGACGAGACACTGCGCCTCTATCCGCCGGCGTGGATCATCACGCGCAACGCCATCGCCGCAGATGCCATCGCGGGCTACACGGTCCCGGCAGGCGCCGCCATCATCCTCAGCCCTTACGTGACGCACCGGCTGCCGGCGTACTGGGATGATCCGGACGCGTTCGATCCGGAGCGATTCACACCGGAGCGGGTCGCCGCGCGCCCGCGCTTCGCCTACTTCCCGTTCGGCGGCGGACCACGCCAGTGCATTGGCAACGGCTTCGCGCTGATGGAGGCGCAGATCGCGCTCGCCACCATCGCGCAGCGATACCGGCTGCGCGCGCTGCCTGGGCGAGCCATCGAGCCGGAGCCGCTGATCACGCTGCGCCCGCACGGCGGCCTGCCGATGCTGCTGGAGCGGCGTTAGGCGCTGCTGACGGCTGGCGACCCGCAGGGGCGGGCTACAATCAAGCTGATACGTGGCGAGTAGAGCGCACACACGGGCAGGAGGAGCGGATGCCACGGCCGGATGTGAGCGAAGAGCGCCGGGAGCAGATTCTCGACGCGGCGACGCAAGTCTTCGCCGAGCGCGGGCTGCACGAGGCGCGCATGGACGACATCGCCGAGCGGTCGGGGCTGAGCAAAGGCGCCCTCTACCTCTATTACAAGAGCAAAGACGCGATCATCACCGCGCTGATGCGCCAGTTCTTCAATCTGGGCATGCGCGACCTGGAGCGGCTGCGCGAGGGGGAAGGTCCGGTGAGCGAGCGGTTGCTCGCCTACACACGCCACGTTGCCGCCGAGATGCAGCGCATGATGTCGGTCGCCTCGCTCGCCTGGGAGTTCTACGCCATCGCCGCGCGCCAGAAGGTCGTGCGCGAGTATTTCAAGGAGTTCTTTGCCGAGTATCGAGCGGTGCTGGCAGCGCTGGTCCAGATCGGCATTGACCGCGGCGAATTTCGGCCCGTGGATGCCGAGCAAGTCGCCATCACCATCACCGGCCTCTATGAGGGCCTGGCGCTGCTCGCCGTTGTGGACGCCTCCGTAGCGCAGTGGTCGCAGCAGGCCGAGGCGTCGCTGCGGCTGCTGCTCGATGGTTTGCGCCCGCAGCCTGAGGCGCCGGGTCCGTAACGTGCAGGCCAGTCGCGTGTACTATGATGTAGTTGGATGCGACACAGCCGCGGGCCACCACCGGGCGCCCCTGCGAACGGAGTGCCCGATAGCCGCGGGCACTGTCGCATGCCACGCGCAGGCACAGGCGAGCAGGAGCGTGGCGTCACAAGCCATCCGATGCGACTTCGAGAGAGGAACACGACATATGAGCACCGCGAGTGAGCGCACGACAAACGATACCACCAGCACCCAGACGACACAGCTCGCGACCTTCGGCGCCGGCTGCTTCTGGGGCGTCGAGGAGACCTTCGCCCAGGTGCCGGGGGTCGTCGCGACGGCTGCCGGCTACGAGGGCGGCGCGCTGGCGAACCCGACGTATAAGGATGTCTGCACCGACCGCACGGGCCACGCCGAGGTGGTGCAGGTGACATACCATCCCGCCGAGGTGAGCTACGACCAGCTTCTCGACATTTTCTGGAACAACCACAACCCCACTCAGCTCAATCGGCAGGGGCCGGACTTCGGCACGCAGTACCGCTCGGTGATCTTCTATCACACGCCGGAGCAGCGCGCCGCCGCCGAGGCCTCCAATGCCGCGTTGGAGCAGTCGGGCAAGTGGCAGCGGCCAATCGTGACGCAGATCGTAGAGGCGCAGCCCTTCTACCGTGCCGAGGAATACCACCAGCGCTACCTCGCCAAGCGCGGGCTGTCGAACTGCCATATTTAGGGGTGACGGGGAACGCGGAGGACGCGGAGTTTCGCGGAGGACGCGGAGAAGGTCTCCTCATCCCCAGACCCGCTCCCTGCGAGGCGAGGGGGAGCCAGAGGCGAGGCAGGCCTCGCCACTACACTCGCGGGGTGTAGGGAAGTCAGGATCCGTAGGGGCGTCCGGTGGACGCCCGCTGCGTCCGGCGGCTGATCGGCGAATGCGGTGAGTGCTAGAGGAGGCCGTATGCGACCCATTGCGGCGACGATTCATGTGCGGCGCGCCCAGTACCACCTCGCCTGGGATGCTGCGATTCCCCCGCTGCACCGCATCGCGTCGGGCGAGGTCGTCGAGTTCGACCTGCTCGATGCTTCGTGCGGGCAGATTACGGCCGATTCCACCGTCGAAGCCATCGCCAACCTCGATTTCGCCCGCGTGGATCAGGTCAATGGGCCGATCTTCGTCGAGGGCGCTGAGCCGGGCGATACGCTCCAGATCGAGCTGCTGGACCTCCAGCCCGCCGAGTGGGGCTGGACAGCGATCATCCCCGGCTTTGGCCTGCTGGCCGACGAGTTCCCCGAGCCGGCGCTCAAAATCTGGCACCTGCGCGACGGCTGGGCCGAATTCGCCCCCGGCATCCGCATTCCGCTCGAACCCTTCTGCGGTGAGATCGGCCTCGCCCCCGGCGCTCCCGGCGCGCTCTCGACCATCCCGCCCTACCGCCACGGCGGCAACATGGATACCAAACACCTGACCCGCGGGACTACGCTCTACCTGCCGATCGAGGCGCCCGGCGCGCTCTATTCGATGGGCGACGGCCATGCCGCGCAGGGTGACGGCGAGGTCTGTGGGACGGCCATCGAGACGCCGATGCGCGTGACGGTCCGGCTCACCGTCCGCAAGGATCTCGCGGTGCCCGAGCCGCAGTTCCTGACCAGCGGACCGCTGGCGCCGCGCACGAATACGGCAGCCTACTACGCCACCGACGGCATCGCGCCCGACCTGCGCGAGGCGGCCCGCAAGGCGATCCGCCACATGATCGCCTATCTGGAGCGGGCGCACGACCTCTCGCGGCCCGATGCCTATATGCTGTGCAGCGTTGCCGTAGACCTCAAAATCTCGGAGATTGTGGACGCGCCGAATTGGGTCGTGGGTGCCTATCTGCCACAGAGCATCTTCGCCGCGCTCGACAAGCAGGGCGAGGATGGTTGACCTTGCCAGCAGCCCGTGAGTGAGGCGCGACCGCATCAGCTCACTATGCCATCCTGGATTGCGACCACACGATCGGCCACGCCGACGACGGTCGCATCGTGGGTGGCGACCAGCACGCCGATGCCCTGCTCGTGGGCCAGCGCGGCCAGCAGCGCGGCGATCTCACGCGCCGTGAGCGTGTCGAGGTTGCCGGTCGGCTCGTCGGCGGCGAGGAAGCGCGGCTCATGCACCAGCGCGCGCGCCAGCGCCACCCGCTGCTGCTCGCCGCCCGAAAGCTCCAGGCCGCGGTGATGCGCCCGCGGCCCCAGCCCCACGCGCTCCAGCGCTGCCCGCGGTCGCCGCGCCCGCTCGCCCGCCGGCAGGCCGCCCTCGATCCGCAGCATCAGCTCGACGTTCTCCTGCGCCGTCAGCAGCGGGAAGAGGTGCGCGTTCTGGAAGAGCACGCCCGCGACCCCGCGCCGTACCTTCGCCCGTTGCGCCTCGCCGAGCGGCGCCAGCGCGATGCCCCCCAGCAGCGCCTCGCCGGCCGTCGGATCGTCTAGCCCCAGCAGGATGTTGAGCAGCGTGGTCTTGCCCGCGCCGGAGCGGCCGCGCAGCGCCACCAGCTCGCCAGGCGTCACGCGCAGGTTCACCCCACGCAGCGCACGCACCACGCCGCCGCGCGCGCGGAACTCACGCGTCACCCCGCGCGCCTCGGCCACCGCCGTCCCCGCGCCCGTGGCACCCAAGGTCCCTGTCATCCCCATCTGTGCCGCCATAGTGGTACTTCCCCTCTATCATGTATTCAGCCAGCGGTTGAAACCGCGCCTATGGGGCCTGCCGGCCACGAAGTCCGCCGTCGCGGACTAGAGACAAGCAGACGCGGGATCGTCTCGAGATGCGCGGCGGGCACCCACCGGACGCCCCCTACGAATGCTCTCTGTGGTTTCTCTCTGCTTTTCCTTCGCGGCCTTCGCGCTTGCTTCGCGATCTTCGCGTTCTCCGTTCCTCTCTTCTCCGCGTCCTCCGCGAGGCTCCGCGTCCTCCGCGTTCTCCGTGATCCATTCATCTACGCGCCGCCGGACGAGACACCCAGCGGCCACAGCTCGACATGGTCGCCGGCGAGGCGCACGGCGGCGTGGCGGCCGAAGGGCACCCGGTCGAGCGCCGCCTCGGAGAGCTGAAGCCATCCGGCGCGGTCGATCACCACCGTCTCGCGGTAGACCTCGGAGGGCAGGCCGATCACCGCCGTGCCTGTCGCCTGCTCATCAGCCGCGAAGGGGCGCGTGCCCGCCGGCCACAGCTCGACGTGGTCCGCCAGGATACGCAGCTCAGCGCGGCCGGCGAACTCCACCGCCTCCAGCGCCTCCTCCGGCAGTTGCAGTCGCCCCGCGCGATCCACCAGCACCGATTCGCGGTGCGTGCTCGCCGGCAGGCCAATGACCGCACTTGCCGATTGTTCGCTCGCCTGATGGTCTGACCCGTGCAGCCGCGCCTCTGTCGGTGTCATAGGCGTCTGGGGCGGCGCGGGTTGCTCGCGGCGCACCGTCTCAGTGCTGGTGCGGCCGTCGCGGATGGCGATCGTACGATCGGCGGCGGCGGCAACAGCGGGGTCGTGCGTGACGAGGATCACCGTCAGGCCGAGCGTGTGCGTCAGGTCGCGCAGCAGCGCGACGACCCCTGCCGCGGTCTGCGCGTCCAGCTCGCCGGTCGGCTCGTCAGCCAGCAGCACCCGCGGACCGTTGGCGAGCGCGACGGCGACGGCCCCGCGCTGCTGCTCGCCACCGGAAAGCTGTTCCGGCCGCTTCTTCGCCATCGTGCCCAGGCCCACGCGCTCCAGCAGCTCGGCGCTGCGCCTGGCTCGCCGCCCGCCACTCACACCGGCGAGCATCTGCGGCAAGCCGACGTTCTCGGCCAGCGTCAGATCGCCGACCAGGTTGCGTCCGCTCTGCTGCCACACGTGCCCGACGACGAAGCGGCGGTAGGCGTTGCGCTCGCGCTCGCCCAGGCGCGTGAGGGCATGGCCGGCGACGCTGCACTGGCCGGCGCTGGGCTGGTCGAGCGCGCCGAGGATATTCATCAGCGTCGTCTTGCCGGAGCCGGAGCGGCCGACAATCGCCAGCAGCTCGCCAGCGCGCACCTCCAGATCCAGCCCTTGCAGCGCGACGACCTCGATATTGGCCTCCTGCTGCTTGTAGATCTTCACCAGGTTCTCGCACGTCACCAGCGGTCCCGCCATCGCCGTGCCTCCCTCTTTATGTGTCTCGATTCGATCTCGCTCGCGGAGCCGGCGGTTGAAACCGCGCCTGGAGGGCGTGCCGCCGCAAAACCCGCCTGCGCGGGTTAGGAATCGATCTCTCCCTTCGCGAACTTCGCGTTCTCCGTCTCGCTTTCCCTCTGTCCTCCGCGTGCTCCGCGAACCTCCGCGACCTCGGCGTGCTCCGTCACTCCTCCTACTCTCCGCTCAGGCGCAGCGTCCGGGCGAGCGAGGGGCGCGCCGCAAGGCGGGCAGCGAGCAGTGTTGCTACGGCGCAGATCGCGACGAGCACGCCCAGCGCGGCTGCCAGCGCGGGCCACGGCCAGATGATGCGCGCCGCGGGTCCGCCATCCTCGATGGGGCCGCCGAGACCGCTGGTGAAGATCAGCAGCGGCAGCGGGCGCAGCATCACCTCGATCAGCACCGCGCCGAGCGCGGCGCCCAGCGCCAGTGCCACGCCGTAGACGATGCCCTGCTCCCAGCCGACCTCCGCCCGCACGCGCCGCGGCTCGGTGCCCAGCGCCCGCAGCAACGCCAGCGCCGTCCCGCGCTCACGCGCCGCCACCCCGGCCGCGATCAGCGTGCCGCAGAGCGCCAGCAGCAGCGCCGCCACCGCGCCCAGGTCGAGGATGCCGATCACCGTCAGACGCAGCGGATCGCCGTGCAGCCCGGTGGCGAGCGCGCGACGATCGCTCACCGGCGCCTGGAGCGGGACGACGGTGAACTCTTCCAACTGGCTCAGCGCCAGTGGACCCCTGGCGATGGCCGCACGCACGCTGGCGAGAGAGGCGGCGTCATCCGCGGTGCGCAGCCAGGCGAAGTTCGGCGCGACGGCCGGGGGCGCGATCTCGCCGGTGGCGCTGCCGTAGACCGCGGTGAAGGCCGCGTAATCGGCCAGCAGCCCGCCGCCGTTGTCGCCGTAGGTACTCGGTAGATAGGGCACCACCGCGACCACCGAGAAGCGCAGATCGGGCGAGCCGGCGGTACCGCTGGGTGGCGCGTTGCCGTTGGGATTGATCTCAACCGGCGCCGGCAGGGTGAACGTCGCGCCGGGTGTGACATTGAGGATCGCCGCGGCGGTGCGGTCGAGGATCGCCGGGATCGTGCCGCTCGCGCTGGCGGTGTCGCGCTGGGCGGCGAGCTGGGCCATCAGCGGGGCGAGCGGCTGCGCGGCATCCTGCGGCGGCCAGATCGCCGTCTGGGCGAAGGCGTCGGCGTCCACCGCCTCGATCTGTATCTGCTGCTGCGGGCTGTACGCGCACCCTTGCGTGTACGGATTGCAATGCACCGTGAGCCAGCCGGCGCGATAGCCCAGCGCGACCGAGCGCACGCCCGGCACCTGGGCGTAGGCCGCCTCGCGCGCCCGCATGCCGCTCGCGCCCGCGTCCGGCGACGAGGTCAGCCCGCCGCTGAAGTCGGCGCCCGCCTGGAAGGCCGCGGCGTCGGCGATCTGCTGCTCGACGGTCGCATTGGCGCCCAGCACGAAGAGCAAGAAGCAGGTGGCGAGCGCCAGCGGCAGCACGATGCCCGCCGTCTTGCGCGCGTTGCGGGCGAGCTGCGCCAGCGCCAGCACCACTGCCACGCCCCCGCCGCGGCGCATGGCGATGCGCTCGGCCAGCCGCAGCAGCAGTGGGAAGACGCGCAGGAACAGCAGCGCCCCCGCGACCATCAGGAAGGCCGGCGCGATCACCGCCAGCGGGGAAAGCCCAATCTGCAGCTCGTAGGTCGTAGGGCTGCCAGAGGACGCTCCGGACGACGTTCCGGCGGCCAGCGCGTTGGCGAGCGCGTAGGTGCCATACGCCAGGAAGGCCAGCAGCGCGGCGGCCACATCCAGGTAGAACCGCTGCCACAGGGGCTTGCGCGCCGGGCGGGCGGACTCCTGCCGCTGCGCGAGCGCGTTGAGGGCCGTGGCGCGGCCAATCGCGCGCAGCATCGCCAGCACCAGCACAGTGGCGACCGCCAGCGCCGCGATCGCCGCGCCGGTCGAGACGGCGACGAGGTTGCCGTCGAGGATGCTCAGCGTGTCGCGCTCGCTCGCCGGCAGCAGCGCCGACGAGACGATCCGCGCCGCCGGCAGCGCCAGCGCCGCGCCGACCACCAGCCCGACGACGCCCAGCAGCAGCGTCTGCACGGCAAACGCGCCGAAGATCTGGCCGCGACTGGCGCCGCGGCTGCGCAGCAGCGCGATCAGCGGCTCCTGGCGCTCCACCAGCATGCTCGCCATCCGCGCCAGGAAGATCAGCACCAGCCCCAGCACGTCGGCCAGCAGCAGCCCGGCGAGGATCTGCGCCCCGACCAGACGCCGTTGATAGCTGTAGAGCATATCAAAGAGCGGACTTTCGGCAAATGTGGAATCTGACGCGAATCCCTGCTGTGTGTTGCCCGGCGCGGCGCTGCCATTGGCTCCGCTACCGCCGTTCATGAGCTGAATGAGCTGGTAGTTAAGGCTCTGGGGGTTGCCATCGAGGATCGCGCCGAGGTCCTGCGCGCTGAGGTGCGAGAGGTCCATCGGCGCCGTCCAGGTGATGTCCCAGGTGGCCTGCGACGGACCCGCGCCGGCGGGTATCGCCTGGGAGATCTGCGACCAGTCGTAGGTGTAGGCCAGAATCGCCTCATTGCTGGTCACAGCCCAGTAGTAGGTCGTGGGACCGTTGGGGCCGCCGCCGGTCTGCGGATCGAGCGGATAGTTGAAGGTGGTCGCGGCGAGCGTGACGATGCCGACTACGCGCACCACCGGCGCCTGCGCGCCCGCTTGCGTCGAGAGCGGCAGCGTATCGCCCAGCGCCAGATGGAGCTGAGCGGCGGTTGCCGTGCCGACGACCACCTCCAGCGCATCGGGCACCGGCTGCGGCAGGTGCCCGTGTGTCACGCGCAGGTCGCTTGCGAGCGACTGCGCCGGCGCGCCGCCCAGCGAGATGCCGCCCAGACCCGCGCCGCCGCCGAGCGCGCCGAGCGGCATCGCCTGCGGGCGTACACCGTACGCCCCTACGTCGCCGGCCGGCGCCGTGAGGCTCGACGGCAGGGTAAGGGGAATGGTATCAAGCTCCAGCAGCGGCTGGCCGACGTGGTACGCATGTAGCGCGCCGTCGCGGATGCCGTCAACGCGCTGCGCGTAAGAGTCCACGAGCTGCTGCGCCGGCCGGTTGGTGCTGGCGTGCGCGTAGAACGTGGCGGTGCCGGGGTGCGCAGCTAGCGCGGCCTGGAATCCCGCCCCGACAGCGACGCGCGCGAAGACCGGCACGGTGCAGACGAGCAGCACGGCGGCGATCATGCCGAGCTGCGCCACCAGCAGCAGCCCCCACATGCGCTTGAGACGCCACAGCCCCAGCGGCAGCGCCACCGGCGCGTGTCCACCTCGCCCATGCCGTTTTCCGTCCCGGGTCGTCTCGGTCGCCGCTGGAGCCGCCGTCGAGCGCGCCATCCTGCCCCTCCTTCATGTCCACGTCGTCCCACATCCAACGTCACCTGCGCCCATCCTACCCGACACACCTCAACGGTGATCCCCCGAAATGTCAACAGTTCCTCAACGGACGGACAAGCGACAGTGAACGGGTTCGTGCATACACTCTGCGCCGTATATGATTCCTCTGGGCGCATGCTGCAAAAGCTGCCGCGTGATGCCGCCAAAGCGATCGATCGGGCGCTGTATCGCGTACCCAATCCAGCGCTGCAGCCATAGGAGAGGAGACGTCAAAATGGTGCGCATCTTAGTGGATTTCAACACGGCGATGCAGGACGTCGAGCAGGGAGGCAAGCGCGTGACGCTCGGACTGGACGAAGACGTGGCACATGGCGATCTGCCAACTCTGTGCCCTGGCGAGCGGATCGTCGCCTATGACGACGAGATGGAGGTCGAAGGTGTGGTCGAGCATCAGCCCCCGTTCTGGCTGGCTGCGCTCGACTGGCAGACGCTCAAGCGCATTGCGCCTGCGAGGTAGGAAGGTGCCCACCAGGGATTATCTCCTGTCTCCCTTCGCGATCTTCGCGCCGCTTCGCGGCCTTTGCGTTCCCCGATACCTGCCATCTGGCGGAGCGTTGCGCGGCGCGGGATAATGCGGGAGAGTGGACGCCGAGAAGGGGCAGGTGTACGGCTATGGCGGACGACAAGCTCACCGTGCTGGTGGTGGACGACGAGCCGGCGATCGTCGAGCTGCTGCGCGACTTCCTCGAAGCCGAGGGCTTCGGCGTCGAGACGGCGCGCGATGGCCGCGAGGCGCTCTCCGCGCTCGACCGCGCGCCCGTCGCCTGCGTGCTGCTCGACGTGATGATGCCCGACCTCTCCGGCTTCGACGTCTGCCGGCGTGTCCGCGAGCACAGCGACGTGCCGCTGCTGTTTCTGAGCGCGCGCGACGGCGACATGGACAAGATTCGCGGGCTGGGGCTGGGCGGCGACGACTACATCGTCAAATCCGCCACGCCGGGCGAGGTGGTGGCGCGGGTGAAAGCCGTGCTGCGCCGGTCGCGCGGCGCGAGTGCGGAGCGGGAGCGGGCAGCGGTGCTCGACTTCGGCCGCCTGGCACTGGACCTGCGGGCGCACGAGGTGCGCGTGGACGGCGCGCCGGTGGCCTTCACCGCGCGCGAGTTCGAGCTGCTGGCGTATCTGGCCGAGCATCCGCGGCAAGTGTTCACCCGCGAGCAGCTCTTCGCGCGCTTCTGGGGCGAGATCGGCGACCGCCACACCGTCACCGTCCACATCGGCCGCATCCGCGACAAGATCGAGGCTGACCCCGACACGCCGCGCTACATCACCACCGTCTGGGGTGTGGGCTACCGCTTCGAGGGGGTGCGCCGATGACGCTCTTCGGCGGGCCGTACGGCGCCAGCCAGGCGCTGGTGACGGGGCTGGCGTACACGAGTGTGGCGCTGCTGGCGCTCTGCGTGCTGACGGGGCTGCTGGCGCTGGTGCTGCGCGCCGCCGACGTGCGCAAGATCACGCTGCGTGTCTGGCTGGCGCTGGCGTGGCTGGCGTCGCTGGCGGTCCCCGCGCTGGCTGATCTGCTCTTCAACCTGGGCTACGGCATGACACAGAGCGCCAACACCCCCAACGCCTTCACCATGAGCGACCCGCAGCACACGCTGTTCGAGATCGTTGTGCCGCTGGTGGTCTTCGCGCTGACGATGGCGAGCATCGCGTGGCTGGCCGGGCGCACCGTGCTGCGGCCGCTGTCGGCGATGCGCTCCGCCGCGCGCCAGATCGCTGGCGGCGACCTCGCCATCCGCCTGCCGGACCCGCCGCTGCGCGAGGTGGCCGACGTAGCCGACGCCTTCGGCGCGATGGGCACGGCGCTGCGCGAATCGCTGGAGCGCCAGGCCGAGCTGGAGCAGCAGCGCCGCATGGTGATCGGCGCCGTCGCCCATGATCTGCGCACGCCGCTCTTCTCGCTGCGCGGCTACCTCGAAGGGCTGGACCGCGGCTTGGCCAACACGCCGGAGCGCGCCGCGCACTACCTCGCCGTCTGCCGCCAGCAGGCCGACGCGCTGGAGCGGCTGGTGGCCGACCTCTTCACCTACACCCGGCTCGATTACCTTGAAGAAGTGCCGCGCCGCGAGCCATTGGAGCTGGGCATACTGCTCGCGGCGGCGGTGGAGGGCGCGCGCCCGCTGGCCGAGGAGCGCCGGCTGCGCCTCGTGGCGTCGGGTCCCCGCGACTGCGCGCTGGAGGGCGACGCGCACTTGCTGACGCGCGCAGTGGAGAACCTGCTCGACAACGCGCTGCGCCACTCGCCCCCCGGCGGCTGCGTGACGGTCCAGTGGCAGCGCGCGCCGGCTGGCTGGCGCTTCTCGGTCGGCGACAGCGGACCCGGCATCGCCCCGGCGGACCTGCCGCACATCTTCGATCCCCTCTATCGCGGCGATGCCTCGCGCAACCGCGGCACGGGCGGCGCGGGGCTGGGACTCGCCATCGCGCGGCGCATCCTGCGGGCGCACGGCGGCGACCTTACGGCGGCGAACCGCTCCAGCGGCGGTGCCGAGCTGACCGCCACGCTGCCCTGCGAGGTGTGTGACGTCGCGCCGGATGCGGCGGATTCGGCGGCCATGTGACATGCTCATGCGCGGCAGGTTGCTATCCGCTCGTCTCCTGGCCCACTGAAGCCGGCGCGTGGATAATCAACGCGATCAACGCGCGAGATCGGGGGGCGCTTGCGCGTCGCCTCTGAATCTCAGTCCGCGCGGGCGGACGCGTGCGGAGGCACATCCTCCAGGCGCGGTTTCAACCGCCGGCCGGCAGCGCGAAGGCGAAGGTCGAGCCGCGACCCTCCTCGCTCTCTACCCAGATGCGCCCACCGTGGCGCCGCACGATCACCGCCGCGATGTAGAGTCCCAGGCCAAGGCCTGGGTAGCTCTGCTCGCCCTGCGCCGTGGCGCGGAAGAAGCGGTCAAAGACGTGCTCGCGCTGCTCGGCGGGGATGCCGATGCCGAAATCGCGAACACTGGTGACCACCTCGCCATCCTCGCGCGCGACCCGGACGACGACGCGATCGGCGTCCGGCGAATATTTCACGGCGTTGGTGAGCAAGTTGGTCACCACTTCGCCGATGCGCTCGCGGTCCGCCGTGAGGGTGACGTCCGGCGCCAGGTCGCAGTCGAGGGTATGCTGCGCCGCCGTGCGCTGCACCACCTCGATGCACTCCCTCACCAACACCGTGTAGTCGAAGCTGGACGGCTGAAGCTTGAGCTTGCCACCCTTGAGCTTGGCATCGTCGAGCAGATCACCGATCAGGCGTGTCATGTTGTTCAACTGGAGGTCCATCTTCCCCAGCACCCCAACCGCGCCCGCATTCCCCTCCCTGCGGAGCCGCTTGGCGAGCAATTGCGCCTGGGCCTTCAGGCTCGTCAGCGGGGTCTTCAGCTCGTGGCCGGCGATGCTGATGAAATCTTCCTTCTGCTCCTCGCTCTCCTCGGCGCGCCGCCGCGCCCGCACCAACTCCGTCACGTCCGCCGCATGCACCAGCACGCCGTCCACCTCGCCCGCGCCGTTCCTACTCGGCTGGTAGGTGAAATCGAAGAAGCGGTCCTCCAGCGCACCGTCGCCGCGGCGGTCGAGCCTGACCAGCACCTCATGTCCTTCACAGCTCTCGCCACGCGTGTAGACCTCATCGAGCAGCTCGAAGTTGCCTTGCCCTTCCAGCTCGGACAGCGCCGCGCGGATCGGCTTGCCCAGCACCTCACGTCCCTGGCCGATGGATCGCATGTAGAGCGGATTGGCCAGCTCGAAGACGTGCTCCGGCCCGCGGAAGACGGCAATCAGCGCCGGCGCCTCCATGAACAGCCCATGCAGGCGTTGCCGCTCCGCCTCCGCCTGGCGCAGCGCCTGTTGCTCGCGCGCCAGCAGCCGCTCGCGCTCCTCCTCCGCCTGCTTTTGCTCGATGGCGAGGATCGTCGTGCGTGAGACCAGGTCGATGAGCTTGAGGTCGTCGGCGGTGGGCCGCCGCGGCTGCCGGTAATACATCGCAAACGTGCCCAACACGTCGCCGTCACGGCCGATCAGGGGCGTGGACCAGCACGCGCGCAAGCCATGCCGCAGGGCCAAGTGACGATAACTCTCCCACAGCGGATCGGTGGCAATGTCTTCCGCGATCACCCGCTCGCGCCGGTAGGCCGCCGTGCCGCACGCCGCCGCCGAGGGGCCAATCGCCAGGCCGTGGATGGCGTTATTGTAGCTTGCGGGCAGGCTTGGCGCCGCGCCGTGCAGCAGGTGTTGCCGCTCGGCATCCAGCAGCAGCAGCGACACCAGCACGCCGTCGCGCGACTGCGCCTCGACCCACCGTGCGATGGCCTCGAGGATCTCCGGCAGCGGCAGGCGCCGGGTGATCATTTCCAGGACCTGGGTCTGCCCCTGGACGAGCGCCTCCAGCCGCCGGCGCCTCGTCGCGCGCGCGCGCATGCTCGTGCCGGCGATCGTCGTCCTCGTATGATGCGTGCTGCCCACGGATGAGGCTCCTATCCTGTCATGCGATGCGGCCTGGCACGGCAGGTGTCCCGTGGCTGGCAACCCTATCCTCAAGCGCGAGCGGACGGCCAGGAGATGGTGGCCCTGACCCTTGCAACTGATGAGATGCTACAACTTCGCGCCAGCACATAGTATGCTATACCATCCACCATCCGCAATGGAAACTCACGATGTACAGCAGCACTCGCCGGCTATACTGCGGGTGAGACCCTTCACGCTGTTCGCGGGACAAGGAGTCATATGTGACCGAGCTGCTTTGGGAGGGCAAGTACCGCGACGGCCAGCGCGCGCTCCCCGATCGCGCGCCATGCACGCTCCGCGACGACGAGATCGCCGATCGTCCCGCGGAGGATGAGGCGGCGCCGTCGGCGCGCCGAGAGGATGGCTGGCGCAACCGGCTGATCCACGGCGACACGCGCGATGTGCTGCCGGCTCTGCTGCCTGCCTTCGCCGGCTGTGTCAACCTTGTCTACATAGACCCGCCCTTCGCCACCGGCGCCGACCAGACGATCGCGATTCCGCTGCCGCGCGCCGACCTAGGCGTCACGCCGCCGGTGAGCATCGAGCGCGTGGCCTACCGCGATACGTGGAGGCAAGGTCCCGGCCTCGACGGCTACCTGCACTGGTTCTTTGAGACGGCGACCCTGCTGCGCGAGCTGTTGGCCGAGGGCGGCGCCCTGGTCGTCCACTGCGACTGGCGCGCCGACGCCCCACTGCGACTGATCCTGGATGAGGTCTTCGGCGCCGGCAACTTCCGCAACGCCATCGCCTGGGCCTACCGCAGCGGCGGCGCCTCGCGGCGCGGGGGCCTGGCGCGCAAGCACGACACGCTGCTGCTCTACGCCCGCTCGCCGCGCTTCACGATCCGCCCACAGACCGAGCGGCAGTACCTGCGCAAGCCGTTCATCGGCTCGCATCGCGACGCCGCCGGCCGCCACTACGTGGATACCCTGCTGCGCGACGTGCTCGACGGCGAGCTGACGCTGGTGCGCGACGGCCAGCTCGTGCGCCGCAATCTGCGCCCGGTGCTCAACGTCTCGCGCGAGCGGCTGGGCTACCCCACCCAGAAGCCCCTCGGCCTGATCGAGTTGCTGATCGAGATCGCCACCGACCCCGGCGACCTGGTGCTCGACTGCTGCTGCGGCAGCGGCACCACCCCCGCAGCCGCCGCCATCACCGGCCGCCGCTGGATCGCAGCCGACTCCGGCCCGTTCGCCCTGGCCGCTACGCGCGCCCGCCTGCTGGCGCTGCCCGCCGCGCGCCCCTTCGCCGTGCAGCACGTCGCCGCCCGCGATGGCGATGCGTCCCGCGCGGCAGGTGGCAACGCAGGGACACTGCACGTTTCGGCACAAGGAGGGTCCTCACCCCCCAGCCCCGCCTCTGCCCTGTGGGGCGAGAGGGCGGCAGAGGGGGGCGGAGAACGCGAAGGACGCGAAGCGGGCGCGAAGGACGCGAAGGAGGAATCCTCACCCTCCGACCTCGCCTCTGCCCTGCGAGGTGAGGGGGAGCCGATGGATGGTGTAGCGGCGAGGCCCGCCTCGCCCTCTGCGGTTCCCTTCTCTCCCTCTGCTCTCTCCTCCGTTCCCTCCGTTTCCTCTGTGGTGAATCTGTCTGCCGCTCCTTCTCCGCGCCCTCCGCGAGCCTCCGCGGCCTCCGCGTGCTCCGTCACCCTCACCGTGGAGGGCCTAACGCTTCCCCTACACGACCTGCTGGCGGGCGTCGTCACGCCGGATGCGCGCTCTGGCTGCGCGTGGATCGCCTACTGGCTGGTGGATTGGGAGCACAGCGGCGAGATCTTCCGCATTGGCGCGTGGTCGGGCCGACCGCGTGGCGGCGCGGCGCCTCCGGCGACCCTCACGCACACCTACACGCGCCCCGGCCGGCATACCATCGCTGTGCGCGCCGTTGACCTGCTCGGCCGCGTCACCACCACGACGCTCGAAGTGGAGCTGTGAGGACTGGCTATCCGCTACTCGACGGAACGATCATACCGCTTTGGCTACCGAGTAGCCCGATATTCGCTGGTCCCACCCTATCTTGTGCCTGCCAGCCAAATACTATACAATGCTCGCACCGCGGCTGACGGGCATTTTCCAGGATGCCGGGGCCTGCCTGCTGAGGAGACTTCCCCACACCGCGACTCCCCGCGCAAGCGATGCGAACCGCCGCGATGGGCGCCCGCCGGGCGTTCCGACGCATGCTGCATGCCGTGCCGCGCGCTCGCGCTGAGAGCCGGCGGCGCGTGTCCTGCTGGGCGTCGTAGCGTCTCGTGCTGCGTGCGCCGCGGTGCCGTCCTGTACGTCCGTTCGTCGCTGTCGAAAGGGGGCGTGTGCCAGTGCCAGGCGCGAAGGTATACGCTATTGCCAACCAGAAAGGTGGCGTTGGTAAGACCACCACCACCGTCAACCTCGCCGCGTGCCTCGCCGACGCCGGCCGCCGCACGCTGGTGATTGACCTCGACCCGCAATCCAACGCTACCACGCACCTCGGCGTGGATGCCCATAAACTCGGCCTCTCGATGTACGAGCTGCTCGTCAACGACGGCGTGGCGACGGCCGACGTGCTCAAGCGCGAGCTGCGTCCCAACCTCTCGCTGCTGCCCACCAAGGTGGACCTCTACGCCGCCGAGATCGAGCTGGTCTATCTCGACCACCGCGAGTTCCGCCTGCGCCGCGCGCTGGAGCCGATCGCCGACCAGTTCGATTTCATGCTCATTGACTGCCCGCCTTCGCTCGGCCTGCTGACCGTCAACGCGCTCACCGCCAGCGACGGCGTGATCCTGCCGCTGCAATGCGAGTACTTCGCGCTCGAAGGCATGCAGCAGCTCCTCAACACCACCCGCCTCGTGCGCGACCGCCTCAACCCCAAGATTACGCTCTTCGGCGTCGTGCTCACGATGTTCGATCCGCGCACCAAGCTTGGCAGCGAGGTGGTGCGCGAGATCGGCGAGCACTTCCCCAGGGAGCGATTCGAGAGCATCATCGCGCGCAATGTGCGGCTCTCCGAGGCGCCCAGCTTCGGGCGCACGATCCTGGAACACGACAATCGCTCACCCGGTGCGCTGGCCTATAAGGCGCTCGCCGAGGAAGTGATCGCGCGGGCAGAGGCCCCGGTGGAGGTTCGCTAATATGCCAAAGCAGCGGTTTGGCCTGGGGCGCGGACTCGACGCCCTGATCCCCGGCGCGACGGTCGTTTCCAACGACACCACCCTCGATACCGGCATCGCCAACTCGGCGCTCTTCGAGGTGCCCATCAGCGCGATTGCGCCCAATCCCAGGCAGCCGCGTCTGCCGATGAGCGAGGACCCGCAGCTCCTGGAGCTGGCCGGCTCGATCCGCGAGCATGGCCTCTTGCAGCCGATCGTGCTGGCGCTGGCTCCCGACGACGAACCGGGGCCGCGCTACTACATCATCGCCGGCGAGCGCCGCTGGCGCGCCGCCGAGATCGCCGGCCTCGACGAGGTTCCGGCGGTGATCCGCGAGGCTACGCCGCTGATGATGCTGGAGCTGGCGCTGGTCGAGAACCTCCAGCGCACTGACCTCAGTCCGCTCGAAGAGGCCCACGGCTACCAGATGCTGGCCGACGAGCACCACCTGACGCACGAGCAGATCGCGGCAGCCGTAGGCCGCAATCGCGTGACGATCACCAACACGCTGCGCCTCTTGCAGCTTCCCGATGAGGTCAAAGAGGCGTTGGTGACTATGCCCAAGGTCTTCACCGAGGGCCACGCCCGCGCTGTGCTCCAGATCAACGGCGACGCCGAGCGCATCCTGGCCACCAAGCAGATCATCGCCCAGATGATGAGCGTGCGCCAGGCCGAGGAGCTGGCTCGCCGCTACAACGAGGCGGCGCTCAAGCTGACGCCCGACCGTCGCGGTGGCCGCGTGCGCCAGCAGAGCTACGAGACACGCGCGCTCGAAGAGGAATTCACCCGCGCCATCGAGATGAAGGCGCGCTTGCAGCGCTCGACCAAGGGGCGCGGCTCGCTGACGCTGTACTTCACCACCGACGACCAGCTCCAGCGGCTCTACGAGCGCATCGTGGGCCAGGGACTCGACACGACGGCGCAGCACAACGGGCTGGAATATGGCTTCGGCTTCGGCGACATCGGCGATCCCAGCGAGCGCATCGCCGATGCCTTCATGCCCATGCCACTCGACGGCGCCGACGACCCGGCGGGCGAGAATTAGCCTGGCTGATTCGTGGAGTCGCTCTGGAGGACGAGCGAGTCGTAGGGCGAGCAGGCGGGCTGAAGTCCTGCGGCTCATCCCGATGGGCGGCATCTTCACGGGATGACCCCATGGGCTGATGTCCCACGGCGCAAATCCTGCACATGCCACCGCCGCCGCTTGCCGAGATGAGCCACGGCCCTTCAGGCCGTGTCATCCAATCCACGATCCGCTTGGCTGTCGGGCATCAACGCTCCGGCTCATGAGTGCCGGGGCCGCTGTATCCCTTCCGCTCGCACGGTCTGGTATGCTGTGTCGGCGATGTCCGCCCTCGATCGCGGATTCGGGAATGGTCGCGGCAGGAGATGTGCGGCGCGGACGATGGTCGAAGGAGCCATGATGCAGGAGCAGCAGCCAGAGCAGCCAGAACAGCCAGAGCAGCCAGAACAGCACCAGTTGCAGCGACAGAGGCGGGGAACGGCCGAGGCGGGGCAGGGCTATGTGCGCGTGCTTGGCCTCGCCGCCGGCATGTTCTCGTTGCTCCAGGCGCTGGTCGCTGGCTCCAGCGCGCAGGCCGCGCAGTCCAGTGTGCTCACCTACCAGCGCTCGCTCGTCACCGACCTGCACGGTGGCGGCGTCAACATCGAGCCGCTGCTCGGCCCGCTGCTCAAGCTCTTCGCCATCACCTACATCACCAATCTGCTGGCGCTGGCCGCCACGCTCGGCTTCGCCTGGTACGCCGGGCGCATCGTGGCGCTGCTGCGCGGCGGCGACCCGGACGGAGGCGGTGGGGCGAGCGCCGGAACCACCGTCACCGCTATCAGCAGCGCGGTGTGGCTCGTCGCCACATTGCTGGTCGCCCTCCTCTTCCATGCCGACGGCACCATCGCCTGGCTGATCGCCACGCTGCTGCTGGCCGGCGGGAGCACGCAGAGCAGCGTGCTCGTAACCTCACCCAGCGCCGCCTTCACCGCCATCCAGGCGGCGGCGCTGCTGGTGCAGGCGTTCGTCGGCATCGGTGCCGCGCTGGCGCTCGGCGCGCTGGCTGGCCGCCGCGGCGCGGAGAGCCGGCGAGCGATAGCGAGCGCGGCCGCTCAGGGATAGGTGTGGAGGGATGCCGGCACAGGTAGCGCGCATCCGCTAGCGCGCAAGCTGATGGCGCGCAAGCTGATGGCGCGCAAGCTGATGGCGCACAACATGCACGACAGCCCGCTCGTACATGCAGCGGCTGGAAGCAACGGAACCTCGCCTACCACATCGCCGCTCGCGGGGCGACTCGCGACGGCAAGCAAGCGGGGAGGATGGGTATGCAACAGTCGTCGTCTGGTCATCCGGCGATGAAGTGGGGCATCATCTTCGGCATCGTGATCGGCGCGCTCAGCCTGATCAATGTGCTGCTGCGCTTTGCCATGCTCGGCGCGCGGTCGTTTGCGACCGGCAGCCCCTTCTTCGGCGGGTTTGGCTGCCTGTTCTCGCTGATCGGCCTGGCGCTGCTCTTCATCTCGGGTATCCTGGCGGCGCGCGAGAGCGGCAAGGTGGGCACAGGGGCGATTGCCGGCCTGATTGCCGGTCTGATCGGCGGCGTAGTGAGCGCGATCGTGACCATCGTCGCCGTGCTGAGCGTGCCCTTCAGCTACTTCGTCGAGGCCGCCCACCGTGGCGCTCGCGGCAGCGCTCTAACGCCCGGGCAGATCCACAACATCGCGCAGATCGCGCTGGTCGTGATCATCATCGCCGAGATCGTCGCCATCGGCGTCGAGGGCGGCATCGGCGCGGGGCTGGGCGCGCTGGGCGGCCTGATCGGCAAGGGGCAGCGCGGCGAAGCGCCTCCCGGCATGCCACCACCGCTGCCCTACCAAACCCCCTACGGCACGCCGCCACCGCCGTACACCAATCCGGCCTATCCGCCACAGGCGACCAATCCTGAGCATCCGACGCAGCCCTCGCGCTATCCGTCACCGCCACCGCCGGCCGCGCCCGATGCTCCTCCGCCACCGCCGCCACCGGCATGATGCGGACTTGCCTTGACGGGAACAGAAGCGTAGGGTAGCAGCGTCGGTCTTTGGAGCGCACGCCAGCACGTGCGGAGGCAAGAACGCGAGAGAGGAGACAGCATGCAAGCGTCGTCCAGTAGGGCCGCGATCCGCTGGGGCATCATCTTCGGCGTGATCATCGGCGTCATCGGCATCATTTCCAACGTGATCCTGCGCGTAGCGTTGGGGCCAGTGCTGAGCAGCGGCAATCAGCAAGAGATCATCAACGCGAGCGGCGGGTTACTGGCGTTCACGTGCGTGCCGTGCCTGCTCTACCTGGTACTGCTCTTCGTATCCGGTATCTTCCCCGCCCGCGACACTGGACGTGTCGGCCAGGGGGCGATCGGCGGCCTGATCGCGGGCGTCGTCGGCGCCATTGTCAGTGGCGTCGTGGGCCTGATCGTTGATGCCGTCAACCCCTTGACGATCCCCAGCTCGGCTGGCGCGACGTCTACGATTAGCCCTGCCGGACTGGGTATCGTGGGTATCATCATTGATCTCATCATCCTAGGCGGCCTGGGCGCCGGCCTGGGCGCGCTGGGTGGCCTGATCGGCAAGAACCAGTACCGCGGCCCGACCGCTGCGTATCAAGGTTCAATGTATCAGGGGATGGGGCAGATGCCAGGTTATCCGCCGCCTCCAGGCTATCCCCAGTATCCGCAGCAGCCCCAGCAGCCGCAGGGCTATCCGCCAGCGCAGCAGCCAGAGCAGCCGCAGTATCCACAAAATCCCGGCTCCTATCCGCCGCCGCCCCCGCCGCCACAGTACCCACCACAGCAGTAGGCTCCCGCACGCACTCCGCCACGCCGGCACCCATATAGCCGGCGGTTGAAACCGCGCCTGGAGGGCCGGCGGGCGTCCACCGGACGCCCCTACACGGCCGCGAAGCCCGCGATGGGCGGACTAGGCAGCGTGTGTGCCGCGTACTTGCAGCGGCGCGCGAATGGGTGTACTCTTGCTTCCGGTTAGCTCGTAGTGAGACCAGAATCGGAGGCAGAGCATCCATGGACGCAGCGCAACCTGGAGATCGGGCGCTTCGCGAGCGCCATCCGGTCGTCTGGTACGGAGTCGTGTTCGGCGTCGTCGCGGGGATTGCGCTCGCCGCGGCGGGCGCGGGCAAGGTCACGCTGGGGCAGGAGTTGCTCGTAGCCGCTGGCGCCTTCGTGGCGGGCTTCTGCTACGCCCTCGCCGGCGGCCTCACCGCGGGGCGCAGCTTCAGCGCACGCGATGGGCTGAAGGCGGGGCTGCTGGCCGGCGCGATCAGCGCGTTGATCAGCGTGCCGGTGGACCTGATCTGCACCCAGGTCTTCATGAGCACCTATCTGCCGCACATGCAGGCGCTGCGCCAGCAGTTCGAGCCCCCAGGCTACGTGATGACGCCGGCAATGGTCTTTGGCTACGAGGTCGAGGGCGTGTCCTTCGGGACTATTGGCGCTATTGTCTTCGGCGGCGCCTTGGGCTGGGCCGGAGGCTACTTCGGCTCCAGCATGCGCCAGCGCTGGGCGCTGGCCGAGAAGCCTGCACCAGGCGCCACGCCGCTCGCCGGGTCCACGACGGTGAACGAGGCTGAGGCGCCCGCGACTCCGAGCGGTCCGCACTGGGGGCCGGCGCACCACCCGTCGCCGCCTGCCGGCGAGCCATAGGCATACATAGAGACAACACGCGGCCCGCGCTTTCGCGTAGGCCGCGTTCCGGGCGCATGGCATGCGTCCCTACACCACCGTATGCATTCGTAGGGGCGTACACCGTACGCCCCTGGCGAGGCAGATGGGACCGGCTACTTCAGCGTCGTCGCGCAGTAGTCCGTATGCGGCCCGAACGGGCTGGGGCACTGCGTCGTTTGGGCGAACTGATTCGCCTGGCCGAAGTCGTTCTTCGTGCCAGGGTAGTCGGCGCCGTAGGTGTAGAAGCTTGTAGAGCCGGTCTTGTTCAGCGTGAACCACGGATACCAGCAGAACGGCGTCCCGTAGTTGGCCGCGCCGCAGTACTGGTTGACCTCCGCCTTGCCGCCGAAGTCGCTCACCGCCGCCCACGACGTGGGGCCGCTGCCGTCCGAGAAGGTGACGCTCAGGATTTGGATCGGGCTGAACTGGAGCCACGACGGCGCGTCGTACGAGTAGCACGGCGGCTTGGTGGCGCTGCCGGGCAGGCAGAACTGGCCGGCGGGGGTGGTGAAGTTGCCGGTGTGGCCAATCTCCCACACGAAGGCGTTGGGTGTGTCGTAGACCAACCCCCACTGGAGGTCGTTGCCGATCTGCTGTGTGTCGTAGGCCGGCATCAGCGGGCCATCCACCTGGCTGTTGAGGATGATGGTGCCGGCGTGGCCGGTGGTGAGGTCGCTGACGGTGATGTGCATGCCGTCGGCGGCCGCGGTCACATACTGGTGATCGGTGATCACGTCGCCAGCGTGCATCACGAGCGGACCGCCGCTCGCGCCGTCGGTCAGCATGACGTTGAAGGCCGCCGACTCAGAGTTGCCTTTCTTCGAGACCTCCCACACGGGTGAGCAGACGGTGTAGGTGTTGGGCGCGTAGACGACGTTGAAGCCGCCGCCGGTTGCGCAGTTCTTGACGAGACTGTTGGGATAGAATTGCAGCTCCAGGAACGCCTGGCCGAAGAGGCTGTTGGGATCCGTCACCGTGCCGCCGATCCAGAAGGTTGGGCCGACGGCGTCCACATTGATCGCGCCGTTGGTGGGCAGCACGAACTTCCAGGTGATGTCTTTGGCTGAGCCGGGCAGGCTCGAGACCGGATCAAGCTCCGGCTCGTCGTGGCCGGTGCAGCTCGACGTGTACCAGACGTCGGGCTGGGGATGGTGCGCGATGCACAGCGACTGGCCGGCCCCGCCGGCTGCCGCGGCGCGCACCGTGTGTGTGGGGACGCGGAGGAATGCGGCGACCGCGAGCGCGGCGACCAGCGCCGCTGCGGCGACACCCGCGAGCACGAGACGAGGAGCGCGTTGCATCCGTTGACCTCGATTCCGCTTCCGACGATGACAAGGATGGCGCCGTCCAGGAGGGCACCATACGAGCGACTGTACCATGCGCCGCGCGGTGGTTCAAGAGTCCTACCTCTCCGCGCGATACCGTCCCTTCGGACAGGCGCGCGCGGCGCCACGAGCGCATACAATGCGGGCGAGAGGGGCGTCGCGCGGAGCGGAGGGGCCGGCGAATGAATCCGCGCCTAAGCGCCGTTGGCGACGAAGCCCGCCTGTGCGGGCTAGAGACCGGTAAAATCCGAGGCTCTACGACCACATCCCTTCGCGTCCTTCGCGCTCGCTTCGCGCTCGCTTCGCGTTCTCGTTAGCCCAGAAGGAGGGTCACGTCATGGCGACCGCTTCGCGCGCCAAGCGCAGTCCCCAGGGTCCCGCGTCTGATGGCGACGGCGGCCACCGCTGGCGCCGCGCAGCGACCCTCGACGAGCTGGACGCCACCGGCAGCAAGACGGTCGCGCTCGACGGGCGTACCATCGTGCTGTGGCGCTCCGACGGGCATGTCTATGCGCTCGACAACCGCTGCCCGCACATGGGCTTCCCGCTGGACCGCGGCAGCTGTCGCGACGGCATCCTGACCTGCCACTGGCACGCCGCGCGCTTCGACCTGGCGACCGGCGGCACCTTCGACCAGTTCGCCGGCGACGTGGAGGTCTTCTCCGTCGAGCTGCGCGGCGATGAGGTCTGGGTGGATACCGCGCCGCACGGCGACGCGCGCGCCTACCATGCTCGGCGGCTACGCGAGGGACTGGAGCAGGACATCCGGCTGGTGATCGCCAAGAGCAGCATCGCACTGCTGGCCGATGGCGGTGACGCGCGCGAGCCGCTGCGCGCGGGGCTGGAGTTCGGCGTGCGGGCACGCATGGAGGGCTGGGCGCAGGGCCTCACCATGCTCACCTGCTTCGCCAATTTGCTGCCGGCGCTGGATGCCGAGGACCGCCCGCGCGCGCTCTTCGCCGGGCTGGATGCCGTCTCGCGCGATACCGCTGGGCACGCGCCGCGCTTCATGCTCACGCCGCTGCCCGGCGCCGCGCCCGACGTGCCCACGCTCAAGCGCTGGTTTCGGCAGTTCTGCGCCGTGCGCGACGAAGAGGCCGCCGAGCGCGCGCTGCTGACCGCCATTGCCGCGGGTGCCACACCCGCCGAGCTAGCCGATCTGCTCTTTGCCGCCGCCACCGATTATCGCTATCTCAGCATCGGCCACGTCGCGGACTTCATCAACAAGGCGCTCGAAGCGCTCGACTTCGCCGGCTGGGAGCCGGAGCGCACAGCGCTGGCGCTCAGCAGCCTGGTGCGCGGCATCGCGCAGGGCAACCGGCAGGAGGAGAGCAACGCCTGGCGCTACCCGATCGACCTTGTGGCGCTGGTGGAGAGCGCGATCGCCGAGCTGCCGGCCGCGCTTGCCGAGGGGGCGCCGCACCGGGGAACCTGGGAGAGCCGCACGTCGCTGGCCTGGCGTCTGCTGGAGGACGACCCGCGCGCCAACATCGAGGCGCTGCTGGGGGCGCTGGGCGAGGGCGCGACGCCGGAGCAGCTCGCGGGAGCCGTTGCCTACGCCGCCGCGCTACGCATCGCGCGCTTCCACACCAGCAACGAGTTCGGCGATTGGGACACCACGCTGCACACGTTCAGCTTCGCCAACGCCGTGCATGCGGGGCTGCGGCGGCTGGCGCAGGTGGACGGCGGCGCCAGAGGGCGTACGCCGTACGCCCCTACACACGTGGACGATGGGGACGGTGCGAACGGTCTGGCGCCGGACCTGCTGCGCGGGGTCTTCGACGCGGCAATGAGCGTCTACCTCGACCGCTTCCTCAACGTGCCGGCGGCGCCGCTGCCGCCGATCGCGCCCAAGCCAGGCGATCCACGGAGCATTCTGCGCGAGCTGCTGCCGCTGCTGGACCGCCAGCAGCAGGTGAACGAGGCCGGCGAGCTGGTGGCGCGCTACCTGGCGGCCGGCGGCGACGACGCGCGGCTGATGGCGGCGCTGGGCACGGCGCTCTTGCGCGAGGACCGCGACTTCCACACCATCCAAACCGTCGAGGCGGCGTTCGCGCAGTACCGGCTGCTGCGGGGCACGCCGGCCGCGGCCAACGCACTGGTCGCCGCCGCGCGCTACCTCGCCGCGCACGCGCCCACCGCCCGCGCGCAGGGCCAGACGTACTCCATCGCGCTGCGTCTGCACCGTGGCGAGCGGCTCTTCGAGGGCTGATCTTCCCCCTTGCGCATCGTGCTACCCAACGGGTATACTCTGCTCCAGAACAACATACCGACTGGTACGGATATTTATCGCGCGCCGGATGATGTTCGGTAGCACCGGGCTTGTCTCAGCGTGCGTCCTGGAGCCGACGATGCCCAAACGCGCGGACCACTCCCTGACCTGGCGCGATGACACGCAGGCGTACGAGCTGTGCGGTGTTGGGAGTGGGTGTGCCCGATTGGCGCCCACAGGGGCGACCGCACCGGGTCGCGCCGGCAGCCTTGGCGGCGTCGCCAGCCTCGCCTCGTTCGCTTTCACCAGCCGTGCGGGGCACGTCTGCACGGTGCGCCAGGAGGCGGCCGCGCGCGGAGGCACCTACTGGTACGCCTATCGCCGGGCGGGACCGCGCATGCTCAAGCGTTACCTGGGCCGCACCGACGTCCTCACAGTGGCCCGGCTCGAAGCCACGGCCGCCACGCTGGATGCCGCCGCGCGGACAGAGGCGAACGCGCCAGCGCGCGATGCTGCCAGCCACAGGGGCCATTCCCAGGCTAGCGCCCGCCAGCATGCCTCTGCGTCCGCGTCAACGTCAACGTCAACGGCCTCGCGCGCGACCTCACCGCGATCCCCAGATTTGGCATCGTCGGCCCTGCTCGCCACCAAGCTCCACGTCCCGCGCACCGCCTCATCGCTCGTCGAGCGACCGTTGGTGATGGCGCGCCTCGCGGATGGGCTGGAGCGCGCCCTCACGCTCGTCTCCGCGCCTGCCGGTTTTGGCAAGACCACCGCCCTCGCACAGTGGGCACGCAACGTAGGGGCGTCCGGTGGACGCCCGGTGCCGGTCGCCTGGGTTGCGCTCGACGCCAGTGACGACGACCCCGTGCAGTTCTGGCTCTACGTGCTGGCCGCGCTGGAGCGTGCCATGCCTGGCATCGCCGCGACCGCGCTGAGCATGCTGCGCGGGCCACGTCCAGGTCCCGCGCCCATCGAGGCCGTGCTGCGCGCGCTGCTCAACGACATCGCCGCGCTGCCCGCGGAGCGTCACCTCGCGCTGGTGCTCGACGACTACCACCGCATCACCGCACCCGCGATCCACGAGGCCGTCGCGCTGCTGCTGGAGCATCCGCCGGCTCAGCTCCACCTCTATCTCGCCGGGCGGAGCGAGCCGCCGCTGCCGCTCGCGCGCCTGCGCGTGCGCGACCAGACCGTCGAGCTGCGCGCTCCCGACCTGCGCTTCGCACCCACCGAGGTGGCGGAATTCGCCGCCACGCTGGGATTGGCGCTGGCGCCTGAGGACGTGGCGGCGCTGGCCGAGCGCAGCGGCGGCTGGCCTGCTGCCCTGCGGCTGGCGGCAGTCTCGCTGCGCGGGCATCCCGACCCGGCGCGTTTCATCGCCGCGTTCGACGGCAGCCATCGCGACGTGCTGGCGTATCTGGGCGACGAGGTGCTCGCGGCGCAGCCCGCCGAGGTCCAGGCGTTCCTGCTCGAAACAGCCCTGCTGGACCGCTTCTGCGCTCCCCTGTGCGATGCCGTCACCAGCCGCGCGGACGCCCAGGCGACCATCGAGCGGCTGGAGCGCGCGAGCCTCTTCGTCATTCCGCTGGACGACGAGCGGCGCTGGTATCGCTACGACGCGCTCTTCGCCGAGCTGCTGCGCCATCGTCTGCGCGCCGAGATGCCGGATCGCGCGCCAGCGCTGCACCATCGCACCGCGGACTGGCTGGCCGAGAACGGCTGGATCGCGGAGGCCGCCGAGCACCTGCTCGCCGCGGGCGACGTGGAGGCGGCGGCGCTGCTGCTCGAACGTTCGGCGCGCGGCATGATCCAGCGCGGCGAGCATCCCGCGCTGCTGCGCCTGCTGGAGCGCCTGCCGCGGGATGTGATGTTCGCGCGCCCGGCGCTGGTGGTGTATCGCGCCGAAGCGCTGCTCTATCGCGGCGAGCTGGAGGCCACCGAGCGCAGCCTGGAGGAGGCCGAGCGGCTGATCGCGGCGCATGCTGCGGACGGCGGCCACGAGCGGCGCGGCGAGCCAGCGGTGGATTGGGAGGCGCTGGCGATCATGGTGCGCGGCGGGCGGGCGGCGCTGGCCGCGATGCGTGGCGACGGCGCGGCGACGCTGGCCTACGCACGGGCGACACTCGCCTTGCCCGGTGCTGACGACGATCCCTATCGGCGCGGTGGGGCATTGCTCACGCTGGCGCATGCCTACCGCATTAATGGACAGATGCGCGCGGCTGAGACGGCATACGATCAGGCGGCGGTGGCGCTAGAGGCCGCGGGGGAGCTGCCGCTGGTGGCGGTGGCGCTGGGCCTGCGCGCGCTGGTTCTGGTGCAGATGGGCCGCCTGCGTGCTGCGGCGGAGGTCTGCCGCCGCATGATCGTCCGTGCCGAGGAGCGCTCTGCCGGGGAGGGCGCGGCATTCGGCAGCGGTCACGTCGGGCTGGGCCAGGTGCTCTACGAGTGGAACGACCTCGACGCCGCCCAGGCCGCGCTGGAGAGCGGTGTCACGTTAGGCGAGCGGTCCACCAGCCTCTACGACCAGACGGCAGGCTTGGTAGCGCTGGCCGCGGTCTGGCAGGCGCGCGGCGAGCCGGAGACGGCGCTTGACATGCTGCGCCGCGCCGAGCGGCTGATGCACTCTGGCGCGCAGTTCCCCTGGCTGGTGCCGCTGCTCGGTGCGCTGCGGGCGCTGCTGGCGTTGCGCCAGGGACACATTACGGTGGCCGAGCGCTGGGCGGCGGAGCGCGGTCTGCTGGACGGCACCTTCGAGCCGCGCGGCCCGATCCAGGTGCAGGAGTGCGAGCACCTGACTTTCGCCCGTCTGCTGCTGCGCAAGGGTGACGGGCAGGCGGCGGCGGAGATTGTCGAGCGGCTGCTGCCCCAGGCGATTCGCGAAGAGCGCGCCGGCAGCGAGATCGAGCTGCGCATCGTCGCGGCGTTGGCCTACGAGGCTGCTGGCTGCCACGACGACGCGCTCGATGCCCTGGCGACCGCGCTGGAGCTGGCGGCGCCCGAAGGCTACGTGCGGCTGTTTGTGGACGAGGGCGCACCGCTGCACGTCCTGTTGCTGCGCCTGCGCGAGTGGTATGCCGGCGGTGAGGGCGCACGCCATGCGCCCCTACGCGCCTACATCGAGAAGCTGCTGGCGGCGTTCGAGGGTGAAGCGGTGCCTCAGGCGGAGGGGACGGCGCCGGCGCCGGTCGAGCCGCTGAGCGCGCGCGAGCGCGAGGTGCTGGCGCTGCTGGCCGAGGGCCGCTCCAGCCAGGAGATCGCGGACCAGCTCGTCGTCGCGGTGAGCACCATCAAGACGCACATCCACCACATCTACACCAAGCTGCAGGCCGGCGGCCGCGTGCGGGCGATCACCTGCGCCCGCGAGCTGGGCCTGCTGGATTGAGATGGGATCGCGGTGGTGAACTGTCTGCGCACGGCGAGCGACTGAAGTCTGAGGAACGGGCGACAGGTGCATACAGGACTTCAGTCCCCCGCCGCCCGTGCTCCGGCTTTTCAAAGCCGAGGCGGCAGTCTGGTGCGAATCCACCCCGCAATCCACCAGACGATGGACGCGCCACATTCCAGTGTGCGGGCATCATTACCACCAACAACCGTGGCACCGAGAATCTGCCCGCGTGCCACAACTGGACCACTACGGGACCACAGGAGAGTGCAATGGAGACAGTACAAACGCTGCGCGCGATGCGCAACGGCGGCAGCGGCGGCGATGGGCGGACCCGCGCGGCGCTGATCGAGACGCACGGCCTGGCGAAGACCTTCGGCTCGCGCGGCAAGAGTGTCGAGGCGGTGCGCGGCGTGGACCTGCGCGTGGAGGCCGGCGAGATCTTCGGCTTTCTGGGGCCGAACGGCGCCGGCAAGACGACCACGATGCGCATGCTGACCACGTTGCTGCCGCCCAGCGGGGGCAAGGCGACCGTCTGCGGCTTCGATCTGCTGCGCCAGGCGCCCCAGGTGCGGCGGCAGATCGGCTACGTGAGCCAGCAGGGCGGCGCCGAGCCGCTGGAGACGCCACGCGAGAACCTGATTCTGCAGGGGCGCGTCTACGGCATGTCGGCGGGCGAGGCACGCAAGCGCGCGGCGGAGCTGGTCGCCGCGCTCGACATGCAGACCTTCGCCGACCGCCGCGTGAAGACGCTTTCCGGCGGCCAGCAGCGGCGCCTCGACGTGGGCCTGGGCATCATGCACCGGCCGCGCGTGCTCTTCCTCGACGAGCCGACCACCGGCCTCGATCCGCAGAGCCGCGCCCGCATCTGGGACGAGGTGCGTCGCCTCAACGCGAACGGCATGACGATCTTCCTCACCACGCACTACATGGACGAGGCCGACGGCCTCTGCGACCGGCTCGCGATCATTGACAACGGCGCGATCGTCGCCACCGACACGCCCGACGCGCTCAAGCACCAGATCGCCGGCGACATTGTGACGCTGGGCCTCGACACGCAGAGTCCCGCCTTCGCCACAGTCGCCAAGACCCTGCGCGAGCAGCCCTACGTGCGCGAGCTGCATCCCACCGACGCCGGCATGCAGCTCTACGTCGAGCGCGGCGAGGAGCAACTGCCCACGATTCTGCGGCTACTCGACCGCGACGGCCTGGCGATCCGCACGGTGACACTGGCGCGCCCGACACTCGACGACGTGTTCCTGCGCCTGACGGGCCGCTCGCTGCGCGAGTCCGCCGGCGCGGCGTAAGGCGTACTACGAAAGCATGGACCTCCCGTAGCACCACCCTATGCCTCGCCGTTGGGGCTGGCGGATGAATCCGCGCCTAAGCGCCTGCGGCGACCATGCCCGCCTGCGCGGGCTGGAGATTGGCGAGGAGGCTGGGGGCGAGGTCCGTCAACACACCCAACTTTCAGAAAGGACCCGCATACCATGCCCCGTCTGATTCGCGATAGCTGGCTGCTCTTTGGCTCGCAGATGCGCATCACGCTGCGCAATCCTGTGTGGCTGTTCATCGGGCTGTTCCAGCCGATCTGCTACATGCTGCTCTTCGCTCCGCTGCTCAAGAACCTGGTCGGCGTGCCGGGCTTCCCCAGCGGCGGCGCCTACAACATCTTCACCCCCGGCCTGATGCTGATGATGGCGATCTTCGGCACCGGCTTCGCGGGCTTCAACCTGATCGCGCGGCTGCGGGCGGGGGTCATTGAGCGCCTGCGGGTGACGCCGATCAACCGACTGGCGATGCTGCTCGGCCTGATCAGCGTGGACCTGGTGATTCTGCTGGTGCAGACGGCGCTGCTGATCGGCCTCGGATTGCTGCTGGGCTTCCGGCCGGATGCCGGTGGGCTGGCGCTGCTTTTGGTGCTGATTGTGGTCGCCGGCCTGATGATGGCCTCGCTCTCCTACACCATCGCGCTGCAGGTGCGCGACGAGGGCGCGCTGGCGGCGACGATCAACCTCTTCACGGTGCCGCTGCTGCTGCTCTCGGGCATCATGCTGCCGCTGACGCTGGCGCCCACCGTGTTGCAGAACATCGCCAAGGCCAACCCCTTCGCCTACGCGGTGGATGCCGGGCGCGCGCTCGTCGCCGGCCATCCGACCGACGTGGCGATCCCGCAGGCGTTCATCATCATCGGCGCGCTGGCCGTGCTGGCGCTGTGGTGGGCCACCAGCTCGGTGCGCCGGGCGACGGTGTAAGTGTCCTCACCCCCTGACCCCCTTGCCCCGCAGGGCGAGGGGGAGCCGTGGTGCGGGGGCGCGACGAGGGGGCCGCAGATCGTGCACCGGGCGACACGGCCTGAAGCGCCGTGGCTAATCCCGACAAGTGGTGGCGGCGCTCGTCGACACTGCATGCGTGGCAGGCCGCTAGCAGACTCGCGAGTGCCCCTCTGGGATTACCCGCGGGACTTCAGTCCGCCTGCCCACCCCGGGCCCACGTTCGCCTTCCGCCGCTCTCCCGCACCCTCTGCGTCCTCTGCGTCCTCTGCGATTGTCCTCTCCCTCTCCGCGTGCTCCGCGAAACTCCGCGACCTCCGCGTTCTCCGTCACTCCTGCTCGCTACAGATACCCGCCGCTGTTCGGGTTCGTCTCATTGCCGGCGCTCGTCCCGCCGCTGGCCGCCACCCCGGCCGGCTGCGCCTCGCGCGCGGGGGTGATGGTGACGATGGCGTTGTAGTCGGGCACGCCGGCCTGCACGTCGCAGACCCGGCGGCGGATCAGCACGTTGCACTCCGGCCAGTAGGCCTGCACGTTGCGCGGCTTGATTGCCGCGAAGTGGACCGCGCACGCCATCTGCTGGCCGTTGTCGCTCGCCACCGTCACACGCTCGCCCTCGCGCAGCCCCAGCGCCGCCGCGTCGTCGGGGTGCATGAAGAGCGCATCGCGGCCGGCGCCGGTGTTGGGGTCCTTCTGCTTGTAGATCATGCTGTTGAACTGCTTGCCGCGGCGTGTCGAGAGCGCGAACGCGCCTTCGGGCAGCGTCAGCTCCGGCGGAGTCAGCGCCGAGAAGTGCCCCTTGCCGTCGGGCGTCTTGAACTGGCCGTTGCGATAGAGCACAGGCCCGCCGTACTGCACCGCATCGCCCGCTTTGCGCAGCCGCTCGATGCCCGCGTAGCCTGGGTGTACCCGCGCGATCTCGTCGCGGATCGCCTGCGCGTCGGCAAAGATCATGCGCTCGCGGTACTTCGGCCGCACCCGCGCTGCCAGCTCCTGGAAGATCTCCCACTCGCAGCGCGCCTCGCCGATGCGCGGACCCGCAATCTCCGGCGAGAAGATGATGCGCCGCTCGGTGCTCGTCTCGGTGCCACCGCCGGGATTCTCGTAGCGTGTCTGGGCCGGCAGCAGCACGACCGTATCCGCCGGGTCCAGCAGCATCTGGCTGGTCAGGTAGATATCCTGATGCACGCGCAGGGGCAGCTTATCGAGCGCCTCCTTGACGTAATCGGGGTCGGGCAGCACTTCGAGGAAGTTGCCGCCGCTGGCGTAGAGCACGTCCAGTCCGCCGTCGTAGGCAGTGTCGATCATCTCGACCGCCCGCATGCCCTTCCAGTCCGGCACCGGGAAGCCCCACTGGAGGGCGAACTTGCCGGCGTTCTCCTCGTTGACCGGTGCGCCGCCGGGGAACGCCTCGGGCACCGCGCCAACCTCCGCGCCGCCCTGCACGCCGCTGTGGCCGCGCACCGGCACCACGCCGCAGTGCTCTTTGCCCAGCCAGCCCTGCGAGAGCGCGATGTTGACGATCGATTTGACGTTGCCGACGCCGAACTCGTGCTGCGTGATGCCCATGCTCCACACCAGGATGCCGGTCTTGGCGGCATGCACCATCTCGGCGAAGCGCTGCATGTCGGCGCGAGTCGTGCCGCTGTAACGCTCCAGCGTCTCCCAGTCCTGCTGCGCGAGGGACGCCACCACGTCGTCCCAGCCGGTTGTGTGGGCGTCAATAAACTTGTGGTCCACCCAGTCCTGCTCGATGAGATACTTCAGCACGCCGTTGAAGAAGGCGATGTCGCCTCCGGTGCTGACCTGATAGAACTCGTCCATCAGCTTGGTGCCCATCAGCGCGCTCTCCGGCGACGACGGCACCCAGTACTTCACCAACCCCGGCTCGCGGTACGGATTGACCACCGCGACCTTCGTCCCCTGCTTCTTGGCGAGGTAGAGATACTTGGTGGCGACCGGCTGATTGTTCGCCACGTCGCTGCCGACGAAGACGATCAGGTCGGTGCCGATCCAGTCCTTGTACGAGACCGACGAGGCGCCGACGCCCACCGTCTGCTTCAGGCCGACGGAGCTGGGCGAGTGGCAGACGCGCGCGGCGTTGTCTATGTGGTTGGTGCCGATCAGCCGCGCCGCCTTCTGCGCGACGTAGTACGTCTCATTGGTCAGCCCGCGCGAGGTGAGGTAGAAGGCCACACGCTCCGGGTCGGCGGCGCGGATGCGCTCGGCGACGGTGTCGAGCGCCTCGTCCCACGAGACGCGGCGGAAGTTGGCCTCGCCGCGGCGGCGGATCATCGGGTAGGGCAGGCGGCCCAGCTCGCGCAGCTCAGCGCTGGAGAGGCGCTTGAGGCCGGCGACGTCGCCCGTCAGCCGTGTGTCGTCGAGCGCGGGCATGGTGTTGAGTCGCAGCAGATTGAGGCGAATGGTACAGAGGTGGATCGAGTCCATCGTCCAGTCGTGCATGCCGGTGGTGCCCAGCGCGCAGCCGTCGCAGCAGCCCTCGTTGAGGATGCGCCAGGCGTAGAGCGGATGGCGCTTGTTCTCCCAGGCGGTCTTCGCGATCTCGGTGAAGTGATGGGGCTTCACCTCGCCGGCGCCAAACGGCTTCCATCCGGCCCACAGAGACGGCGCAATGACCTTCGCCTTCGCCATGCCGATGCCACCCTTCTTTGCGGGCGCACGCGGACGGGACGTAGGGGCGCGATTCGCACGCCCCCGCGGATTCGCGTACACGCGGCCGCGACGACAGACGACGTACGAGGGCGGACGGGGTATGACTTCCCTGCCGCCCTGTTTGATGGCAATTGTACCGCATTGCGACACGTCGGCGCCGGCCGCCTGAGAAGGGCCGGTGTGCTAACTGCTTTGAGACAGCGGCAGCGTGAACCAGAACGTCGATCCCTGCCCCGGCGCGCTCTCGATGCTAACCGCGCCTCTGTGAAGCTCGACGATCGAGCGGCTGATGTGGAGCCCTAGCCCCAGCCCCACGCCCCCGCCGGAAGAATTGATGCCCGCGGCACGGAAGCCACGCTCCCAGACATGCGCCTGATCCTCAGCCGGGATGCCCGGCCCATCATCGCGCACCGAGACGTGGGCGATTTCGCCCTCCACACGCAGGGCGACCTCAACCGGGCGATCGTCGGGCGCGTACTTGAGCGCGTTGGTCAGGTAATTGGCGACCACCTGGCCGATGCGGCCGGCGTCGGCGTTGACTGGCACCACCTGCTGCTCCGGCAGGTGGAGGTGGATCGCACGTTTCGGGTGGACGGTGCGCTGCTCGGCGACTACCTCGCGCACGATCGCCGCTAGATCGCATGGTGCGGGGCGGATTTCGAGCTTGCCCGTCTCGATGCGCGCGGCGTCTACCAGATCGTCCACCAGGCGGGTCAGCCATCGCACCTGTCGCTCGTTGCGGATGAGCAGCTGGGCGACACCCTGGAGCGCCCGCTGTGCAGGCATCGGGGACTCGCCGCCCGCGCTCGCGCTGCCGGCCTTCCCCTCCGCTCCCTCAAGAGCCGCGAGCCGATGCTGGAGGCGGCGCTCGGCAAGCTGGAGATTGGCCTGCAAAGCCGTGAGCGGCGTCTTCAGCTCGTGCGTCGCCATGTTGAGGAACTCGTCCATGCGCCGATTGGCTATCCGCAGCGCCTCTTCCGCCTGTTTGCGCTCGATGAGGTCAGCGGCCTGTCGCGCCAGCACGTCGAGCAACCGCAGCTCACGCTCGGCCGGTTGATGCGGCGTGCGCCAGTGGGTGGAGATCATGCCGACGACGTGACCGTCGCGCGTCATCAGCGGCGTGGACTGCACGGCCCGTATGCCGGAGAGGCGGTAGACGTCGAGATCCTTTGTGGTGGCCATGAAGTCGCAGCGCTCGACATCGGGGACCACGACTCGCTCTCGCGTACGCAGTGCCATGCCGCAGGAGCTGGTGGCGTCCGGGCGCACCCACTCCCAGAAGGCCGCCGACGCCGGATCGAAACCCTTCCAGGCGAGCAGCCGCAGCTCGCCGCGGTCGGGAGAGAACATCTGCATGCTGCCTATGTCCGAGTGCATCACGGCGATGGCGGCGTCGAGAATCTGCTGATAGAGAGCATCGAGATCGCCCTCTTGAATCAACTGCGTGCTGATGCGCTGTAAACGCTGTGCATCTGCCAGCTCGGCCGCCAGTTTTGCCTCGCTCTCCCGCGCGCGGTCCGCCGCCTGCTTGTGTTCCGTGATGTCGGTGGCGGTGCCGACCCATTCGCGCACGCTGCCATCCGCCTTGAGCACCGGCACCCCGCGCACCAGCATCCAGCGATATTCGCCATCGTAGCGGCGCACGCGATAGTCAATCTCGTAAGGGCGCCGGGCTGCGGCCGCAGCCTGGAAAGCCGCGATTGCCCGATCGCGATCGTCGGGGTAGAGCGCATCACGCCAACCCCGCGCGCCGGCTGCATCCGGCGTCTGGCCGGTGAAGAGGCACCAGTCCCGCCCGTCACCTGCCAGGCCCCCGCTGCCGTCTTGATGGGCAGTCCAGGTGATCTGCCCGGTGGCGAGCACCAGCGCCCGGTAGCGCGCCTCCAACGTGCCCGGGCTGCTCCCTACTGTGTCATGCTCCGAGGAGGAAGAGGACGACGAGGGCACGGCGCCAGCCCCGGCGGCAAGCTCGATGGCTTCCGTGGTCGTGTGGTCGGGTGCTAACTCAGCACCCACCCGCTTCTTGGGGACAGTCGCGCCATCACGCTTACTCGTCATGTTGTGCCTCTAGACTCCCGGCGGCAGGGGCAATCGTGCCATGTGCGATCAGATACCATCCGTACCGCGAGGCCGCGCGGCGGCTGCGAAGCAATCGCATGCTACTCGGCCACTCAGAGGAGCGCGATCCGCGCCGCGGCATCGTCCGGACAGAGTCGCACCACCGAAGGCAGCAGATTGCGTGCCGGATGAGGCAGGACTGGCTAATACGCACCGGGGCGAGCAGGCAGCCACGGCGGTCAGCGTGTCCGCACGATGGAGCACACTACGATACAGAATGCGTTCTGTCAACCCAGCCTAGAGGGGGATGTTGCCGTGCTTCTTGGGCGGCATGCTCTCGCGCTTGTTCTTAAGCATGTCGAGCGCGGTGATCAGCTTCTCGCGCGTGTGGCGCGGCTCGATCACCTCGTCTATGTAGCCGCGACCCGCCGCGACGTAGGGGTTGGCGAACTTCTCGATGTAGTAGCTGACCAGCTCGGCGCGCTTCGCATCGGGGTCCTCGGCGCGCGCGATCTCATCCTTGAAGACGATGTTGACGGCGCCGTCCACGCCCATCACGGCGATCTCGGCGGTCGGCCAGGCGTAGTTGATGTCGCCGCGCACGTGCTTGCTGCTCATCACGTCGTAGGCCCCGCCGTACGCCTTGCGCGTAATCACCGTCACCTTGGGCACCGTCGCCTCACAGTAGGCGAAGAGCAGTTTCGCGCCGTGGCGGATGATGCCGCCGTGCTCCTGGTCCACCCCCGGCAAGAAGCCCGGCACATCCACCAGCGTCACCAACGGGATGTTGAAGGCGTCGCAGAAGCGCACGAAGCGGGCGCCCTTGTCCGATGAATCAATGTCGAGCACGCCGGCCTGCACCTTGGGCTGCTGCGCCACAATGCCCACCGAGCGCCCGCCGAGCCGCGCGAAGCCGACGATGATGTTCCTGGCGAAGTGCTCCTGCACCTCGAAGAAGCTGCCGCGGTCCACGACGTGGCGGATGATGTCCTTCATGTCGTAGGGGCGGTTGGGGTTGTCGGGGATGATCTCATCCAGCGCCTCGTCGGCGCGCGTGATGGGATCGTCGGTCTCGAGAGCGGGCGCGTCCTCCATGTTGTTGGCGGGCAGGTACGAGAGCAGCGCGCGGATGCCGCGCAGCGTGTCGGCCTCGGTGGGCAGCGCGAAGTGCGCCACGCCGCTGGTGCCGTTGTGGACGCCCGCGCCGCCCAGCTCCTCGAATGACACCTCCTCGTGCGTCACGGCTTTGATGACGTTGGGGCCGGTGACGAACATGTGGCTGGTGCCCTCGACCATGAAGGTGAAGTCGGTGATCGCCGGCGAGTAAACCGCGCCTCCCGCGCACGGCCCCATGATCGCCGAGATCTGCGGGATGACGCCGCTGGCGAGCGTGTTGCGCAGGAAGATATCGGCGTAGCCGCCCAGGCTCACCACGCCCTCCTGGATGCGCGCTCCGCCGGAGTCGTTCAGCCCGATCACCGGCGCGCCGTTCTTCATCGCCAGGTCCATGATCTTGACGATCTTCTCGGCATGCACCTCGCCCAGTGAGCCGCCGAAGACGGTGAAATCCTGCGAGAAGACGTAGACCAGCCGCCCGTCGATCTTGCCGTAGCCCGTCACCACGCCATCACCCAGGATGGGATTCTCGGCCAGCCCGAAGTCGGTCGCACGGAGCTTGGCGAACATATCGAGCTCCTGGAAGGTGCCGGGGTCGAGCAGCAGGTCGAGGCGCTCGCGGGCAGTGAGCTTGCCCTTCTTGTGCTGCTTCTCGATGCCCTGCTTGCCGCCGCCCAGCAGCGCCTGCTCGCGCAGCGCGCGCAGCTCCTCGATCTTCTCGCGCGTCGTCTTCATTGACGGTTTACCTCATGTGTAGGGGCGCCATTCACATGCGCCCTAGTGCTCGCAGCACGTGGCTATTTGTATGCGCTGGCGACGCACACGCGCCCGCAATATATCACGCCTGCTTCGCGTTCTTGGCATCTTCTTCGCGTCCTTCGCGTTCTCCGTCACGCCTCGGCCCGCTCGCGCTGCACCAGCTCCAGCAGCACGCCGCCCGTGCCCTTGGGATGGATGAAGATGCCGCGCCCTTCGGCGGTCGGCCGC
>DASVAA010000019.1:0-4986 GCA_036376595.1 Ktedonobacterales bacterium | reverse complement strand
GGCGGCGGTCCCCAGCTCGCCGCGTTGCGCGACGTCTACGTCGCGTTGGGGCGCCTGGCGCTGCCCGTCGCCCAGCAAAAGGGCACGCTCACCCCCGACGCAGCTGCTCGCCTGGCCGCGCTTCTGGACACGGGCACCGCGGATGACTCGCTCGCGCACGAAGACGATGAGTCGGGGCGATGAGCTGGTCCTCGCAGCTCTTCCCTTCACGCCCTCCACCGTTCCCCGCGCGTCTGCCTCTGCTCCGTCCCCGGTGCTTCCGTATCCTCGGTGGCGACTCACGTCTTGTCTTACCTTCGCGCGCGCGTCGCGATGAATCACGACGCTGGGGTAAGGATTCCCTGCTTGTGTCCGCACACGAGCCGCGATAGAATCAAATGGGGTATCGCGCGCGCCGCGCAGGAGCCTGGCGCCTGGCCCTCATATGGACTAATGACTGGATGGCCGGACTGACGGATGAGGCGCGGCAGCATGGCACACGACAACGACGAGGGCGCACCGGCGGCGACCCGCGGCAGCCGCAGTGTGCAATCGCTCGCCGCCCTGGCTGCCGTCGCCGCGCTGCTGGGCCGCATCGCACGCGGCCTTCCCCTGCGCCCCGAATCGCGCGCCCCTGAGGCACATTCCCATGAGCCGCGGCGCGACGATCCGCACGCTCTGCTCAGCGGCTTCCGGCGCTACACGCGGGCGTACTTCCAGCGCTGGCTGCTGATCGGCGCATTGATCGGCGTCGGCGCAGGCGTCAGCATGGTCGTCTTCTACACTGCGCTCAAGCTCGCCACCCACTGGCTGCTCGGTGCTATTGCCGGCTTCATGCCGCCAGACCCAGCGGGCGAGGGGCCGACTGTCTTGCATCCGCCCGCGCATGCCTGGCTGATCCCCGTCGCCACCACGCTCGGCGGCCTGCTCACTGGCATCATCGTCTACCGGCTGGCACCTGAGACGGCCGGTGGCGGCACCGACGACGCGATCCGCGCCTTCCACGACCACGACGGCTTCCTGCGCGGGCGGGTGCCGGCAGTCAAGCTGGTCGTCTCGGCGATCACCATTGGCTCTGGTGGCAGCGCCGGGCGCGAGGGCGCCGCGGCGCAGATCATGGCCGGTATCGGCTCGTGGATTGCCCGCGTGCTGCACCTCGACGCCCACGACCGCCGCATCGCCGAGATCGCCGGCGTCGGTGCGGGCATCGGTACGATCTTTCGCGCGCCCTTCGCCGGGGCGATCTTCGCCGCCGAAGTGCTCTACAAGCGCGACCTCGAAGCCGACGCGCTTTTCCCCACCTTCATTGCCGCGGTGGTTGGCTATGCGATCTTCGGCGCCGTGGAGGGCTGGACGCCGGTCTTCGGCGGGCAGAATCACTTCAGCTTCTCGCATCCACTGAGCCTGGTCGCCTATCTGGTGCTGGGTCTGTGCTGCGGCGGCATCGGCCTGCTCTTCCGCTGGGCGATGGATGCCAGCGAGCGCGCTTTCAGACGCCTGCCGTTGCCGCGCATCCTCAAGCCGGCGCTGGGTGGCCTGCTCGTCGGGCTGATCGGCATCGCACTGCCGGGCGTGCTGGGGCTGGGCTACGGTTTCGTGCAGTTCGGCGTGGATAACAACCTGGTGACGCTTTCGGGCGCAGTGCTGGCGGCGCTGGTCTTCGCCAAGATCGCCGCCACTGCCCTCACACTCGGCAGCGGGGGCAGCGGCGGCGACGTGGCCCCGGCGATGGTGGTCGGCGGCTTCCTGGGCGGGGCAATCTGGGCGCTGCTGCACACCGTGACGCCGGGACTGGTGCAGTACCTGGCACCGGGCGAGCTGGTAATCGTCGGCATGGGCGCGTTCTTCGGCGGCATCTCCAAGACCCCGCTGGCGATGATCCTGATGGTAGTCGAGATGACCGGCGATCTGGCGCTGATCGTCCCGGCGATGCTGGCGACGATGGTCGCCTACCTGATCACCGGCGATCTAAGCGTCTACGCCAATCAGGTGCCCACGCGGCTGGATTCGCCAGCACACAAGCACGATTACGCGCTGCCGCTGCTGCACGCCGTGGCCGTGCGCGAGGCGATGCAGCCCCTGGCGGCCGGCGGCGACGTGCTGGCGACGCCCGATACGCCCGTCGCCGAGGTGACGCACGAACTTCGCCTCCGCCGCATGCCGCAGGCGCTGATCGTCGAGGGCGGCCGCCTGCTGGGGATGCTGAGCGGGCGCACGGCGCGGCGCGCCTCGGCACAGCGACAGGGGGACGAGTCGTTGCGCGCTGGGCAGGTCATGTCACGTGAGGTGCCGCGCGTCTATCCCGACGACCCGCTCTACCTCGCCTGGGTGCGCCTCTCGCGCCGCGGCCTGCGCCAATTGCCGGTGGTCTCGCGGTCAGATCCCACGCAGCTCGTGGGCACGGTGAGCCTGGAGGCCATCGGGCGGCTGTTGCGCTTGCAGGCGCGCAGCATCGCGCGCGACGAAGAGCGTCACGCGCTCAAGAGCACCGCGGGCGGCGCACACGCGGCAAGACGAGAGCAGCGGGCACGCATGGATCCGCTGGCCGCGACCCGCGTGGCGCGGGCGATGCTGCGCAATCCACGCACGGTGGGCGAGAACGAGCCGCTGCCGATGGCACGGCAGCTTTTGGAGGAGCGCGGCGCCTCGCTGCTGGTGGTGGACGACGCCGGCAGGCTCGTGGGGATCATCACACGCGGCGACCTGCGCGGGCGGCCCGACTGTGTGGACGGGCGTGACGTGACGGTCGGTGACGCGGCGGTGCGGCGGCTCGTCACCGTCGGCCCAGACGAGACGCTGGCCGCCGCGGTGCGCAAGATGAACCGCCTGGGTCTGCGCCAGCTCCCCGTGGTGGCGGGAGCGCGGCCCGCGCAGCCGCTGGGCCTTTTGCGCCGCAGCGACGTGCTCGCGGTCTATGGTGGGTCGAGTGGATCACACCCCATCCCGGCACTCCCGCCACCCGGCAGGTAAGTACGCGCGTCCTCAGCGCACATTGACCACTAGCGTCCGCACGCCGGTACGAAGCATCTCCTTTATCTCCGCCCGCTCGCCGCGCACGTCGAGCCAAATGACATCGTGCGGCGATGGGAAGCGCAGGCCAAAGCTGTAGAACGGGCAGCACGCGCGCTCGAAGGTGACGAAGTCGAGTAGCTCGCGCGGCCATGCGCCGCCACCGGGGAAGGCGAAGGCATAGCCATCCACCAGCTCCTCGACGGCGGTCGCGTGGGCGAATAGCTCCGCCACCTCGCGCGAGCGCACGCGCAGGTCGTCGTCAGAGAGCGTGCAGGCCAGAGGGATGTTCGCGGGCATGGGATACCTCCTCTCGCGAACACATTGTGCGGGGACCACTCACTCCCCGTCACCCCGGACCGTACACACTTCAAGCGCACTTGATGTCAAGAGGAAGAGTTGATGGAGACGCTGGCAATTGGGGAGATTGCGCGCCGGGCGGGCGTCAGCGGCCCGACGATCCGCTACTACGAGTCCATTGGACTGCTTCCGGCTCCTCAACGTGTCAACGGCCGGCGCCGCTACGATGCGACTACGCTGCAGCGGCTGCGCATCATCCGTGTCGCGCAGCGGGCGGGTTTCACGCTCGGCGAGATCCGCGAGCTGTTCCAGGGCTTCCCCGCCGGCACCGACCCCGCCACGCGGTGGGAATCGCTTGCCCGGCGCAAGCTTGCGGAGCTGGAGGCGCAGCTCGCGCGCATCGAGATCATGCGTGGCGTGCTCCAGGAAGGACTGCGCTGTGGCTGCCTGACGATGGAGCAATGCACGCTCTGGATGAGCGGCTACGCCGAGCGCGAATGAGCGGCATGTTCCATGGCTTGACCGGGCCTGCACCGGGTAGCCTCTTCAGGCCCCGCACCACTCCAAAAAGCTGGCGGCCATCGTGATCGTGATATAATAAGTAGGATTTGCGCGCCTCGTGAGGCATGATTTCCCGTGTGCTACCGCTTCGTGCGCGGGCATGCGGAATCTCACTTATGACAATTCGCCGCGCAGGTATTGTGCGCATACCTCGCCCGCCTCGTGGGGGCGCACAACGTGCGCCCGCCGCATAGCTTATCGCGCGGGCAGGGGTGAGGATACACATCGTTCGGCTGGGGAGGATTGCAACGTAATGGAGCTTGGTATCGTCAAGCCGGTCGGCATTGTAGACCAGATGACCAATGCCTACCTGGATTACTCCATGAGCGTCATCGTGTCGCGGGCGCTGCCCGACGTGCGCGATGGCCTCAAGCCGGTCCACCGCCGCGTGCTCTACGCGATGGACCAGATGGGGCTGCAATCCAACCGCTCGTTCCGCAAGTGCGCCGGCATCGTCGGCGAGGTGCTCAAGGAGTACCACCCCCACGGCGACGCCGCGGTCTATGATACCCTGGTGCGCCTGACGCAGTGGTGGAACATGCGCTACCCGCTGGCGATGGGCCAAGGAAATTTTGGTTGCTTCACCGGCGACACGAAGATCGCCCTGCTCGACGGTACTGAAAAGACCTTTGCCGAGCTGGCGCAACTGCCCGCCGACGAAATGTTCCATGTGTACTCCGTTGATGCCAGCGGCCGCATCGTCGTTGGCGAAGGCCGGCACGCGCGCGTGACGAGCAAGCAGGCCCAATTGGTCGAGGTCACGCTCGATACCGGCGCAAAGCTGCGCTGCACGCCGGATCATCGCTTTATGTTGCGCGATGGCACCTACAAAGAGGCGCGACACCTCACGCCCGATGATAGCCTTATGCCAGGCTACTTCGATACGGCCCCGGTGCGTGAGGGCATGAACACATACCTGCGCATCCTGCAGCCGGCGACGGGTGATCGCGAGTTCGTGCATCATTTGGCAGATGCCTATAACGCGCATCGCGGCCGGGCGCAAGAGTTCAGCGGCGCCTTTGTCCGCCACCACAAGAATTTCAACCGCTTCGACAATCGCCCGTCCAACATCGTGCGGATGGGTTTCCTGGAGCATCTTCATCTCCATGCCGAACAGGTTGCCGAGCTTTGGGCCGA
>DASVAA010000018.1:0-14303 GCA_036376595.1 Ktedonobacterales bacterium | reverse complement strand
CCCAGCCCCACGGCGATCAACGGCAGCAGCCTGGACGCCTTCGGCATCAACGGCATCTCCGCCGTCTCATCCAAAGACGTGTGGGCCGTCGGCGGCAACACCGCTCGCAGCTGCGCCGGCATCATGCCCGCGCTGATCGAGCACTTCGATGGCACACGCTGGTCGGCGATGCTGACCGGCCAGACCGGCATCCTCTACGGCGTGACGGCACTCGCGTCCAACGACGTATGGGCCGTGGGCACCACGTTCGCCAGCGGCCCGCAGAGCGCGCTGCTGGTGCACTGGAACGGCAAGCAGTGGCTCTCGGTCTCCAGCCCGGCGCCGGCCAGCCAGCAGGGGTCGTACCAGCTCAGCGCGGTCGCGGCGCGCTCCTCGGCCGATGTCTACGCAGCCGGTGTCGCGAACAACTACGGCTCGCTGGGATCGGGGCCGTTGTCGCGGGCGCTGGTCGAGCGCTGGGACGGCACGAGCTGGAGCATGGTGCAGGTGCCACAGCCTGGAGTGGCCGATAATACGCTCGCCGCCATCGCCGCGCTCCCCGGCAGCCACGGCGACGTCTGGGCGGTCGGCGCCTACGACGATTGCCCCTACTGCTTCGCGCAGCAGGCGCTGATCACGCACTTCTCCGGGTAGGCTGAGCGGGCGCACAGTCTCAGGGGCGACGGGCGCATACCATGCGCCCGTATGCCTGTCTCCTTCGCGATCTTCGCGCTCGCTTCGCGTCGCTCTGGCTCTCTCCTTCTTCGCGTGCTCCGCACCCCCGCTTACGGCACGGCGGCGATGGGGTTACCCGCCAGCACCACGCGCACCTCGGCATCTGCCACCGCCGAGGTGCCGGGCGCCGGCACCTGTTCGAGCACTGTGCCCGCGGCCTGTGTGCGCGAGGGATGCTCCGCCTCGACGATCAGTTTCAGCCCCGCCTTGCGCACCTCGCTCGCCGCCGCCACCACCGAGCGCCCGCGCACGTCGGGCACCGAGACCACCAGGTCGTTGAGCACCGTCGCCATCCACTTGAGGTTTTCCTGCTTCTGCCGGTTGACGGCAGCGACCCGCTCACGCTCGCGCAGCAGGTTGATCTGCTCGAAGATGCGGTCCATCACGTGATAGGCGCCGGGGATGTTGTTCATGTACAGTGCCGACTTGCGGCCGGAGGTTTCCACGACGATGGAGCCGTAGCCCAGGAACCTGCCGAGCACATTGCGATTCACGCGCACTTGCTGGATGCGGGCGTAGGGGGCATCGTTGCTGTACTCCGCCAGGATGAAGACCAGCCGGTCAATGTCAATCACGCGATGCGTCGTCAGCACGAAGACGTCGTCGGCCCAGTTCATGTAGATCAGCGTGCCCGTGACGCCACTAACCAGGATACCCAGCAGCAGCACTTCTAACGGCGTCAACCCATGTAGACCCGCCAGCCCCAGCAGCACGCTCACCACCACCGCGGCGAGCAAGATGACGATCGCGATCAGCTCGTCTCTGAGCAGCACGAACCAGTGCCGGTAGACGACCTCGACCACCGACTCGCCCTCGATGAACCTGATCGGGATCCTGCGGTGCAGAAAGCCCATGAACGGCGCACGCACGATCGGCACCGGCGGCGCCGGCATCGGCGCCGGCTCGGCCAGGTGGTCCAGCGCGGCTTGCAGCCGCTTGCTCTTGACAGGCGGCGGGCGAGTGGCGGCGGGGGTCGCGGCAGCCGGCAGGCCGAACTTGGGGTCCTCCTGCATCGCCAGGATGGTGTCGGCCACCTCGCGCGGGTAGCGCAGCCCAGTCAACTCCAGCTCCGTGCCGATGGGGCGTACGACCACGTTGCCGATACGCAGCATGACGAAGAACACGTTGGGCCGCTCGGCGCGCACCTGGGCCACGCTCTTGAGCGGAATCTCACCCCGGTCGCGGTTGAAGTAGCCTTTGGAGCGGATGACGCGCTCGTTGGTCAGCACGTAGAACTGGAAGAACCAGTTCCACAGGTCGGTGACGGCCCAGCGGATGATGAGCAGCGCCAGCAGCCCCAGCCCGATGAGGAAGACCACCCCAGGCAGCGTGGCGCCAAGCCAGAGCGAGAGCAAGAAGATGCCGAGCGCCAGCAGCGCGATCGGGGCGCCAGTGGCGATGAGGTAGAGCGCGGTCTGACGGCGAATCCAGATGATGCGCTCGCCGGGGTTAAGATCGCGGAAGATGAACGTGCCACCGGGCGGCGGGGGCGCCTGGATCGCCTTGGGCACGACACGCCCCTGCCGCCGCCAGCTTCCATTGCCATTGGGCGCGGGCTGACCTGGCCCCGCGTTGGCTCCGCCCACGGTATGCGCTCCCTAGAGTCTACTGCCCATGCCTAGTGGCTGCCGCCACCGCTACCGCCGCTGGCCGCCTTCTTCATCTGGCCGGCGACGAAGAGCACGATGAGCAAGGCAACGAGGCCCACGCCGAAGACAACCGGCAGATATGACGCGACATCGCCGCCCCCCGGCGTGTTCAGCACCACCGGCGTGCTTGGCAACAAATTGTTGCTGACGTAGTAGGCGATTGCCGCACCGTTGATCGCGCCGGGCACGATGCCGGCGACGCGGTGGCTGCCCATCTTGGGTGCTGGACCATGGCGCGTGCCACTACGGTAGCCGAGCCAGGTCATTCCCAGGAAGGTGATCCTGGAAACGGCGGTGGTCAGCGCGGTGGCGCAGGCTGCTCCGGCGGTGGTGCCAAAGCTCGTGGTGCCAGTGTAGGGTGGCGCGGTGCCCCCGCCGCCCGCGAAGAGCGGACCACCCAGCGCTGTGCTGCCCGCCGAGCCGATGGTGCTGGCGAGGATGTGAGACAGGAAGCCTGCGCCACCGTTGGAGAGGAAGAGCACATCGCTCAGCACCACGGCGGTGGTGATGACCTCCTTTGCCCAACCACGGCGCGCACCGTAGGCGCCACCCGCGAGCAGCGCGAAGATGAAAGTCTGAGTAGGGCCGATGATCATGTTGACGCCGCGCTCCTTCTTGCCACGCTTGCCATGCTTGCTACGCGCCCGCCGCGCCATTTCCCCCTCCAGCCGGTCCTGGCCGCAGGGTTGGGGCGACTCCTCGGGGCGTTCGGTGAACGCCCGCCACCTGGCACGGCGCACCCTTGCGCTCGCACGCGCCCCGGTTGATCCGCAACATGCGTACCACCAAAGCGCTAGATCGTTACTAGACATAATCCGAGAGCGTCGCGCCGTCAGGCAACCGAGGGCGAGGGTGGATATGTGGCAGGCGGGCGGTCTGAAGAACCGCGGCTAATCTCCTCGCAAAGCCGTGCGTGACTGTGGGCGAGTGGCCCAGATGGATACTCAGTCTCGTGTGGCGCACACGACAAGCGGGCACGAGACGCGCCCGTGCCCGCTCACTGCCCGCGATCCTTCGCCATGTCTCCCTGGCTTCATCCTCTGCGTCCTCTGCGGTTGCTCTCTGCTCTCTGCCCTCCGTTTCCTCCGTTCCCTCTGTGGTGAATCGCTGCTCTCTGCTCCGCGGTCTCCGCGAAACTCCGCGTCCTCCGCGTTCTCCGCGGCCCTCTCTAGATCCCCATCACGCCGATCAGCTCCTTGACGGCGTTGGCCGACTTTTGCAGCTCGGCGCGCTCCTCGTCGCTCAGGTCGAGCTGGATGATCTGCTCTACGCCGCCCGCGCCCAGCTTGACCGGCACGCCCACAAAGAGGCCGCTGATGCCGTACTCACCTTCGAGGTACGTCGCGCAGGGCATGATCCGCTTGCGGTCCAGCAGGATGGCGTCGATCATCTGCAGCACCGAGGCCGAGGGCGCGTAGTACGCGCTGCCCTGCTTGAGCAGGTTGACGATCTCGGCGCCGCCGTCGCGCGTGCGCTGGACGATCTGCGCCAGGCGGTCAGGCGCGATCAGATTGGGCAGCGGCACGCCGGCCACGCTGGAGAGCCGCGCCAGGGGCACCATCGTGTCGCCGTGGCCGCCCAGCACCACCGCCTCCACGTTGCGCACCGAGACGTTCAGCTCCTGCGCGATGAAGGTGCGGAAGCGCGCGGTATCGAGCACGCCGGCCATGCCCATCACGCGCTGCTTGGGGAGCTTGCTGACGTGGTAGGCAAGCTGGGCCATCGCGTCGAGGGGATTGGTGACGCAGATGATGATGCAATTGGGCGAGAGCTTCACCACCTGCTCCGTCACCTGCGAGACGATGCCCTGATTGGTGCGCACCAGGTCGTCGCGACTCATGCCCGGCTTGCGCGCGATGCCCGAGGTGATCACCACGATGTCTGAATTGGCCGTCTCATCGTAGGAGTTGCTGCCGACGACGCTGGCGTCGAAGCCCAGCACCGGGCCGGACTCGAGGATATCGAGCGCCTTGCCCTGTGGCATATCGGGGATCACGTCCACCAGCACCACGTCGGCGAGATTGCGCTCGGCGACACGCTGCCCCAGTGTCGCGCCGACGTTGCCAGCGCCCACCACGGTGACCTTCTTGCGCATGGGAGAAACCATCCTTCTTTGGCGTCAATGGGCGGACCGCGCCATCGCGCCGCCCGTGTGCTTGTGAAAGGGGTACAGCCAGCAGGAATTGTACACCCGCGGCGGCTGCCGCCCGCAACGTGCGCGTGGCATCGGCCCCTTTCTCCATCTGCGTTGACCACCCCACGCGCACTGCGCTATGGTACGCCTAGATCGCCTGTTAGACCGCCATCTAACACACAAGCCGCCGATCCCTTCGGCGCCATCCGTAGGGGCGTCCACCGGACGCCCGCCTCCCGCCAGCGAAGGATACTCCCATGCGCTATTGCGGCTCCCGCCGGCTCGCCGCGCAGCTCGCGGCCGGCGACACGAACGATTTCAGCGACCTTGCTCCCACCGATACCGCCCCCACGTTCGCGCTGCCCGGCGACGTCGCGCGCTACGCTCCCGACCGCCCCGCCGACATCCGCCACGTAGACATCGCCGTCGCGCTCGACTTCGAGCATGACAGCCTCGCCGGCACCGTCACCACCGACTTCACCGCGATCTTCGAGGCGGTGACCGAGGTCAGCTTCGACGCCGCCGAGCTGGAGATCGAAGCAGTCACGCTCGCCAGTGGCAACGACCAGCCGCTGGAGCACTGGACGCAGGGCGAGAAGCTCTTCGTACGCCTGGACCGCGGCTACCACCACGGCGAGCAGTTCAGCGTGCGCGTGCGCTACCACGCGACGCCGCGCATCGGACTGATCTTCGTCCATCCCACTGAGGGCGACCCCGACCTGCCGCACCAGGTCTGGACCCAGGGCGAGACCGAGTATCACCACTTCTGGTTCCCCTGCCACGACTTCCCCAACGAGCGCGCCACCACCGCGCTGCACGCTACCGTTCCCGGCAAATACTTCGTGCTCTCCAATGGCAAGCTGGAGGGCGTGCTCGAGAACGGCGATGGCACCAAGACCTACAACTGGCGCATGGACGTGCCCTTCCCAGCGTATCTGGTGACGCTGGTGGCCGGCGAGTTCAACGAAATCCCCGACAACTGGCGCGACGTGCCGGTCAACTACTACGTGCGCCCGGGCCGCGAAGACGACGGCAAGCGCATGCTCGGCAAGACGCCGGCGATGATCGAGTACTTCTCGCGGCACTTCGGCGTGGATTACCCCTACGTCAAGTACGGCCAGATCGTGCCGGAGCTGTTCCTCGGCGCGATGGAGAACGCCAGCGCCACCACGCACTCCTATCGCCTGCTGCCCGATAAGCGCGCCAGCCTCGACTTCAGTCCCGAGCCGGTGGTGGCGCACGAGCTGGTGCACCAGTGGCACGGCGACCTGCTGGCGGTGCGCGACTGGGCGCACACCTGGCTCAAGGAGGGCTTCGCGACCTACTTCGAGACGTGCTGGATCGAGCACGACAAGGGGCTGGACGAGCGCCAGGCGGAGCTGTACGCCAATCTCCACATCTACCTCGACGCCGATAAATTGGGCCGCCGGCCGATCGTCTACAACGTCTACCGCAAGAACGCCGACGAGCTCTTCGACCGCAATGTGTACCAGAAGGCGTCGCTCTGCCTGCACATGATGCGCTTCGTGCTCGGCGAGCAGCCGTTCTGGCGCGGCATCCAGCTCTACACGCAGCGCAACGCCGGCCGCGAGGTGATCACCGCCGATTTGGAGCGCGCGGTGGAGGAGGCCACCGGCCGCAGCATGGCGCGCTTCTTCGAGCAGTGGTACTACAAGGCCGGGCACCCGGAGTTCAAAGTGGCCTACGACTGGGACGACGAGCAGAAGCTGGCGAAGCTGACCGTCGAGCAGACGCAGCAGACCGATGCGCAGACGCCGGTCTTCGTCACGCCGGTCGAGATCGGCTTCTTCGTCCCCAGGCGTGAGGGCACGCGCGGCGACAATCCCAACGCCGCCGCCGAGCTGACGACCTTCCGCGTGATGGTCGAGGAGCAGCGCCAGGTCTTCTACTTCCCACTGCCGCGGCGCCCGCTCTCGGTGCGCTTCGACCAGGGATCGTGGCTGCTCAAGACGCTGGAGTTTGAACGGCCCTCAGACATGCTGCGCTACCAATTGCGTCACGATCCCGACGTGCTGGGCCGCGTGGAGGCCGCCGAGGCGCTGGGCCGGCTGGGCGACCGCCAGAGCATTGCGGCGCTGGAGCGCGCGCTGTTTGACGAGCCGTTCTGGCTGGTGCGCGGGGCTATCGCGCGGGCGCTGGGCGAGCAAAAGTCCGAGGCGGCGCTCAAGGCGCTGCTCAGGGGGCTGGAAAAGATTGACGAGCCGAAGGCGCGGCGGGCGATCGTCGAGGCGCTAGGCGGCTTCCGCGTGCCGGAGCAGACGGTCCTCGCCAACCAGGCGGCCGCGGCGCTCACGCGCATCGTCGCCAACGGCGATCCGAGCTACTTCGTGGAGGCGGCGGCGTGCGCGGCGCTGGGCAGCACGCGCGTCGAGGGGGCCCACAAGACGCTGCTGGATAAGGTCGAGACCGGCTCGTGGCGCGAGACGATCCGCACCGGCGTCTTCACGGGCCTGGGCGAGCTGGCCGATCCGCGCTCGGTGGAGGTGCTGATGGGCTGGCTGCTCGACCGCCAGAAGCCGATGGACGCGCGCGCGGCTGCGGCGGTGGGCCTGCGGGCGCTGGCGCTCACCCATCGCTTCGAGCCGAGCGGCGAAGTGGGGACGAAGGCGGTCAACGCGCTGATCGCGGCGCTGGACGATCCGTGGGAGTGGACGGTGACGCAGACCATCATGGCGCTCGCCGCGTGGGGCAATCAGCGCGCCATCGGACCGCTGGAGCGTATGGCCGGGCGCTCGCTGGACGAGCGACACGTGCGCGGCGCGCGCACCGCAGTGCGCCGGTTGCAGCGGGGCCAATCCTCGGGCGAAGAACTGAAGAAGCTGCGCGAGGATCTCGACGGCGTGCGTGAGGAGAACCGCAAGCTGCGCGAGCGGCTCGAATCGATCCAGTACCAGATCAACCCGCCGCACCCACTGGTAAATGGTCGGGGAGCGCGGCGGACGCCCGGCGGCGCGACGCGGCGAGCATGAGTAGGACGGCGGAGAACGCGAAGATCGCGAAGTAGACGCGAAGTACGCGCAGAAAGCAGAGAGCAGAAATTCACCGCAGAGGGAACGGAGGGAACGGAGGTCCAGAGAGAGCAAGGCCAGAGGGTGCAGTGGATGGGCGGGCGGATCGTGGGGCGGGGAGGCGGGCTGAAGTCCCGCGGCTAATCCCTAATCGCTCCCGGACGCGCCGCCGGCAGAAACAGCGCCGCCCCGGCGTGGATGAATCATCCACACGAGAGCGGGCGCGGGCACACGGCTATGCCGCCGAATTCTTCGCGGCCGGCGGAGAATCGCACGCCCGCCTCGCTCAGCCCTCCGTTCCCCCGTTCCCTCTGAGGTTGCTCTCACTGCCCTCCGTGTCCTCTGCGTCCTCTGCAGTTTCATCTCTGTGAAGGGGAGGTGTACGCGATGGTGCCCACACGGGCGGCGCATCCGTTCTGGATGCACGACGAGATGCAGGCGACGCCGGCGGCGCTGGATCGCGCGCTGGCGGATACCGAGGGCCAGGCGCAGCGGCGGGCGCTCGCGGCGCGGCTGGCGGAGGCACGGCGCGTCGTGCTCACCGGCTGCGGCACGGCCTACCACGCGGCGCTGGCGGGGGCGTCCTTCCTAGCCGAGCTGAGCGGCGGGCGGATCGATGCCCGCGCCGTGCAGGCCTTCGAGCTGGCGCACTACGGTCAGTCGCCATTTGGTCCCGACGACGCGCTGATCGTGCTCAGCCACAGTGGCAAGCCGAGCGCCACCAACGCCGCCCTGGCCCGCGCGAGGGCCAATGGCGCGTTCTGTATGACGGTAACCGGCGACCGCGCGAGCCCCGCGGCGCAGAGCGCTGACGCGGTGATCGATACCGGCTACCCGGAGGTCAAGTCGTTCACCTACACCATCAGCTACAGTCTTATGCTGGCGGTACTGGCCGAGCTGGCAGCCGACACGGCAGGACAAGACGCCGCACAGGTGCGGCAGATTCCAGCGTGGCACCGTGCGGCGCTGGCGCTGGAGCCGCGCATCGAGACGCTGGCGCGACGGCTGGCGGATCGCAATCGCTGGATCTTCGCTGGAGCGGGTGGCAACTGGGCCACCGCGCTGGAGGCGTCGCTCAAGATGCAGGAGACGAACTACTCCGCCGCCTTCGGCATGGAGATGGAGGAGGTGCTGCACGGTCCGGTGGCCGCGCTTGGCGACTCGGTGCTGGTAACGATCGCGCCGCCGGGGGCGGGCCGCGACCGCGCGCTCGATCTGCTGCGAGCGGCACATATCCTGGGCGGCGCGACGGTGGCACTGGGCGCCGAGGGCGACGCCGAGCTGGAGTCCGCGGCGGATGCGTTCTTGCCGCTGCCGCCGTGCCCGGAGACGCTCTCGCCCGCGCCGTATCACGTGCCGCTGCACCTGCTGAGCTACTGGCTGGCGGTCGCCAAGGGCACCAATCCTGACCTGATGCGCCGCGAAGACGCGCGCTATCTCGAAGCCCGTCGCTCGTACACGCTGTGATAGGGGTACAGTGAACGCGGAGTTCGCGGACTTCGCGGAGGGCGCGGAGGGCGCGGAGAGAGACACGGGGAACGCGAAGGCCGCGAAGCGAGCGCGAAGCACGCGAAGACGGATCAGGAGATTGATCCACCATCGCAACGGATCGTCCGCTTATTCTGTAGGGGCGGGACAAGTCCCGCCCGCGCGCTTATGAGCTTGAGTCGAGGCGCGCCTCAGGCACGATGGGCTGAAACAGCTCGATTGGGTTGCCGGACGGGTCGTCGAGCAGAATCTGCTTGCCGCCGACGCCGGTCACGATGTCATTGCGGAAGTGAACGCCCGCCCCGCGCAGCGACTCGACGGTAGCGGCAAGATCGTCAACTTCAATGGCGAAGCGGTTCCAGCCGCCCGGCTCAGGTACGGTGCCATCGGGCATCGCCTGCCCGCCACCACCCGCTGGATTGGGTGCGCTGAGCACGAGCCGCAGGTCGCCACGGGCGAGCATGGCGAAGGCCGGAGCAGGATGCATCACTTCGCGGAAGCCAAGATGCTGGCAATAGAACGTGATCGCGGCGTCAACGTCGTGGACGATGTAGCGTACCTGAACGGTGGGCATCAGGCGTTCCTGCCTTCCTCAAAACTGAAACACATGTTCTGAAAATAGCGTGTGAGCTCCACCGCGTCAACCGTCTGTTTCAGAATCGTAGGCGAAAGCCGTGCGAGGAGCATGCGGGGAACACACTATCAACTGAGGACGCGCGTCACCTGCATTACGAGACGCGCCCGCAGGGTGTATCATGGTCTCGCGCGGTGAGGGGCACGCCGGCAGGAGAAGGGGATCGCATGGTGAGACGCGAGATGCTGCGGCGGGTGGAGCTGGGTGCGGGGATTTCAGGAGCCGTGCTGGTGCTGGTCGGGCTGGTGGTCTTGCTACTGGCGCCGTTCCAGGCATGCCGCGTCACGGTCCCGGCGAACGGGAGCTGCCCCGCGGCCGACCTCTACACCACCACGCTGCTGCGGCTGAATCTGCCGGCGGGCTTCTGGGTCTACCTCGCCATCGTCGCTGGTACGCTGCTCGTGGGGGCGGCCGGCGCCATCGTCGAGGCGCGGCTGGGACGCCCGCGCGCCGCGCTCGCGCTGTGGGCGGGGACGATCCTGGGCTTCATGGCCTGCGCCTTCACGGCCGGAGGCACGGGCATCTTCTTCCTGCCCGCAGTGCTCGCCAATGGCCTCGCCGCCTATGCCTCGCTGCTGCGCAGGATGCGGGCACGCCGAGCTGCCGCGGCGTCCGATGAAGGAGCGAGCGCATGACGACGCACATCACCCTGACCACCCTCATCGTCTTTGTCGCGATGGTGGCGTTCGGCGCGGTCGTCTTCGCGCTGGCCCACTTCGCCAGCCGCGGCGCGTTCTCGCCGGACGTGTCGGACGATGAAAATCGAGAAGAGGCCGCGCCGGAGCCTGATGATGATGCGGGTTCTGAGTTGGCGGATGCTCTCACGCGCACGCGCAAGGACCAAGCCGAAGACGACGCGCGATGAGATCGCAACCATGTGCGGCCGGCAAGCAAGAAGAACGGGCGCGATTCCCACAAGAGACCGCGCCCGCTGAGCTAACAATCCAGGCTTATGATTGGCCTAACTCGTCGCGCGCCGCGGCGAAAGCGTCGGCCGCGCCAAGCAGGTCGGCCTCGGTGTGCGCCGCCGAGACCTGCGTGCGGATGCGGGCCTTGCCCTGCGGCACCACTGGATACGAGAAGGCAATCACGTAGATGCCCTTCTCCAGCAGGCGGTCCGCCAGCGCTCCCGCACGATGCGCATCGCCCAGCATCACCGGCACGATGGGGTGGTCGCCGGGCAGGATGTCGAAGCCCAGCTCCGTCATGCGGTCGCGGAAGAGCCGCGTGTTCGACCGCAGTCTTGCGCGCAGATCGTCCGACTGGGTGAGCAGCTCCAGCGTCTTCAGCGACGCCGCGACGATCGCCGGGGCCACTGTGTTCGAGAAGAGATACGGCCGGGACCGCTGGCGCAGCATGGCGATGATCTCCCGGCGCCCGCTCGTATAGCCGCCGCTCGCGCCGCCCAGCGCCTTGCCGAGCGTGCCCGTGACGATATCCACGCGATCTGTAACACCGTGCAGCTCAGGCGTGCCGCGGCCAGTGGGGCCAACGAAGCCCACCGCGTGCGAGTCGTCCACCATCACCATCGCGTTGTAGCGCTCCGCCAAGTCGCAGATCTCTTTCAGCGGCGCGACGTAGCCGTCCATCGAGAAGACCCCGTCGGTGGCGATCAACCGGCGGCGCGCGCCCGAGGCCGCCTTGAGCTGCTGCTCCAGGTCCGCCATGTCGCGGTTGCGATAGCGGAGGCGCTGGGCCTTGCTGAGCCGCACGCCGTCAATGATGCTGGCGTGGTTCAGCTCATCGGAGATCACGGCATCGTCCTCGCTGAGCAGCGTCTCGAAGAGGCCGCCATTGGCGTCGAAGCACGAGCTATAGAGGATCGTGTCCTCCGTGCCCAGGAACGCGCTGATGCCGCGCTCCAGGTCCTTGTGGATCTCTTGCGTGCCGCAGATGAAGCGCACCGAGGCCAGCCCGTAGCCCCAGCGGTCGAGCGCCTCCTTGGCCGCCTCCACCAGCGCCGGATGATCCGCCAGCCCCAGATAGTTGTTGGCGCAGAGATTGAGCACCTCCGGCCCGCTGCTGACCTCGATATGCGCGCTCTGCGGCGAGGCCAGCACGCGCTCGTTCTTGAACGTCCCGGCCGAGCGGATACCCTCCAGCTCGGCATTCAGTTGGTCGCGCACGGATGTAAACATCTGTCTCTCCTCATCACTGCGACGGCTCGGCCCAGCGCATCACCACTTTGCCCGCGTGCCCTGCCCGCGCGGTCTCGAACGCCTCTTCAAAGTCCTGATAGGGGAAGCGATGGGTGATCACGGGCGAGATGTCCAGCCCTGATTGCAGCAGCACCGACATCATGTACCACGTCTCGTACATCTCGCGCCCGTAGATGCCTTTGAGGGTCAGCATGTTGAAGATCACGGTGTTCCAGTCGATCGCGAACGGCTCGGACGGGAGGCCAAGCAGCGCGATAAGCCCGCCATGCGACATGTTCACCAGCATGTCGCGCAGCGCCGCGGGGTTGCCCGACATCTCCAGCCCGACGTCAAAGCCCTCACGCATCCCCAGATCCGCCTGCACATCGCGCAGGGTTGCCGCACGGATGTCCACCGCCCGCGTGACCCCTATGCGGCGCGCCATCTCCAGCCGATACTCGTTGACGTCGGTGATCACGACGTGCCGCGCGCCCGCGTGGCGGACCACCGCCGCCGCCATGATGCCGATCGGCCCCGCGCCGGTGATCAGCACGTCCTCGCCGAGCACCGGGAAGGCCAGCGCGGTGTGGACCGCGTTGCCGAACGGATCGAAGATCGCGGCCACGTCGAGGTCTATACCAGGGAAGTGGTGCCAGACGTTGGTCATCGGCAGCGCGATGTACTCCGCGAAAGCGCCGTCGCGATTGACGCCGATGCCTTGCGTGTGGGCGCAGGCGTGGCGGCGGCCGGCCATGCAGTTACGGCATCGTCCGCAGACCAGATGCCCCTCGCCGCTGACGATATCGCCGGGGTGAAAATCGTTGACGTTGGAGCCAACCTCGACCACCTCGCCCACGAACTCGTGCCCGATGACCAGCGGCACCGGGATTGTGCTCTGTGCCCAGGCGTTCCAGTCATAGATGTGCAGATCGGTGCCGCAGATGCCGGTACGCAGCACGCGAATTAGCAGATCATTGATGCCGATGGTCGGCATGGGCACATCTTTCAATTGCAGCCCAGGCCCGGCCTCGCTCTTTACCAGCGCCTTCATTGAAGCCCACTCCCTCGTAATGGCGGCCAGGTTGACCCGCTACACTGAGGGTCTCTGGCTGGACGTTCGACGCGCCCTCTCATTGTGCCACGGGTGCATCACCAGCTTCAACTGGCCCTGTCTGGTGGGCGCGGCGATCGAGTTGACTTCCCCGCGCGTTCGGCGATAATGGCTCCGAGCGGGCGCCGTGTTCTGTGGGTGCGCGGCGGTGACTGCAAGCCGGGTCGGCTGGAGAGGCGGGCAGTGGCGATGCTGGCGAAGGCATGTACCTGCGCGGTGGTCGGGTTGGAGGGGGCGCTGGTCGAGGTCGAGGTGGATATCGGCCACGGTCTGCCAGCGTTCGCCATCGTCGGGCTGCCTGACACGGCGGTCAACGAGGCCAAGGAGCGCGTGCGGGCGGCGATCAAGAACAGCGGCGCGATCTTCCCTCTGCGGCGCATCACCGTCAATCTCGCCCCCGCCGATCTGCGCAAGGCCGGTCCCGCCTACGACCTGCCGATCGCCATCGCCATCCTGATGGCCTCGGAGCAGGTGGCGCCGCTGGACGCGACCGGCGCAGTCGGGTCCGCCGAGGGCTGTCTCTTCCTGGGCGAGCTGAGCCTGGACGGCGGCCTGCGCCACACGCATGGCATCCTGCCGATGGTCACGCTGGCGCGCGAGCTGGGGCTGCGCGCGGTCTACGTCCCCGCCGCCGATGCCGCCGAGGCCGCGCTGGTCGAGGACGTGGCGATCTACCCCGTCGAGCACCTGGCGCAGCTCATGGCCCACTTGCGCGGCGACTCGCCCATTGTGCCTTACGTGCCCGATCCCTCGCTGCTGGCGGCCGCCGACGAGGCGACCTTCGCCTACGACCTGGCCGACGTGCGCGGTCAGGAGCACGTCAAGCGCGCGCTGGAGGTAGCGGCGGCCGGAGGGCATAACATGCGCATGACTGGACCACCCGGCTCCGGCAAGACGCTGCTCGCGCGCACGGTGCCGTCGATCCTGCCACGGCTGACGCTGGCCGAGGCGCTCGAAGTCACCAAGCTCTACAGCGTCAGCGGGATGCTCGCCACCGACGAGCCGCTGGTGCGCCAGCGTCCCTTCCGCGCGCCGCACCACACCACCAGCCACGCGGGCCTCGTCGGTGGGGGACGCTTCCCGCGGCCCGGCGAGATCAGCCTGGCGCACCGTGGCGTGCTCTTCCTCGATGAGCTGCCCGAGTTCGGCCAGACGGTGCTCGAAGTGCTGCGCCAGCCGCTCGAAGACCACGTCGTGACCATCAGCCGCGCGCAGGGCACCGTCACCTTCCCCGCCAACTTCATGCTGATAGGAGCAATGAATCCGTGCCCTTGCGGGTACGCCGGCGACCCCACGCGCGAATGTACCTGCTCGCCCAGCACCATCGCCCGCTACCAGAAGCGCCTCAGCGGCCCGCTGCTGGACCGCATTGACATCCACGTCGAGGTGCCGCGCGTGGAGTACGA
>DASVAA010000017.1:0-8302 GCA_036376595.1 Ktedonobacterales bacterium | reverse complement strand
GAAGAGCTCCAGCATCGCCGCGTTGAACGCCGGGATGTCGCTGGGCTGGCGGCTGGTGACGAGGTTGGCGTCCTTCACCACCTCCTGATCGAGCCAGCGCGCGCCCGCGTTGCGCACGTCGTCCTGGATCGTGTAGTAGCTGGTCATCGTGCGGCCAGCGGCGACCCCCGCCGAGATCAGCTCCCATGGCGCATGGCAGATCACCGCCATCGGCTTCTGGTCGCCGTTCATCGAAACCACAAACTGCTGCACCTTGGGCACCAAGCGTAGCGAATCAGCGTTGAGCGCACCGCCCGGCAGTAGCAGCGCGTCATAGCGCTGCGGGTCCACCTGATCGAGCGTCTGATCCACGCCGATCTTGCTTGAGGGAGTGTCGTGCTTGAACGCCTGGATCTGCCCGGCGTGCGGCGCAATCACCTCGACCTGTGCACCCGCGTCGCGCAGCGCCTTCACTGTCTCGGTCAGCTCGGCCTCCTCGACGCCGTCGTTCGCCAGGCAGGCCACACGCATCGTGCTCAGGTCCGTCATGGTCGTTTTGCTCCTGCGCTTATCGTGGCATGGCTCACGCTGCTACAGTCTATCGTCGCTGGCTATCGTCGCTGGTCGGCGCGCTCTGCTCGTTGGCGACCGAGCCGCTGTGGAACAGGTAGCTCGACGAGAGCGGGTCGCGCGCGCCCGGCGGTGCCTCCTCCACCATCCGCGCGAAGTTGAGTAGATCGCGCTGGAGGTCACGCTCGAAGATCGATCCGGCGCCCAGCTTCTCGGCCGCCTCGCCCAGCAGCCCGGCCGGCGGCGTATAGGTGATGTACACGTCGAGGCGCGTGCGTCCGGCGTCGAGCCGCTCGAACGTCACCCGTCCGTGATTCTCCAGGCCATCGGTCGAGCGCCAGCCCACCTGCTGATTGACGATCCAGTTCTCGTCCGCCGCATCCCACTCGTGGTGACCAACCACGTCCACCACCCAGTGGGTGTGCGTGCGGTCGAGGTACGTCACCTCGCGCACAAAGTGCATAAACGTGGGAAAAATCGCTGAAGTGCGTCCACATCGCGTACACCTCCTCGGTGGGGGCGCGCACGATGGCCGACGCATGGTGTTCGGCCGCCATGTTATCCAGAATGCCTCCCTGCTCCTTGTGGGGCGGTGTTAGACGTCCTACGCCACGCCCGCCGCCCACGTGTACTCCGTCACCGAGTCTCCAGTTCTGCGCTTCCGTGCGCTCGCCGTGATGCACCTGCGACGGGCGCCGGCACATGCGCTACGCGTTGCGCGGCACGGTCCCGCCATCCTCGGTGACACCCTGGCCTTCGACGCCGGAGTTGGACGGCGAGTTTTCCGCTCCGGCAAGTCCCGAGTTGGCGGTATCGAATCCCTCACCGCCAGGCTCGCGCGAACCCGCGCCTTCTACGCCGGTGTTGCTGGGCGAGCTGCCCTGCGGCAAGCCCTCCCGCGTATCGGGTGTCGCGGTGTAGGCCGATTCGGTGTCCTCCGGCACAGTGTCGCCCGCATAGTTCATCGCGTTCGGGGTCATGCCCTCATTCTCGGCCCGCTGGACGTTGGCCGCCTCGGCGCCCTCGGCCGGCGTTTCGATCAGGATGTCGGTCTCCTCGTCGTAGGCCATCGGCTCGGTCGCGCCCATGTCCATCTCGTCCGCCGATCTCATTGGCGTGCCACCCATCCGGTCGGGCCGCGGCACCGGCGCCCCCGCGTCCATGTCGTCGGCCACGTTGCCAACGTTGGGGTTGTTGCCGGTGACATTCAGGTCCTGGTCGGACGGCGTGTTCTGTGGATTCGCCATCTCGTCTTCTCCTCGCTGTCGGTTCTCGGCCGAAGCTATTCGTCCGGCAGGTGGATCAGCTCGTCGTTGCCGACGTAGCCGGTGCCGCCCGGCTCCTGCGCCATATCGCTGCCGGGCATTGCGCCCAATGCGCCCTGCGGGCCGGGATACGCGTTGAAGGTGCCGGCACCTTCGCGGCCGCTGGTCGTGGTCTCGGCGGCGCCGCCGGCTGGCAGCGCGCCGCGATCGACGTCCAGCCCCTGGCCTGGCGGATTCGCCGCCATACCGGGCAGCGGCTGCGGCGCTTCGCCACCAGCCTCGCCACTTTCGCTCTCGTCGGGATCCTCAGGCTCGCGCGCGACGCTCATGTCGTCATCCGTCGGGTTGCCTCCGGCAACGCCTGGCGCCGCCAGGCTCTCCACGTTCATATCGTCGTCGGTCGGGCTGCCGCTCCCCGCGTTATTGCCCAGCGGCTGGTCGGAGGCCCGCACCCCGGCTGGATTCGACATCTCTGCGATCCTCCCTCCACGTCGGCGCGTGCCTGGACGCGGACTAGAGATCCCCGATCTCCGGCGCGCCCTCGCTATCGCAGACGTGTGCAAGTCTCGTGCCCGGTGTTGCTCAGCCCTCACGCTTTCGGCATCCACTGGCCGGTTGCGTCGTCCTTGCGATACTCGTGCTTCACCGCCGTCCACGCGACACGGAAGGCCGCCTCTTCTTGCGATTCCGTGCCCTCGCGTTTGGCCGGCTTGGCGTACTCATCCCACGCGCTGTTGAAGGCTTTCAGGAATATCTGCTGCGCGTGCGGCGGCAGGTGATCGCGCACGCTGGCCGGCAGAGCGGCGGTCGAGTTGTAGGGCATACATCATCCTCCTTTGCCTGACAGTGTGATTGCGCGATGCCTACGCCGCAAGCGGTGTGCCCTCAGGTGGCCTGGGCAGTCACCAAGACGCTCCGGCACACCGCCGAGTACACTCACGATGTGCTGCGGCTCGTCCTGTGGCGGTCCGCCCGCGCGACAAGGCAATCACCGGCGGGTAGCGCCGCTGGAGTACAATGAGGCTGGGATGGCGCGCATGCCGTGCCCCGCCTGCATGCAGAGCCGCAGATTAGAGCAACGAGGAACTTCGATGCCACGGAGCGCCGCCCGCCCGACGATGCCCACGCCACCCGACGATCACGCCCCCGCGCCCACTGCCGGCCCGGAGTCCGCTCCCGCGCCAGCCCCCCACACACAGAATCACACGGACCGTAACACCGCGCGCGAGCCGGAGCGGTTCCCCTTCGACAAAGTGCTGATTGCCAACCGCGGCGAGATCGCCGTGCGCATCATCCGCGCCTGCCGCGACCTGGGCCTCGGCTCGGTGGCCGTCTATAGCGACGCCGACCGCAGCGCGCCACACGTGCGCATGGCCGACGAGGCAGTACACTTGGGTCCGCCGGCACCGGGCGAGAGCTACCTCAACATCGGCAAGCTCCTCGACGCCGCCAAACGCACCGGCGCGGAAGCGGTCCATCCCGGCTACGGATTCCTCTCCGAGAACGCCGCCTTCGCCGATGCCTGCGCCGCGGCTGGTCTGATCTTCGTCGGCCCGCCCGGCGACGTGATGCGCGAGCTGGGCGAGAAGACCGCCGCCAAGCGCGTGGCCATCGCCGCCGGGGTGCCGATCGTGCCGGGCTACAACTCCGGCCTGGAGGATGCCACTCATGCGGCGCGCGTAGCCGCCGAGATCGGCTATCCCGTGCTGCTCAAAGCCGCGGCCGGCGGTGGGGGCAAGGGCATCCGCTTCGTCTTCAAGCAGGAAGAGCTGGAGGCTTCGCTGCGGCTGGCGAAGAGCGAGGCCAAGACCGCCTTTGGCGACGATACCGTCTACATGGAGAAGGCCGTCACGCCCGCACGCCACATCGAAGTGCAGATCATCGGCGACACGCACGGCAACGTGATTCACCTCGGCGAGCGCGAGTGCTCCATCCAGCGGCGCCACCAGAAGCTGATCGAAGAGACGCCCTCGGTGGCGCTGACGCCCGAGCTACGCGAGCACATCACCTCGGCCGCGGTGGCGCTGGCACGCGCGGCAGGCTACGTCAACGCCGGCACCGTCGAATTCCTGCTGGGGCCGGACGGCAATTTCTACTTCCTCGAAGTCAACACGCGGCTGCAGGTGGAGCACCCCGTCACCGAGCTGCGCACCGGACTCGACCTCGTGCGCCTGCAACTGCGCGTCGCCGCGGGGCTGCCGCTCGGCGTCAGCCAGGACGAGATTGAGTTCCGCGGCCACGCTATCGAGGCGCGCATCACCGCCGAAGACCCGCTCAACCGCTTCCTGCCGGCATCAGGCTCCATCGCCGCGCTGCAAGCGCCGGCCGGGCCGGGCGTGCGGCTCGATAGCGGCATCTACGCCGGCATGGAGGTGCCGCTGTTCTACGACTCGCTGCTCGCCAAGCTGATCGCCTGGGGCCAGGACCGCGACGAGGCTGTGACACGCCTGCGGCGCGCGCTTGATGAGTTCGATCTCGCCGGCGTGCGCACCACGATCCCCTTCCACCAGTGGCTCACCCGCAATCCGCGCTTCCTCGCGGGCGACTTCTCGACCGATTTCATTGCGGAGGAATGGCATCCGGAGCGGACCGAAGAGATTCAGCCCGAATCAGATGCGACCGCCACGTCGGCCGCCACGGAGGGCGAGCGTCTCACGCCGGAGCAGATCGCGGCGCTCGTCGCCGCGATCGCCGCGCAGTCCGAGGTGCAGGCGCGCGCCCAGCGGCTGCACGGCGCCGCCAGCGACAGTGGAACGAGCGGGCGGGGTTCGGCCTGGAAGCTCGCCGGCCGCCGCACGGAGATGCACGGGTGGTGATCGCGCTGCCCAGGGCGCGTGATGCAGGGAGACATGCATGAGCGGCGACCCGCGCCCGCCCGCCGCGGTCTGCTTCAGTGGCGGCAAAGACTCAACGCTGGCGATCGACCGCGCGATCCGCGCCGGCTACCGCGCGCCACTGCTGGTCACGCTCTACGACGGCCCCTCAGAGCGCGTGCGCTTCCACGGCGTGCCGGCAAAGGTGATGCGCGCGCAGGCGGCGGCGCTGGGTCTAGACACGCTGCTGCGGCCGACCACACCGGAGACGTTCGAGCGGGTGTTTCTGGAGACACTCGCCGAGCTGCGCGAGCGCGGCATCCGCGACGTAATCTTCGGCAATATCCACCTGGCCGACGTGCGCGCATGGTACGAGGAGCGCGTGCGCGCCGCGAGCCTCTCGCATGTCGAACCGCTGTGGGGCGAGGAACCACGGGCGCTGGTGGAGGAGATCGTGGCGCGCGGCTACCGGGCGCTCGTCACCTGCGTGGAGGACGCGCGCAGCGATCCCACCTGGCTCGGCGCGACGATCGACGCGGCGCTGATTGACCGCTTCGTCGCGTGCGGCGTTGACGCCTGCGGCGAGCGCGGCGAGTACCACACGCTCGTCACCGACGGCCCCCTCTTCCGCCATCCCCTCACCGTGCGCACCGGTACCACGCACACCACCAACGGCTTCACGCAGCTCGATATCGCCCTGTAAGCAATCCACTCGCCCATGGCCAAGGCCCGACTCGGCATGTCGCTGCGAAGTGTTTCACGTGAAGGACGCCTGCCGCCACAGCGTTGATGCGGGCCGGCGTGCGCCGGGAAGACAGCCAACGGTGGACCCGATTACGCACTTCAGGGACCTGACCAGCGCCCTGGGATCGGGCATCGAGCTGCTCGCGGCGATCGCCATCGGCACCGCGCCGCGGGCCAGTGAGCCGGTAACATCGTGAGCACGGACAACCGTAGCGTCCCAAAGGCCCGCCATCGGCTCGGCACGGACCTTGCATCCTGAGATGCATCCAGTACCGCCTGGCTGCGACCTCGCCGGCCCGAACCGGAGACATGGCTTGATTCGGCGAGGGTGGCATGCGAATGGCGGCTTGCGGCAAACATAGCGCGCACGAGAGCCACGCGCAATGACAAGGAGTAGCGACGATGGATCAGGGACGTCAGACAACCGGCTATCCCAACGAGCACATCAATGCCCAGCAGCGCGCGGGCGAGATCGCGTACTTGCTGCAGCAGGCACGCGGCGAGTGCCTGGCCGACCTAGACAAGGTGGAGGATACGCGCGCCCGCGAGCTGTTCGGCAAGGTCGCGGGATACCTGGAGGTCGCCATCCAGGCGCTCTACAGCTATCAGGGTGGCGACGAGCAGGCGCAGCGCATCATCCACTAAGGGATCGTTGCGCCACGTCGCACTCCCGTCGCCGCCGCTAGAGCAGGACAACTGCCATGAAAGCACCCGCTGGAGGGAAGCACCATCCACCGGCCGACGAAGTCGAGCCGGGGATGGAGGTCGAGACGACGGGCGGCGACCTGGGCGCGCGCGATGTCAGCCGGCCCCATGTCGAGAAGGTCATCCGCGACGCCTTTGGCCGGGTGCGCGATGTGATCGTCGAGAAGGGCGTGATCTTCCGCAAAGAGATCGAGGTGCCGGCGGACCGCGTGGAGGAGGTCGAGGCTGGCAAGGATGATCAGCCCGGTGAGGTGGTGATTGAGACGACGCCGCGTGAGATCCGCGAGCTGCGGGCGCGTGGCGAGGAGGCGCTGGCGCCGGAGAGCGACCTGCTGGGCGAGATGCAACAGACACTGCCGACGGCCCAGGGCTTGCGCCGGCTGGAGGAAAAGCACGCGGAGACCGCGACCGAGAGCAGCGCACAGCCTGGCACGCCTACAACAGGGAACGAGACCGGCGAGCGATCGGACGAAGCGCAGAGCATGCCAGGAGAGCTGCTGCGCACGCTAGGGCCGGGCTTCCTCTCCGGCTGCGCCGGCAACGACTCCTCGGCGGTCACATCCTACGCGATTAACGGCGCGACCGCCGGCTACGGCCAGCTCTGGCTGATGGCGCTTGCCACGCCGCTCTACCAGGCGGTGCAATACACCTGCGCCAAGCTCGGCAGGGTCTCGGGGCGCGGCCTCGCCACGCTGCTGCGCGAGCACTACGGGCGCAAGGTCGCCGTGCCCGCAACGCTGCTGATGATCGTCGCCAATCTTGGCCTGATCACCGCCGATCTGGTCGCCGTCGGCACCGGCCTGCAACTGCTCACGGGCATCGGGTGGGAGTGGTTCGTCATCCCCGTGGCGGCCATGCTGTGGTACGTCACGGTCTACGAGAGCTTCAACACCATCAAGAAGGTTTTCATCGCGTTGAGCCTGGCCTTCGCCGCCTATCTCATCACTGGCGTCATCTCGGGAGCCGATTGGGGCGTCGTGCTCCACAATACCTTCGTGCCGCAGATCGGCCTCAATTTCGCCGGCATCAGCGCCGCCGTCGCACTGCTGGGCGCCACAGTCTCGCCCTATACGATGTTCTGGCAGGTAGAAGGCGAGCGCGAGCAGCGCCGGCCAGGTCCGCGAAAGCGCAAGCTGCGGCTCGCCGCGGCCGACATCGCCGCCGGCACAATCAGCGGCAACCTTGTCGCCTACTTCATCATCGTCTCGACCGCCGCTACGCTCTACGCGCACCACCAGCACATCACCAGCGCTGCCGACGCCGCCCGCGCGCTGGAGCCGCTCGCCGGTCCGTTTGCCAAGGAACTCTTCGCCATCGGTCTGATCGGCGCCGGCCTCGTGGCGATCCCCGTGCTGCTCGCCAGCACCTCGTTCGGTGTCGCGGGCTCCTTCGGCTGGCCGCAGGGGCTCTCGAAGAAGCCGTGGCAGGCGGAGGGGTTCTACCTGATCCTCACCGTGGCACTGGTCATTAGCCTGATCCTCGCGCTGCTGCGCTTCGACCCGATCGCGCTGCTGTTTTGGGTCAACGTGCTGCAGGGCGTCCTCTCGCCAGCGCTGGTGATCCTGATCGCCTTCGCCGCCAATAATCGGACCATCATGGGCAAGGCGCGCGTGGCGTGGTACACCAACCTCGGCCTGATCGCCACCGCTGCGGTGATGTCGGCCGCCGCGCTGCTGCTGATCGCCGGCCTGCTCACTGGCCAGGGCTGACGACACGCCGCCGCGGTGCAGCGCGGTGCCTATTCACTGGGCGGAGCGGACTCGGCAGTCTCGGTGGGCGCGTCGAGGCGATCGATGAAGCTCGCGGAGCTGGGCGGCGCGACCGGGTAGACCACGACCGAGCCGGCCGCGCTCTCTTCCACGATCTCCAGCGAGACGCCGTCGAAGGCCGGCAGCGGCCGGTGGTCGAAGATCGCCGTCAGGACGAACCATTCGAGCGCCTCGCGCAGATCGCGCTCCGCCTCAGGGCGGGTGAAGCCGCGCGCCCACAGCCCTTCGATACCCGGAATGGCGCCGTAGACGCGCACCTGCTCGCCGCTGGAGCGCCGATAGATGGCGTGGCGCATCGCCGCGTCGAAGTACGCCGTGAGGATGCCCATGGGCGTCGTGTTCTCATGCTCGGCAAGTGCAGCTCACCCGTCAGGACCGCGGGAGGCACTTGCAATGCCTCCGTCAGACGGTAGGCGTTCGACGGCCGCGCGCGGCTGGCGCCGCGCTCGAGGTTGGT
>DASVAA010000016.1:0-13498 GCA_036376595.1 Ktedonobacterales bacterium | reverse complement strand
TGCGCACCACGTGCTCGTCGCGCATGCTGGAGCGCTTCGTGCCGCCCTACGACGCCACCGTCATCACGAAGCTACGCGCGGCGGGCGCCGTGATGCTGGGCAAGACGAATATGGACGAGTTCGCGATGGGCAGCTCCACCGAGAACTCGGCGTTCTTCCCCACGCGCAATCCCTGGGACCTGGCGCGCGTGCCGGGCGGCAGCAGCGGCGGCTCGGCGGCGGCCGTGGCGGCGGGCGAGGCGATGGTGGCGCTGGGGTCCGATACCGGCGGCAGCGTGCGGCAGCCGGGGGCGCTGACGGGCACCGTGGGGCTGAAGCCGACCTACGGGCGGGTCTCGCGCTACGGGCTGGTGGCCTTCGCCTCGTCGCTGGACCAGATCGGCCCGCTGGCGCGCTCGGCGCGCGACGCGGCGCTGATGCTGCACGCCATCGCGGGGCACGACGTGCTCGACTCGACCTCGGTGGACGTGCCGGTGCCGGATTACGTGGCGGCGCTGACCGGCGACGTGCAGGGCCTGCGCATCGGCATCCCGCAAGAATACTTCGTGGAGGGCGTGGAGCCGGGGGTGCGGGCGGTGGTCGAGCGGGCCATCGAGACGTACAAGGGGCTGGGCGCGGAGGTGGAGGAGACGACGCTGCCGCACACGCGCTACGGGGTGGCGGCGTACTACATCATCGCGCCGGCGGAGGCGAGCGCCAACCTGGCGCGCTACGACGGGGTGAAGTATGGCTTCGCGGAGCGCGGCGAGGCGGAGAGCCTGATTGACTTCGTGATGAAGACGCGCGAGCGGGGCTTCGGCTCGGAGGTCAAGCGGCGCATCATGCTGGGGACCTACGCGCTCTCGTCGGGCTACTACGACGCCTACTATCTGAAGGCTGAGAAGACGCGCACGCTGATCCGGCGCGACTTTGACGAGGCGTTCGAGCGCTTCGACGTGCTGCTGGGTCCGACAACGCCGACGGTGGCGTTTGGGATTGGGGAGAAGGTAGAGAACCCGTACGCGATGTACCTCAACGACGTGTTCACCATCCCGGCGAATCTGGCGGGGATCGCGGGGGTCTCGATTCCGGGCGGATTCAGCGAGGGGCTGCCGGTGGGGGTGCAGCTGCTGGGGCCGGCGTTCGGCGAGGCGGCGCTGCTGCGCGCGGCGGACGCCTTCGAGCGGGTGACCGACTACCACCAGCAGTGGCCCACACTGGAGGGCACTGGCGCGGCGGGAGCCGGCGGCGGCAAGAAGAAGCGATCGCGCTAATAGATCTACGCCTTTTTACCGGTTGACAGGCCCGCGCCAGATCGCTATCCTCCCCACCAATCGCACTGTGATGTGATGGGGCGGCACATGGCTGAAGAGCATCACCCGCCTGGCCTAGAGCCAGATGGCGAGACAGCGCCACAGCAGACGCCGGTGAGCCTGCGCGATATCGCGCCCGCGCGGTGGGCATTGCTTGGTCTGAACCTCGTCTTGTTCGTGGTGTGCGTCCTCTTGATGGCGACCTCGCCGCTGGTGCCGTGGTATCGGGCACCCAACGCGGGCGCGGCGCCACTGCTGCCCACGGCCAGCGCGACCATCTTCTATATGGGGCCAGCAACCTCGACGCCGCCGCCAGCGGCCACGGCCACGCACACCCCCAAGCCGACGCGCACCCCGCGAGGCTCCGCGCCCACCAGCACTCCCACAGCGCCGCCACCGACGGCCACCGCAACTCCCACGCCCCTTGGACCGCCAACCCCCACGTTCACCCCCATTGCTCCGACGCCAACCAACACGCCGTGCGCAGTGTGTCAATGATATTCCCATGGTGTTCCACAGTGGGCATAGGTGGTCGCCAAGAACGCCGCGTGGTGAGCTGAGGGTGTGACAGCAATCGGCGATGCCTCGCCCAGCCAAATGGCTCCCACCGCGATTGACGCCGCGCGCACAAGGCGCTACCATCATTGGCAGGCAGCAGGCCCGCCGTCGCGCCGGCTGCCCGCGCATGTGCCGCGCCCCAGCTCCCGCCGCACGGAGCACCGCGAGAGGACCACCACCGCCATGTCCGCCGCCGAGATCGTCCTGCGCTTCGCCCTCGCCGCCGCCGCCGGCTACCTGCTCGGCTCCCTGCCCAGCGGCGTCATCGTCGGCCGCCTCTTCGGCCACGTGGACGTGCGCGCCCAGGGCAGCGGCAAAACCGGCGCCACCAACGTCATGCGCTCCCTCGGCCCCGGCCCCGCCGTCATGGTCGCCCTGCTCGACATCGCCAAAGGCGCCGCCGCCGTCCTCCTCGTCCGCTTCGTCATCTTCCCCGCCGCCCCCAACGCCGCGCTCGACGCGCAGAACCTCTCCGCCGTCGCCCAGGCCATCGCCGGCATGGCCGCGCTGCTGGGCCACAACTACTCGCTCTTCATCCACTTCACCGGCGGTCGCGGCGTCGCCACCGGCGCCGGCGCCCTGCTCGCCATGACCCCCCTCGCCATGCTCGTCGGCCTGCTCGCCATGATCATCCCCATCGCCGTCACACGCTATGTCTCGCTCGGCTCCATGATCGCCTGCGCCATGGCTGGCCTCACCGCGCTCGTCCTCACCCTCACCGGGCACGGACTCTGGCCCCAGGCCGTCTTCGCCCTCGTCGGCGGCGGCTTCATCATCCTCTCCCACCGCGACAACATCGCGCGCCTGATCCACGGCACCGAGCGCAAGCTCGGCCAGCCTACCGCGTAACCCCGCTCCCAGTCCGCATAGGCGGACTTTGCGGCCGTGAGGCCCCCCAGGCGCGGGTTCAACCGCCGGCCCTCTGCCAGCCCACCGCGTAGGGCACACCCTGCCTCGCCTCGCCTCGCCTCGCCTCGCCTCATCCCCAAGCCGCGCCGCCGGGTTTCGCGGCGGCAGGCACGGCACGGCACGTCCCCAGGCGCGGGTTCACCCGCCGGCCCTCGGCCAACCGCCGGCCGCCCGTCTGGCCTACGCCGATGCGGCCCATGCTATAATCGAAGATGGACTGCCAGCGGACGGCTCCGTGCGGCACCAGGGCACACGCACCACACCTGATCGTGCGCACGCTACACGCCAGACCGCCGCAGACCGCCGCCACACACGGGCCGACGCCTCTCTGCCGCCCCTCGCCTCCGCGGAGGCGAGGGGATCGGAGGGTGAGGTCCACAGAAGGGACGAACCTCTCGTCATGAGCACCAACGCTCCGCGCCGCGGCCACAACATCCCCGTCCTGCCGCCGCGCACCCCCGCCGAATACATCGCCGGCCAGCAAGAAGCCAACGTCGTGCTGACCAGCTTCGCCGATATGCTCAAATGGGCCCAGAACTACGCCCGCAGCCGCTCGATCTGGCCCCTGGGCTACGGCCTCGCCTGCTGCGCCATCGAGATGATGGCCGCCGCCCAGTCGCACTACGACCTCGCCCGCTTCGGCTCCGAGGTCTTCCGCTCCTCCCCGCGCCAGGCCGACCTGATGATCGTCGCCGGCACCGTCTGCACCAAGATGGGCCCGCGCCTGGTGCGGCTGTGGGAGCAGATGCCTGAGCCAAAATGGGTGATCTCGATGGGCCAGTGCGCCACCTCCGGCGGCGAATTCTACGACAGCTACTACACCGTGCAGGGCGTGGATACCCTCGTGCCGGTGGATGTCTACGTCCCCGGCTGCCCCCCGCGACCCGAAGCGCTGATCGAGGGCATCCTCAAGCTGCGCGAGAAGATCGAGAAACAAGGCCTCAAGGTCAAGGGCGAAGAGTAGGGGGAGTACAAGGAGTAGGGGCGTCCGGTGGACGCCCGCGCCGGTTCGTACGGAGGGGCGTCCGGTGGACGCCCGTAAGAGGAGAACGCCGCGCATGCGTGGAATCCTGCAAGGGCTGGGCCTCACCCTCAGCCACCTCACGCGCCCCAAAGTCACCCGCCTCTACCCCTACGAGAAGCGCGTGCTGCCCGCGCGCAGTCGCGGGCTGATCCAGCTCATCGAGGAGGCCGGGCAAGATACTCCCTTCAACCTCAAGTGCGAGGCGTGCCTGCTCTGCGAGAAGGTCTGCCCGCCACGCGCCATTACCATCGAGGCCCGGCCCACCCTGCGCTTCCGCCAGCGGCCCTGGTTTTCCGAAAACTCCGTCGCCGGCTTTTACACCCCGCGCATGTCGCCCTACGCCGTGGATTACCCCAACCGCCGCGAGTCGCCGCCCACCGAGATGCCCGTCACCCTTGACCTGGAGCGCCCGGTGGACCTCGCCCCCGTCGAGCACATCCTCGACACCGCCTCGCTCGAAGGCTGGGACCTCGCCGCGATTCTCAACCAGATCATGCTCGAATACGGTGCCCTGCCGCTGGCCGTCGCCTGGCGCGTGGTCGAGCGCCGCGGCGTAGATATCTCCGACGTCTTCGGCATCGCCACCACCAGCCCGTACTTCCAGCCCGCCGCCGCCCGCGCCGGCAGCCCGCTGCGCGAGGACCAAGTGGAGCGCGGCCCCTCACCCGGCACGCGCGGCAAGTACGGCAACATCAACCACAGGAGGGGCCAGCGTGCCTGACGGACCCGCACCCTACCGCATCTTCGGCGCCACCGGCCAATCCGCCCAAGGCCAACCGGCGCTCACCGACCTCGACGCCTACCGCCAGCACGCCGGCTACACCGCGCTGCGCCAGGCGCTCACCACGCTCACCCCCGAACAGGTGCTCGACGAGATTCGCGCCGCCCACCTGCGCGGCCGTGGCGGCGCCGGCGTGCTGACCGCCGAGAAGCTCGCCATCATGGCCCGCGCACCAGAGGTCCAGCGCTACCTCGTCTGCAACGCCTACGACGCCGACCCCCGCTCGCTCGTCGCCCGCACGCTGCTCGCGCAGAACCCGCACGCCGTGATCGAGGGCATGGCGCTGGCCGCCTACGCCATCGGCGCCACCGAGGGCTTCCTCTACGTGCGCGGCGACCGCGAGGTGGCGGGCGTCATCTCGCGCGCCCTGCACGACGCCGCCGACGCCGGCATCCTGGGTCGCGGCGTGCTCGGCTCGCGCTTCAGCTTCTCGATCACCCTCGCCGGCACTGAGATGGGCTTCATGGGTGGCGAAGAATCCACCCTGCTCCAGATTCTCAAGGGCCGCCCGGCTAAGGCGCAGCAGCGCCCGCCCTATCCCACCCAGTACGGCTACAACGACCAGCCCACCGTCGTCCAGAACGTCGAGACACTGGTGAATCTGCCGCTGATCGTCGCCCGCGGCGCCGACGCCTTCCTGCGTGCCGGCACCCAGATGACCCCCGGCACCAAGCTCTTCACGGTCATCGGCCCCGACGGCGCCCGCCGGCTGGTGGAGGTCCCCTTCGGCACGCCGATTGCCGGCGCGCTCCAGGCGGCGGGAATGACGGCCAGCGAGGCCACTGCCCGCGCGGTGGTGGTCGGCGGCATGGAGGGCGGCGCGCTGCCCCTCTCCATGCTCAACACCCCGCTCGACTTCGAGCCGCTGGAGGATGCCGGAGCGATCATCGGCTCCAGCATCATCGAGGTGCTGCCGCGCGAGACCTGCATGGTCCACTACGCGATGGAGCGCAGCGACTACCTCTCCAAAGAAACCTGCGGCAAGTGCGTGCCCTGCCGCGTCGGCGTGATGCGCGTGGCCGGCACCCTGCAAGGGATCGCCAGCAACATCGGCGCCGAAGGGGACCTGGCGCTGCTCGAAGAGTTCGCGCACTACATCCCCGATGGCTCGCTCTGCGGTTTCGGCGTCAACGCCGTGCATCCGGTGGTCACGGCAATGAAATACTTCGCCAGCGATTTCGCGGCACACTTAGAAGGCAAGTGTCCCACTGGCACCTGCCTGCCGGTGCGCTCCCACCGCTACATCACCAAGCATGTTCTGTAAGCACCAGAAGAGGATTCCACGATGGCGGTAACGATTCGCAACGAGGCGGCCGCGACGCGCGGCGGCGGCGAGCCGCTGCGGCGCAACGAGGTCGGCCAGCCGTCGTTTGAGATCACCATAGACGGCCGCGCGATGCGCGCCTACGAGGGCCAGACGGTCCTCAGCGTCGCGGTGGATAACGGGATTCTCGACATCCCCAACCTCTGCAACGACGAGAAGCTGGAGCCGACCTCCGCCTGTCGCATGTGCCTGGTGGAGATCGAGGGCGCCGAGCGGCCGTTGCCCTCGTGCAATACCCCCGCCACACCCGGCATGACGGTGCGCACCAAGTCCGACCAGCTCAAGCACATCCGGCGCACCAACCTCGAGATGATCCTCTCGGACCACAACGCCTACTGCCAGCCGCCGTGCCAGGTGGGCTGCCCGACGCACATTGACATCCCCGGTTACCTGGAGCTGATCGCGAAGGGCCAGAACCGCGAGGCGGCGCGACTGGTCAAAGAGGTGCTGCCGTTCCCCTACATCCTCGGCCTCACCTGCCCCGCCCCCTGCCAGGAGGTCTGCCGCCGCGGCCTGGTGGAGGAAGAGATCGCCATCTGCCGCATGCACGGCTACGCCGCCGAACAGTGCATGGATGACCCGCCGCACCCCTACCCACAGGAGGCGCCCACCGGCAAGAAGGTCGCGCTCGTCGGCGCCGGCCCCGCCAGCCTCACCTGCGCCTACTACCTGGCGCTGATGGGCCACTATTGCAAGGTCTACGAGATGCAGCCCCAGCCGGGCGGCATGCTGCGCTACGGCATCCCCGAGTACCGCCTCGAAAAGAACATGGTGGACAAGGAGTTCGAGGGCGTCTGGCAGCTCGGCGTAGACGCGCAGTACAACGTCAAGCTCGGCGAAGACTTCACGGTTGACGACCTCTTCGCCCAGGGCTTCGACGCCGTCTTCCTGGGCATCGGCGCCTGGACCTCCAACGAGCTGGGCCTGCCCGGCCAGGATAACCCCGACGTCGTCAACGCCATCCGCTATCTGATCGACAAGACGATGGGCGTCACCCAGCCGGTGGACGACACCAAAGAGGTGATCGTGCTCGGCGGCGGCTTCACCACCTTCGACTGCACCCGCACCTCGCTGCGCCTGGGCGCCAAGGTCCATACCATCTACCGCCGCGGCCGCAACGAAATGACCGCCACCTTCGAGGAGGTGGATGACGGCCAGAACGAGGGCACCGATCTGCAGCTCTTCGCCTCGGCCTCCAAGATTGTCTTCGAGGGCGATAAGATCGTCGGCCTGGAGCTGCAGCGCATGCGCCTGGGCGAGCCGGATGCCAGTGGCCGCCGCCGCCCGGTGCCGATCGAGGGCAGCGAGTACGTCGTGCCCTGCAACATCATCATCCCGGCCTACGGCCAGAAGCCCGATAAAGCCGTGCTGCCAGAGTCGTCGGGCGTCAACTGGACCAAGCGCCAGACCATCGAGACCGACCCCTTCAACTTCATGACCGCGCGCAAGGGCGTCTTCGCCGGCGGCGACTGCCAGCTCGGCGCCTCGACGATCATCGAGGGCGTGGCACAGGGCAAGCTCGCCTCGCGCGCCATTGACGCCTACCTGCGCGGCGAAGACATGGCCGACGTCTCGCGGCGCATCGAGGTCCAGGAGCGCAAGCCCGACCTCTTCGACATCGTGCCCTACAAGCCCGTCGAGCCGAAGGTCAAGATGCCGATGCTGCCCTACGAGGACCGCAAGCGCAACTTCCGCCTGATCGAGATGGGCTACACCCAGGAGCAGGCCGAGCGCGAGTCGGGCCGCTGCCTCCAGTGCTGCTGCCCCGCCGTCGGCCAGTGCGACCTGCAAAAGTACAGCATCGAGTACGACCTCGAGAACAACCGCTTCCACGACGGCGAGCCGGAGGATTACCACGACTACACCTACGACCTGTCACATAGCTTCATCCTGCGCGACCCCAACAAGTGCATCAACTGCACCCAGTGCGTGCGCGTCTGCCACGATGTAATCGGCCCCAACTGCTACGGCATGTTCGGCCACGGCTTCGATACCATCGTCTCGACGCCCTTCAACGTCTCGCTCTTCTCCACCGACTGCGTCTCGTGCGGCGCCTGCGTGCAGGTCTGCCCCACCGGCTCGCTGATGATGGCCGAGCGCGAGCTGGTGCGCTACGACTTCGCCCTCGACCGCTGCATCTTCTGCGGCGACTGCGTGGAGGTCTGCCCGCACGGCGCGCTGGGCGAGACGCCCAACTTCGAGCTGTCGTTCTACGACCGCTTTGGCCGCGACGTGAACCTGCCGATGGAGGAGCTGGCCCGCGCGCCATCGTACCTGGTGCGCCAGCGCGTGCCGCGCAAGCGCGAGGACGGCCCGCTCGGCACCAATCCGCTGGTGCGCCCGCTGCCCGCGCGCCGCATCCGCGAATAGGAGGGATGACGGGGAACGCGAAGAACGCAAAGCGAGCGCGAAGAACGCGAAGAAGCAGAGAGGATAGGAACCGCAGAGGACGCAGAGGACGCAGAGGACGCAGAGGGGATAGGACAGAACGGATATAGAAACGGTGCGGGCGGTCGGAGCACGTGTGGCTCCGGCCGCCTTGCTGCTATCATGACGGGCAAAGGGGTTGGGCGAAAGCGGCGTCTAATCTTATCCCCGGTCGCCTCTCACGGAGAGGGAGCGATGACGTAGGGACGTGCTTAAGCCGGGCGCTAGTGTTGCCGCCGCTTCGCTTGCGCCATGCGCACGAAGACTTCAGGAGCCGCGACCAACACACCGCCGAGGACAAGGGCCAGGGCGGCAAGCGCCGGCACCACGAGGAAGGATGGCAGGTTCGGGGGAATTCGGTCTGGAGGGGTAGCGAGCTCGATGATGCACTGCCAGGCAGAAATGGCAAACAGCACGCTCATGCCGACGAGGATCGCACGCACGCTCCAGAGCCGCCGGAAAACATGCCACACATCGGGCGACCTCCGCCGCACCGCGAGCACAATAGTTGCCGCAAGGAAGGGGAAACTTGCAACCAAGAGCAGGGTGTCGATATCAGGGAGCCGCCTGTTGAGGGTCGCATACACCTCTCCGCTCAAGTTGTCTGGGAGGTGCTCAGACACCACCGTCAGGAGGATTGACAGTAAGAACAGGAGAGCCGCCAGCACGTAGACGCCTCGCTCCCACCACGGGAGCGGGCGCCACAACTCAGAGATTCGCATGCCTCCGCGGTCACGGTTGGCATGGTGAGCGTCCATTTCAACTCCCAGGCTTCACGAGGGTCCAGGCTCCCATTCCACACCCAGCCATGATAGCATACCCTCCCTTCGCCTCAGCGCAGTGACTCGTTCTCCTGGGTCGTTACCGGTGTAGAGCAGCGTTGTAAACGCACTCTCGCTCCGCGCGTCGTAGCTTGTGAGCAGACATTTGCTGGCGCCTGCCGGCCTCAGCACAGAAGATCGCGCAGTTGCGGTACAATAGCGGCGGCGACAGACAGTGGCAGCGAAGATGGAGACGGGCTGATGCATGGCGCACGATTGGTGAATGCGGGTGATCCCACTCCCGGCCGGGTGGGCGGCTACAACGGCGCCACACCAGCCGGCAGGCCACTGCTGGTCGTCCAGGACCTCGTGAAGCAGTTCAAGGTTGGCGGCGGCACGGTGACGGCCCTGCGGCGTATCAATCTGGCGGTTGGCGAGGGCCAGGTGATCGCCGTCCGTGGACGCTCCGGCGCCGGCAAGACGACCCTGCTCAACCTGATTGCTGGACTGGACGACCCCACCGAGGGCCGCGTGGTGCTCTTTGGCCGCGACCTGCGCCAGCTCGGCGAGCGCGAGCGCACCCAGATCCGCCGCACCGAACTAGGCTTCGTCTTCCAGTCCGCCCACCTGGTGCCGGCGCTGACGGCCCGCGAGAATGTCGAGGTGCCGCTACGGCTGGCCCGCACCCCCCGTGCGGAGCGCGAGCGGCGCTCGCACGAGGCGCTGGCGCTGGTGGGACTGTCCGACCGCGAGCAGCACCGCGCACCGGAGCTTTCGGGTGGCGAGCAGCAGCGCGTCGCCATCGCCCGCGCGCTGGTCCACGCGCCGCGCCTGGTGCTGGCCGACGAGCCGACCGGCAACCTCGACTCGCACACCGGCGTCGCGATCATCGAGCTGCTGCTCAACGTCGCCCACGCCGCCGGCATCGCCTTCGTCATCACCACCCACGACCCGCAGGCCTCGGCGATGGCCGACGCGGTCTATGACATCAACGACGGCGTGCTGACCCCTGGAGCGCGCTGAAGCGCGACCTCGCCAGCGCGGCACACCATCCTACGAGCAGGGGCAGTGGAGAGCTACACACCCTCCGCTGCCCCTTCCCACGCCATTAGCCCTGAACGGGCCTGACCGTAGTCTACTTGTGTCGTCCTCTCTGCTCTGCTACTGGCCGCTTGGAGAGGCGGGTGCCAGGAACAGCCCGCTGACCACCGCGTCGGGCGACCCAGTGCCGTTGGCGATCTGGATCGTGACGTGCCCACTGACCGTCCAGACCAGGTACTCGCCGTTGGAGAAGCCGCTCACGCTGCGCGTGTCCAGCGTTTCAAAGCTGGAGGGATCGATCAGCGAGACCGTCTCGGTGCGACTCTGCTGGTCCCAGTCGAGCAGGTAAAGCGCGACCTGGTAGCTCTGGCCGTCAGTGATGTTGAGGTCGAGCGTGAACGTTCCCGTGGAGTACCAGCACGAGGCGATGCGGTCGAGCGGAAAGCCAGGCTTTTGCAGCGCGCGACCGTCGCTGGTCGAGCTTTGCCAGGTGCGGATGCTGGCGCCACTCGCCGTGAGCGTGATCGCGCTTGGCAACTGCTGGGCGTCGGCGACCACGCTGTAGCCGGTGCCGCCGTAGACGCCCTGCCAGCTCCCCTGAGTGGAGGTGTCCGGGTTGGCGAAGGTGGCCGCGCCGACCGAGGGACCGGGGCTGGCCGTCACCGAGGGCGTGGCGGTCGCCGACGCCGTCGCCGCGGCGGTGGGCAGCACGGTCGCGGTGGGTGCGACGGTGGGTGCGGGCGCCACGGTGCGCTGAGCAGCGGCGGAGGTGCTCGCGGCTGGCGCACCGGGGCCAAGAAGTCCAACGATGAGTGCGAGTGCCGCGCCCAGCGCCGCGAAGACGAATGCGAAGGCGATCAGCAAGCCAAGCCATTGCGGTGTGCGCATGGGGCCGACGAACTGCGCGCTGGGCGGCAGCGGCCCCGAGTTTGGTCCCGACGCCACCGCCGGCAGCCGGCGCGTGGGACGCCCGGCGGCGATCACCGGACGAGTCTTGCGCGCGCGCTGTGGCCGCGGCGGCTGCCAGACCGGCTGGTCGTCGGGAAACGTATCCTCGTCAATGAATTCTGGGTCGTCCTCCTCGAGCCATTGTGAGTGCGGCAGGAGCCTGCCTGATGGACGCATCCTCACCCCCTATGTCTAGCGTTCCCGCTCGGAGCGAGTGCCCGGCAATCCCATAGCCGGGCGGGGCACCTCTCGACCGCTGCGCCCCTATGAGGGAACAACGCGCGACAGGCTGAGATGTTCCACGTATGGCCTGTCCGCCCTATTGCTATGGGCTATTGCAGTGGGGATTACGGTCAAGCTCCTGGCGAGACGCCACATACATGCGATAATGCGAGGTGATTGGAACAGGCACCGCGGCATCCGCCGGAAGGAGTGAGCGCGTGGAGCCAGGCAGCGTGCCCGCCGTGATGGCGGAGTATTGTGAGACGATCTACAACCTGACGATGGAGGGCGAGGTGGTGATCGGCGCGCGGCTGGCCGAGAAGTTCCGCGTGGCGCCGCCGACCGTGACCGAGACGCTCAAGCGCCTGGTGCGCGACGGGCTGGTGGAGATGGATAGCCGCCGCCACGTGACGCTAACGCCGCACGGTGTGGCGCTGGCCGAGCTGGTGCTGCGCCGCCACCGGCTGACCGAGCGGCTGCTGGTGGACCTGCTGGGCATGCAGTGGCACGAGGTCCACGAAGAGGCCCACCGGCTGGAGCACCAGATCTCCGGTGCGGTGGAACAGCGCGTGCTGGCGGCGCTCGACGGCCCGACCACCTGCCCACACGGCAACCCGATCCCCGGCTGCGTGCCCAACGCGCGCGGCTATCTGGCCGATCACCGCGCCTTCCGGCTGGACGCCGCCGAGCCGGGGCACGAGGTCGAGATTCTGCTGGTCTCGGAGGTGGTGGAGGACGAAGAGGAGCTGATCTCGTACCTGCACGAGCGCGGACTGACGCCGGGAACACGGGTTTCCCTGGCCGCTGCGCCCGCGGGTGATGACGCGAGCGCGCTGGTGACGCTGCATGTTGGCGGCGAGCCGGTGACGGTCGAGCGGCGGGTGGCGCACGCGCTATGGGTGGTCGAGCTGCGCTAGCCCACGCTAGCCGCCGTATACCGTCGGCTTGAGCACGCCGATGTAAGGCAGGTTGCGATACTTCTGCGCGTAGTCCAGGCCGTAGCCGACGACGAAGCGGTCGGGAATCTTGAAACCCACGTAGGCCGGCTCGAGGATCTTCTCGCGGTCCTTCTCTTTGTCGAGCAGCGCGCAGACGGCGACGCTGGCGGGATGGCGCCGCTGGAGGTTCTCCATCAGGTACTTGAGCGTGAGTCCCGTGTCAATGATGTCCTCGACGATCAGCACGTCGCGCCCCTCGATCGAGGTATCGAGGTCTTTGAGGATGCGCACGACGCCGCTCGATTCGGTAGTGTCGCCGTAGCTGCTGATCGCCATGAAGTCCATCTCGACGGGCAGACTCAGCCGCCGGGCGAGGTCGGCCATGAACATGATTGCCCCGCGCAAAATGCCGACCAGCAGCACATTCTTGCCGGCGTAATCGGCCTCGATGGCGCGCGCGAGCGTCTCGATCCGCGCCTGGAGCACCGGCTCCGAGATCAGCGTCACTTCGATGTCGTCGTGGAGATTGTCTCCGGAAGTCGGCACCTGCTTCCCCCTCATCGCAGGGCGCGCACTGTGCGCCCCTCGGTAGTGTGTTGCTTTGGCTCCTCGCGCTCTGTTGGCCCCAGGTCCGTTCCCCGTAAGTATACCCTACCCCGGAGCGCCGGGACCGATGGATGAAACCGCAGTTGAAACGGCTCCTCGCGCGGCAACGTCCGCCCGCGCGAACTGTGACCAGAGCGAGAGACAAACAAGCCTGAGTCCCTTGATCTCGCCCCTCGCCGCGTGCTACATTATAACCAGTGACAATATGTTTTGCGGTTATGCTGCGACGCCGGACCCAACCGCCTCGACGCCCGGCATGACCCCATCCGGGGAGGGGTGGTACCCATATGCTTGGCCTGCTCATCGTGGTACTTGGTCTGCCCGTGGCGCTCGCTATCCTGGACGTGCTCGCGCTGAAGTGGGGCGTCGAGAGTGCGGCCTGGGATCGCCTAAGCAACCGGCACCTGCTCTGGTGGTAGCTCCTCACCTTTCCCGTCCGAAGCTGGCGGCTCACTCACTATAGGCGTTGCTCCCCTCAGGCGTGATCGTCAGGCGGATCGCGCACTGCGTCGCGGGTGTGATGCGCGCGCGGTGGTCGGGCCGGTGGCCTGCTACCCAGAGCAGGAGGTCACGCCCAAAGACCAGCGGGATGCGTGTCCGCTCCTCGCGCGGCACGTGCGCGTCGGTGAAGTAGTCTTGCAGCTTCTTCTCGTGCGCCATGCCGAGC
>DASVAA010000015.1:0-4307 GCA_036376595.1 Ktedonobacterales bacterium | reverse complement strand
CTCGTCGCGCGGCGAAGCGACGCGGCCACATGTGACGCCGCGCTCGACCGGCGGCAGCGTGCGTGGCGGGCGCCAGCCGGCCAGATCCAACGTCATCGCCGTCGCACCGCCCCAGGTCTGCATGCCCAGAGCGCGGAGCTGTTCGCGCAGGCCCGGCGGCTCGTCGCCCGGCGCCAGCCACCACTGGAAGGGCAGGCGCTCGGCGCGGTAGGGCGCGATCGCGCGCTCGACTTCGGCGCGTGTCACGGAGGCGGCACCGTGGTAGCGCAAGATGATGTTGAGCAGCGTCTCGGACGCGCCGGGGGTGATGACGCGCAGGTGGGCGGGCGACTCCTCGACGAGGGTGCGCGGCGGGGTGGCGACCGCGGCGAGCGAGGCCCAGGCGACACACCAGGCACCCTCGACAATGCGCGTGCGCCGGGCAAGGTCCTCCACCGTCATGCTGCGCGCGTCCTTCCACACGTCACGATCGCACCGTCGCGCCGGGCGTCCACCGGACGCCCCCTACGCACTGTCGCCGTCTGTCCCTGTGTGGCAGTATACGCCATTTCGTCTACGTCCGCGGACGTCGCGTGCCGGTTGCTCGCCTGCCGCGCGCTGGTTCAGGCATAGACGATGGTCCCGCCGGAAGTACCGGAAAACATGGTCCGGCCAGGAAAGCATGCTATAATCGGCCCACTGTGACGGCGCCTACACGCCCACCCACATCGCGGGAGGGATGCGCGGCGCCATCCGCGGAGCGGTCGCGGCCCGTATCAGTCATTGGGCGTCTAGTCGGTTGCGGCATCAGGCGGGGGCATCTCAGCGATATGTCCAGCAGCAGCTCGCGCGAGAAGGTCCGGCGCAGCCTCGCGGGCGACCGACTGGAGCGCACACCCGCCGCCGGCCCCGCATGGGGGGTGACACGCCTCGGCGCACGACGCCCCGCTCCTTCACAGCAGCCCGCCACCGCTGGTGCGCTGGCTCTGCTCGATCCCCCGGTTGTCGAAACCGCCCCCACGCGCAAGCCGGAGGCCGCCCGCAAGACGATCCTGATCGTCGAGGACAATCCGCGCATGGCGGAGCTGATCCGTGAGAGCATCGAGCTGGAGGGCGAGCCGGATTGGGCGGTGCAGAGCGCGGGCGCCGGCCTGCGCGCGCTGGAGCTGGCCGGGGAGACGCCGCCGGACGTGGTGCTGCTCGACGTCTATCTGCCGGACCTCGACGGTGCCGAAGTCTACAACCGGCTGCGCCAAAGTCCCGCCACCCGCGATGCGCGCGTGCTCTTCCTCAGTGCGGGCACGCCAGCGGAGCTGTGGCAGCACGGGATCACCGACGGCGTGTTGCTGCGCAAGCCCTTTGACATCCCCTATCTGATCGCCATTGTGCGCGCCGTCTTGCAGGGCTAGGGTGCTGGTCTCACCCCCTGCGCGCGTCCACCGGACGCCCCTACGCATCGAGGACGAGATCGTGGATCGCGTAGGAGCGCATGCCCTGCGCCTTCTCGCGCGCCACCACGCGACCTTGACTTCGTACGCTACGTGCCGGGGATCGATGCCGGGCCGGGCGGCGGGTTGAGCGGCAACACCACCGGCGGCAGCGGCCCCTGACTGAAGTCGAAGTCGGCCATCAGGTTGCCGAGCTGTGGCATGTTCTCGCGCACATCCGGCCGTGGATCGGGGCGCCCGTCGGTCTTGGGGTCGAGCCGCTGGCCGCCGATGAAGTTATCCTCGATGAACTTGGCGTAGGCGTCGAAGCTGAGCGTCTGGTGATCGATGGTGCCGCGTTTGGCCCACGGGCTGATGACCAGTCCCGGCACGCGCAGGCCGTAGCCGTTCTCGTCCACGTGCGGCGGCACGACGTGATCGTAGAAGCCTCCCCAATCGTCCCAGGCGAGGAAGATCGCGCTACTGCTCCAGTCTGGCCCCTGCATCACGGCGTTGATCAGGTTGGTGACGTACGCCTGCCCGGTGCTGATCAGGGCCGGCGGGTGCTCGCTGTCGCGTCCGTTCGGCACCACCCAGCTCACCTCCGGCAGCGTGCCGCGCCTGGCGGCGCTGACGAAGCTCTCCACCGGCTGGATGTTGCCGAGCTGGCCGTCCTGTTTGACGGTATCGAAATAGGGCAGGGGATTCCAAATCTCCGGCACGCCCACCTTCTGCGGCTGGGATGAGCAGTCCATCGCGTCGTCGGCGCAATCGGGCTGCGTGCCCTGGTCGAGATAATAGCCCCAACTGACGTCGTACTTGTGCATCAGATACGTCAGGTCGGTCCAGGCGTAGTCCGGCGTCGTCTGCGTGCCGTTCTGTTTGGCCTTCTTGCCGAGCTGCGCCGGACTCTGCAATGCGTTGACGCAGCTCGATGGGTCGGCCGCGCGGGTACACTTGGCGGACCACTCGGAGACCAAGAAAAGGTGCGCCGGCAGGCTCCACGAGGCGTTCGGCTCGAACAGGTGATCTTGCAGCACGAAGTCATGCGCGTAGGTCCAGTAGTTGGGGATTTCGCGCGCGTCGTGCCAGCCCATCACGTCCGGCTCACCCTGGGCGGCGCATTCGGGGTCGTAGGGGCTGTTGCAGGTGTTCTTGGCGCGGCGCACCTGGCCAATGAAGCCATCCATCTTGCCGCCGTCAATGTCGGCACTGGCATTGGTCTGGCCATGCGGGCCGCCGCGATTGAGGTCTTGCGCATCGTGGAATGGCTTGACGCAGGTACCGGTGGTAGCATCGGGGACGCAGACAGTGGGCACGCCATGCTGCATGGGGATGCCGTCGGCGCCGGGATAGGTGCCGAAGTACGTATCGAAAGAGCGATTCTCCTGCATGATGACGATCACGTGCTTGATCTTAGTCGCGACGGGGTATGTGTGTGGCGTGGAGGCGCAGCTCGCCAGCACCGGCAGCGCGACGAAGAGCATGGCGCCGCCAAGTGCAGCGGCATGGCGCAGGCGCGGGTGGATTCCCGCGCTCAGGAAGTTCCAGGAAAGAACGCGCATGTCGGGGTCCTCCTCAGCACGGTGATCGCCTGTCGGCGCGCGCAACGCTTGGGCACAGCGTAGGCGTGGCGAGCTTAGAGCACGCTTGGGAGGAGATAACGACTCGCTGAGAGTTTGTGGCGCTCCGAAAGGAAGCGGGAGCCGGCCGCTACATGCGCAGGCGCTTGCGGCGCGGCACGATTATCCCGGCAATCGCGATCAGCGCGGCGATGAATGCCAGCTCGACCACCAGTGCCAGCGCTCCCACGGCGCCAATTCGGCCTGTCTGCCCGAAGGCGAAGGCCGCGCCGAACGGCAGCAGCGGCAGCCGGGCGATCCCCGCGACGCCGAGCGCGCCAGCGGTGTAGGAGTAGAGCGCCAGCGCGAGCCACGCCAGGAAGCCCAGCCGCAAGAGTTGCGCACCGAACGGAGGCAGGAGGACGACGGTGACGGTACACAGCAGCGCGAGATTTGCGAGCAGGCCGATGGCTCCGGCGGCAAAGGCGCCCGCGTCGAGCGGCGTCACGCGGCCGAAGAGCAGCGCCAGTGCCATTAGCAGCAGCGTGGCGGCCCACTGGAGCGCCACCGCGGCGAGCACGAGTCCAGCGGCCATCGCGCGGTAATCGCGATGAGGTACGAAGCGCGCGCTGTGGGCCGCGGGCCAGACGCTGGTGACGAGCGCGGCGCTGCCTGCGACGCCGAGCAGCGCGAGCCACAGACCGGCCGCGTCGAAGAAGCCGCGCGTGGTGACGGACGCGGAGTAGCAGACGACGAAGATCGCTCCTACCGCGACCACCTCGCCGGCGAGCAGCCAACTGTGGAGTGCGCGTGCGAGCGCCTCGCGGGTGACGCGCACGACCGGACCGTGCCACAGGCCGGCGGCGCCACTGCCGAGGATGGCGATCGGCGAGGTGGGAGCTTCTTGCCGGGCGGAGTCCTGAGGGGATGGTGATGTGGGTGGCGCTGGGGATGGCTGAGGTGGAGCTGCCGCGCCGGGGGCTGGCGCGGGCTGACGCGGATGGTGAGGCGGTGTGCCGGCACGCGCGCGCGCCACCGACCGCGATCTCCGGTTGATCATCGCGCTGCGTCTCCCATGCCAGCCTCGGCTCCTCTCTCCCTGGTGTGTTGCCGCCAGGTGCGGCGCACAATCTCCGCCGCCGTCAGCCCATCGTCAACTATACCATTGGCTGGTACTGGCGCATAACCCATTGCCACCGGTAAGTGTTCAGATTTGGGGTAAGGGACTTTGGAGCAGGCGGCGAAATTCGTGCAGGGGGTTGTGGCCCTGGGCCGTCCAGGTGGCGGCCAGGGAGTAGAGCGCCATGCGCGTGGTCGAGCCGCGCGGGGAGCGGGTGCC
>DASVAA010000014.1:0-21052 GCA_036376595.1 Ktedonobacterales bacterium | reverse complement strand
GCCCGCCTCGTAGCGCTCGATGGCCGGCTCGTAGTTGCGCTGGTCGCGGAAGGGAATACCCGAATCGGTCACCAGCGAGGCCTCCAGCGCGCGATCCCCCACCGCACGTGCCGCCTCGATGCCCCACGACAATATCTTGGTGGCGTCGCGATTGTGCCCCGCGAGGAATAGATAGCGGTGCAGCGTGGTGAAGTAACGCGCGGTCAGGTCCGCCGCCCAGGCAACCTCGACAGGTGATTCTGGCGTCACGGCGCGATCGTGAACCCAGCGCAGTCCGCCGAGAATATTGGGGTACTCGCGATCCAGTACGCGGAAGTCCGCGCTGTGCTCCGCCAGATACCTCGCGTAATACTCGGCCATTGCGCGCCCCGCCACCGCGCGGCTCGCGGTATCCGCCTTGTCCGCGGCGAACGCCCGCAGCAGCGGATGCTGCCGCAGTCGCTCGGCACCGCCCGGCCCGGCGAACTGCTCGAACAGCGCCCGGCGTACCAGCAGATCGAGGGCCGCCTCCACCCGCTCGACACCGACCCCGCGCCCGACGGCAAGCGCCGCCTCGCGGCCAAACTCTCCCGTCGGCATCACTGCCAGGGCCTGGAACAACCGCTGCGCCGGATCGGAGAGCGCACGATAGGACTGCTCGAAGACAATGCGCACGCCGCGCGCCGCGCGATTCGAGAGTACCTGCGCATCCTCGGTCAGATCGAGCACGGCTTCGGCGCCTGCCAGCTCCTCCGCCAGTGCCGGGATCGCGCGTTCGTTGTCGGCAGCATTCTGGGCGGCGAGCACGATAGCCAGCGTCAACCGCCCGGTCGCGGAGACGATCTGCCGGACCGCGGCGAGGGTCTCATCTGATACCGGCCGCCCGTAATACTCTTTGAAGACCTCGATCGCGTCCGCTTCGTCGAGCACGTCCAGCCGCAAGGCGCCGGTCTTGAGCTCAGCCGGCACCCGGAAGCGCGCCGTCAGCAGGATGGTGGCACCCACCGCCTGCAATGGCCCGACGATGTCACCCAGCCGCAGCTCCGGCTCGACGTTGTCGAGCACCACCAGCGCCCGTTTTCCTGTAAGGAGTCGCTGGGCGAGGCTGGCGAGATCGGCATCCTCTGCCGCATCCAGCGCCGAGCTGCGCGAGAATCGCTTGAGGACGGCCCGCAAGATCGCCATCGAGTCCGTCCTGTTCTCGCAGAGCACCACCGCCGTCCCACCGGGGAAGAGGTTGAGTTGCCGCGCCTGTTGCAGCGCTTCAGCAGCCAGCGAGGTTTTGCCCAGGCCCCCTAGACCCTCAATCGAGAGCGTGGCGCCGCCGGGCGCGTCGCGCAGATTCTCGATCAGCCAGCGCAGCGCTTCGGCGCGATCCACGAAATGTGGCGGCGTGTTGAGCAGGTCCAGCGGCGGCGCGCTCATCAGCGCGATGGACTGCGCCACATGGTCGCGCACCACGGCCTCGACTGTCCGCTCGCGCAGCTCGACTTCATGTTGCTCGGCCAGCGCCTTGCGCTCGCGCTCGTGATCGATGTGCGCCACCCAACCGATCGGGATGAGCAGCACAAGCGCCACGGCGATGGGCCAGAAGATCGGCCCGCGCGCGGCGGCGAGCTGGCCGATGGCCGTAGACCGCAGGCCATCGGGATTGAGGCCCGCGAGACCCGATTGCAGCAGAATCTGGCCGATCGTCTGGATGGCCGAGGCGGCGATGAAGCCCACGACGATCCACCAGCGGCGCAGGACGTCCCGCAGGAAGCGCACGCCGCGAGAGCGTGGAAGCGTCTTGTTGGAAGGGCCGGCAGGAGGCGCTGGTTGCGGAGCTGTCGCAGCAGGCGCCGTTGTTGTTGCGGGTTCTCGGGCCATGGTTACGCCCGCCTCCTTCTTGCGAGAGGGGCAATGGAGCGTCGGACAGGTGCCATTATGCCGTATTACCGATCGCTACGCAAGACAGCAGCAGCTCGCCATAGCAACGCGCCGCGCACAATGGGGCTACAATGCCCGGAGTAGCGGCCAAGACTCCCGTGAGCCTACGCCTGCCAAAAGCGAGGAATGAACAGCACATGCAACCGATAAAGATCGTCATCGAGAAACATCCCAATGGATATGTGGCGTACCCGCTGGGCATCAAAGGTGCAGTCGTCGGCGAGGGCGAGACCTACGAAGAGGCGCTCGCCGATGTGAAGTCGGCAATTCAGTTTCATGTCGAAACGTTTGGCGAAGAAGTCTTAGACTCCGAGTCCCCAGTGCTGGAAGCGTTTGTCGCCGAAGCGGGAATCACTATCTGATGCCCAAGTTTCCGGTGGATGCATCCAAATCGCGCGTCATTCACGCTTTTGAATTGCTCGGCTTTCAAGTCGTCCGTGAGCGCGAGTACATTGCCATGTCGCGTGACAATCCTGATGGCACCCAAACACCATTGACGCTGCCCAACCACGCAAAGATCAAAGGTGCCACCTTGCGCATAGCATGCACGCAGGCAGGCATCGCTCGGGACGACTTTCTTGCGGCCTATGACAAGGCATAGGTTGAGGCCAAATCTTTCCTACAGCCCCGTGCGCTCGCGCTCGGCCAGGCCGGCCGCGGTATCGGCCCCATCGCCCTCGTCGAGGTCGTCGTCCATGCGGCCGGTGTAGGAGCCGCCGATGCCCTCATGCAGCACACGCAGCGAGAGCAGCGCGCAGCGTTGCCGCGCTGGGCCAATCTCGACGCCTAGCATCTCGAGGATGTCTTGCGGGCGCAGCGCGCGCAGCTCCTCCAGCGTCGCACCCTCGATCTTCTCCGTCAGCATCGAGGCCGAGGCCTGGCTGATGGCGCAGCCGCGCCCGCGGAAGCGCACCTCGCGCACATGGTTGCCCTCGACGTTCAGGTCAATCTCGATGCGGTCGCCGCACAGCGGATTGGTGTCGGCGGCGTGGATGTCGGGATGCTCCAGCGCGCCGTGGTTGCGCGGCTCGCGATAGTGCTCTAGGATGTACTGGCGGTAGATGTCGTCCATTCTCGGCGGCCCTCCCGGCGCGGGATCGCCTGCGATCCACGCCTCTGCTACAGTATATGCCGCTACCCACTCCGCCGCCAGCGAACTGCCCGCGCGGAGCTGTGTCGCCGTACGAAACGGCGTCATCTCGCCCATGCTACGATTCACCGGCGGAGATATACGTGCCAGGCATGGCTGGTTGCCGGGAAGTGGGGGGATTCAACATGCGCATCTGGGATAGGCTGAGGCCTCTGAATTGATACGAGGGGAGGACCGTACATGGCACCACATCTCGAAGACATCTCCATGGGTCCACTGGCCGAGCCGTCGCTGCCCACTGGGTTCCGCTGGGAACCTAGCCCGCGGCGCGTGCGCGTCGTCTTCGGCGGCGCCACCATCGCCGACAGCACTCACGTCATGCTGCTGCTCGAAGCCAGCCACCTGCCAGTCTTCTACTTTCCCCTGGCCGACGTGCGCAGCAATGCGCTGGAGCGTACAGAGCGCACCTCCACCTCCGATCTCAAAGGACCCGCCACCTACTGGACAGTACGCGTAGGCGACCGCGTGGCTGAAAATGCCGCCTGGAGCTATGAGTCTCCTCCGCCCCACGGCCCCGGCATGCGGGGTTATGTCGCCTTCTATTGGCGCGAGATGGACGCCTGGTACGAGGAGGAGGAGCGCGCCTTCGGCCATGCCAGAGACCCCTACAAGCTCGTGGATGTGCGTCAGAGCGCGCGCCATGTGCAGGTCGTGCTCGATGGCGTGACGATCGCCGACACCCACTGCCCCAGGCTGCTCTTCGAGACAGGGCTGCCGGTGCGCTACTACATCTCGCCCGAAGACGTGCGCATGGACCTCCTCGAGCCCACGGCGACGACCAGCCAGTGCGCCTACAAGGGTCAGGCGTCGTACTGGTCGGCGCGCATCGGCGATCGCGTCTTCCCGGACGTCGCCTGGTGCTACCCTGAGCCGCTGGCCCTCGCCGCGCAGGTCGTGGGCATGGTCTGCTTCTTCCAGGAACGGGCCGACGCCCTCATCGTGGACGGTGAGCAGGTGGAGCGTCCCAATACCCCGTGGTCCCAAAAGGGCTGATGCACGCAAGAAGAATCACGGCCTGGCGATTACTTGCCCGCGCCACTGCTTGCTGCTGGAGTCCCGCCCACCGTGGAGTTGTCTTTCCTACGCTGGCAAGGCCCACGGCAGGGCGAGCGCGAGCAGCAGCGCCCAGGCGAGGTAGGCCGTGCTGCCCAGCTTGAACGCGCCCTGCGCCCGCGCGACCCAGCCGGCGCCCGGGCGGCCGGGGCGGCTCTGGCCGACGAGCAGCGCCAGCAGAATGGCGATGTTGATGACGTTCCAGCCGATTACCACCGCACGGTTCATCGTCAGCAGGTGCGCGTTGAAGGTGCGGTAGAGCACGGCCGCTAGCGCGTAGAGGCTCACCAGCACCACCAACGCCGCCAGCGCCGCGATCCCCGCCCGTAGCCAGCCCGCGAGCCGCACCGGCACATCGTCTGGTCCCGCGGGCGTCACACCGACCAGCAGCGCCAGGATCGCGAAGAGCAGCACGTTGAAGACGATCAGCACGTCGCGGTTGGTGAACGGCTGGGCAAAGTTGAAGGGGATCACCGCGAGATAGACCACCAGCACCAGCAGCGTCAGCGGCAGCAGCGCCCGCATCAGGATCGCCAGCAGGCGCGCGAAGCCGCGGCGGAACTCCTGCGCGTGCGGCGCGAGGCGCGGATCGTAGACCGCCGCGACCGCCAGCACCGGAATCAAGCCCCCACCGCCGGCCACCAGCAGCCGGGTGACGAGACTGTTCAGCTCGACGCCGATCGCGCTGAAGATGCCGTACGTCAGCCCGACGAAGATGCCGCCCGCGATGGCCGCCACCCCAGCGGTCGCGATCACCTCGATGGACTTGGTGAGGAAGCCGAAGCGGTCCGCGGCCGACGAGCGCCAGCCCAGCACCGCCAGCCCGATGGCGCAGCCGGCCAGCAGCGGCACGTGCAGCACCATTAGCGTAAGGTACACGTTCGCCGCATCGGCGCTGACCGTCTGGCCGATGGCGAGCACGTAGGCCGTGAGCGCGATCAAACCCACGCTGAGCAGCGTCGCGCGCACGTAGCCCCGGCGCGCGGCGAGCGTCACGAACCACAGGATGGCGAGCGCGGCCAGCGGCGCCCACAGCAGCGCCAGGTATGGGATGCCGCGTGCCACGCGCCAGGTGAGATCGGAGAGCGCAAAGTACACCAGACCAAGCACGATGCTGATCGGGATCGCGAGCGACCAGTTGGCGGGTGCGGCCGGCCGTACCCCGACGGCGGAGGCGGGCGCGTATTGCAGCCGGTAGAACCACGCGGCGTAGAGTGGATTGCCAGGGAACTCGTTATAGCTCGCCAGCAGCGCCTCGCGGAAGCGCTCCGAGGCGCCCGCACTGGCGCCGCCGGAGCCTCGCGCCTCCTGATAGAGCGCCTCAAGCCGCGCCGGATCGCTGTGGGCGTCGTGAATCGCCGCGAGATAGTCCAGGGTGGGGGATGCGCTTGGGGGGACGCTCATGGCCGCTGCCTCCTGATGCCGCTCGGTGTCGTGTAGATGCGCCGGGGTGTCGGCATCAGCGTACACGAACGTCGCGGCGCGGGCAACGGCCTGAGGAGCATACGGTGTGGATGAGCGTACCGGGCGAACGACACACAGGTGTTGTCGCCCTCGGGCACACCCGTCACCAATCTGATCATGAGCGAAGAAATGGAATACCAAGCCTATTGGCCCAATGCCTGGAACAGATACGCGTTGAAGCGCACGGCCTGGCGCAGGTCGCTCAGGCGGATGTGCTCGTTGGGCGAGTGCGCGCCGTTGGCCCAGTAGAGTGGATCGCCGGGCGCCGAGAGGCCCGGCACGCCCACGCGCTGGCGCAGCGACCCCAGCAGCGGCAAGGTGCCGCCGCCGATCGGCGTGATCGAGGGCGGCTTGCCGGCGAACTCCTGCGCAATGCGCGCGACGCGCTGGGCGAAGGGATCGTCCACTGGGGTCACCACCGGCTCGGCATTGCCAAAGACTGTCACCTCGATGTCGCCATAGCCCTCAGCCTTGAGGTGTGCCTTGAGCTTGTCGAGGATCTCGTCGGGCTGCTGGTCGGGCACCAGGCGGAAGTCAATCTTCGCCATCGCCGCCGCCGGCAGCACGGTCTTCGATCCCTCGCCGGTGTAGCCGCTCTCCAGGCCGGCGATGTTGCAGGTGGGCGAGAACGCCTCGCGCTTGCGCAGCGCGAAGCCGCTCAGGTCATCGTTGAAGTGCGCGACGCCGAAGGCCTCTTTCAGCTCGGCGTCGGTATCGGGCTGGTTGCGCAGGACGGCGAGCTGCGCCTGGGTGGGGGCTTTGACGGCGTCGTAGAAGCCGGGGATGCGCACCCGGCCGGCCGGCGTCTTGAGCGTCGCCAGCGCTTGCACCAGCCGCCACGCCGCGCTCGGCAGGATCGGCGCGTTGCCGGAGTGCGCGTCGCGAGCCATGCAGCGCAGGTCGAGCTGCACGTAGAGCAGGCCCTTGCTGCCCAGCCCCAGCTCCGGGCGCCCATCCGGCTCGAAGCCCGCACCCTCCCACAGGCAGCCGCCCGCCGCGAGCTGCTTGGCGTGCGGCGCGATGATGGCGTCGAAGTGCGGGCTGCCGATCTCCTCTTCGCCCTCGATCAGGTACTTGATGGTGATTGGCAGCGTGCCCAGCTCGCGCCGCAGCGCGCGGACCGCGGTCAGCCGCGAGGCGATCTCGCCCTTGTCGTCGGAGGTGCCACGGGCGTAGAGCTTGCCGTCGCGCAAGGTCGGCTCGAAGGGCGGCGACTGCCACAGCTCCAGCGGCTCCGGGGGTTGCACGTCATAGTGGTCGTAGAGCAGCACGGTGAAGGGGCCGCTGCCGCGCAGCTCACCAAAGACGATCGGCGGGGCGCCGCTGATGCTGAAGCGCCGCGTGGTGAAGCCGGTAGAGCGCAGCTCGTTCTCGACCAGATCGGCCATCTCGGCGATCCCGGCGTGTTGCGCGGCGATGCTGGGCTGGCGGCACAGCGTCGTCAGCAGCGCCAGCGCGTCGCGCTCCATCTCATCGGTCTGCTGCGTGCTCGGCGTAAACATCGGCGTGCGCTCCTTCCCAATCGGCGTGCCAGTCATAAGCTATCCCGCAACCAGAGTATACGAGCGCCACCTTGCGCCTGCTCATTGAAACGAGGCCACAGCCTGTCTATACTAGCGAGCGAAGGTGAAGCCAAGGGGAGGATGGTAGAGGGAGGTCGACGGGTGGACGTCGAGCGATTGCGCGACCGGCTCGGTCGGTTCTGGCGGTGGATACCCCGGCGGCTGAAGATCGTCTTGCCGCTGGAGGCCGTTTTCCTCTCGCTATGGCTTTGGGTGCTACCCGCCATTGCCCCGCTGCTGGTCTACAACACCGTAGCGCCTCAAGGGTGGCACAATGTCACCGTTCCCGGCTCTTATCAGACGATCCTCAATTACGCCGTCAGCTCTGATGTGCCTGGCCTGATGCTGAGCTACGGCAATCAATCAACTGGCAGCGTATTCGGGCACGAGTGGCACATAGCCATGTGGCGAACTCAGGACGGAGGGGACCACTGGCAAACTATCAGTGGACCATGTGACCGCGCTTCCGACGCATTTACCATCTGTCGTCTCGCAGTGCCCCAGGGTGGGCACGATACGTTCTTCGCCGGATTGGAGTACAACTCATACGCAACACCCGCTGAAGTCTGGGTGACTCACAACGCCGGAAACACTTGGTCCAAGGTGACGACCTACACTCCTTCCTCCAGTGAGGAAGATTACTTTGCCGCGCTCATGAACGGCGTCTACCGTGGTGGCAACCTCTACATCCTTCGCGCTCCCAACGGCAACTACGAGAATGGTCCGCTTGTCTTCTCAAGGAGCAGTGACGACGGCGCGACCTGGGTGGCGACAGAAACGTCGCCCAGTACGCTGGAACGGCAGGGGTGGCACGTAATCACCTTTGCACCCGACTATAGCGACCCATATGCGTGGTATCGCGTGCTCGTGCGTGCATTGGGCAACAACGTCGTGCCGCCCATGCTCGAACACTCAGTTGATGATGGCCGCTCCTGGCATGTCATTGCTCCGATCGGCCATGTAGGCACTAATCTCGGCGTATCGCTCGGCACCGCATCCGCGCAACCCTCGCGTCTGTGCGTTGCCGCCGAAGGGACCGACGGGCATATCTACGGACTCTCTAGCGCGGACGGTGGACGAACCTTTGCCGTCGCAACTACCCCCACCGGCTTCTATCCAATGGATGGGTTTATTCCCACAGCACCTCGCATGGGGAACGACGGCACCTGCTACCTGGCCCAGGCCACGATCGTCACGACGAGCAACGGCAGCCGAGATGCGCTATGGCAACAAGCGCCAGGCGCAACGGTTCTCCAGCCGCTGCCGAGCCTGCGCGAGTTCGAGATCTCATCGAGCTTCAGCGGCTATACCTTCGCCTACGTGCCATCGAGCTCCTCGCTGCCGCCTAGGGTGGTAGTCTTCACCTGGGGTTACCAACACCCGGCACTGTCATGGGCATCAGTGCTCGGCTCATGGTCCGGCGATAACGATGATAATCTGCTCCTCTGGACTCCCGCTCACTAGCGGCGGCATCATACCGAGCGCTCGTACATCGGGCACCCTTGCCGTCTCGGCGAAGTACAGATGCGCCTGTTCGTTACGGCAAGATGAGGTGTAGGTCGCCGAACTCGTGCCAGAGGTAGCGTTCGTGCAGCGCCGTGGCGTAGGCCCGGCGCAGGTGCTCGCGGCCGGCGATCGCCTCCAGCATCGCCAGATGCGAGGCGCGCGGCTCGTGCAGCCCCGTCAGCAGCCCGTCTACAGCGAATACCCCGCGCTGCGCTGTCACCACCAGCCGCGTCCAGCCCTCGCCGGGATGGACCGTGCTGTTGCCGTTGCCATGTGCATCCGGCTCGGCGACCGTTTCCAGCGCGCGCACGACCGTTGTGCCCACCGCGATCACCCGCCGCCCCTCGGCTCGCGCCGCGTTGACCAGGTGCGCCGTCGGCGCCGGCACGCGATACCACTCCTCGTAGGGCGGCTCGTGCTCCTCCAGGCTGGAGACGCCAGTGTGCAGCAGCAGCGGCGTGATCTGCACGCCCTGCGCCACCAGCCGCGCCATCAGCTCTGGCGTGAAGGCACGCCCCGCCGAGGGCATCTCGGCGCTGCCGGCCTCGGTCGCGTAGACCGTCTGGTAGTATTCCAGCGGCCAGGCGGCCGGCACGTAGCCGTAGCGGATCGGGAAGCCGTAGTGGGCGAGATAGGCCAGCAGCGACGCCGTGCCATCCGTAGGGGCGTCCGGTGGACGCCCATCCGGCGCCTGATGCGTAGGGGCGTTCGGTGGACGCCCGGCGGGCAGCCGCAGCGTCGCCAGCCACAGGCGCGCCGGGGCATCTGGTGCGAGCGCGGCGCGGTCGGTCGCGTAGGGCGCGAGCAGCGTGACCTCGGCCCCGCCGGGCAGCGCCAGCGTCTCGCCGGCCACCCCTTCGCGGAAGGGCGTCGTGCCGCCGTGCTCGCCGGACTTCGCGGGCCTGCGCAGCTCGACGCTCCACACGTCGCCAGGCAGGTGTGTGGAGAGGTGCAGCTCCAGTGGCGTGCCGTCGGAGCGGGTGACCGCTAGCGCGGCGGGCAGCGTGCCGCTGGTGTTGATCACTACCAGGTCGCCCGCGCGCAGGAAGCGCCCCGCCTCGGCGAAGTGCGCGTGCTCGATCCGCTCGCCGCCGTGCGACGAGACCAGTAGCCGCACCCCGTCGCGCGCCAGCCCGCGCGCCTCCGGCGGCTCCGTCGCCTCTAGCTCCGGCGGCAGCGTGAAGTCCAGCGTCTCAAGCGGGCCGGAGATGTCGTCGCCAGTCCATGCGCAGAGTAGTGTGCTCGTGCTCATAACCATTCCGCCACTCTATCGCTTGCCAGCGCCGGCCGCATGCGGCGCAGGTCTATTGGCTGGCGGGGTCGTCCCACGCGCAGCGCCCGCACCTCCATGCGCGTGCCGAGCGTCACCAGCGCGACGCCGGTCCGCAGCAGCAGCACGCGGCGCCAGCGGGAAGGCTGTCTGGCCGCGCCAGACGAGCTCCTGACAGCGTGCGCCTCACGCAGCAGATCGTCGCGATGCCCCTGTGCCAGCCGCGTGCTCAACTCCGGATGCAGCATATCTTCGTTCGCCTCCTCTCTCGCGCCCATCTATCCCTGGTTGCCTTCGGGCAAGTCCGAACCATCTACGGATAGCTGGAACAGCGAGAGCTGCATGCCGGTCGGGGCCGGCTCGGCTGCCTGGAGCCGCTGGTTGAGGTCGCCCCAGGTGGTCTGGACGGGGCCGGCGACCGCCTCGGCGCCGTGTGCCACCAGTCGCTCGGCTGCCGCGCGCACGTCCGCCACCTCCAGCGCCAGGCGCACCGGACCCGACACGCGCCGCCCGGCCTCGACCGCGTCCGTATAGGCGGAGTCGGCCGCATCCAGCAGCTCGATGGTGCCGCGGCCTGCTGCCAACACCACCCCGCGCCCCTCCGGCGAATCCCACTGCTTGACCACTTCGAGGCCGAAGCCATCGCGGTACAGCCGCAGCGCGCGCTCGAAGTCCGCGACCGTCAGCGCCACGCGCAGCTCGCGAATGCCCGCCACCCGGCGTCCACCGGACGTCCCTACCGTGTTTCCTCTGGAAACCTCTGCGTCCTCTGCGTCCTCTGCGGTTGCATTCTCTCCTCCCTCCTCTCCGCGTCCTCCGCGCCCCTCCGCGTCCTCCGCGTTCCCCGTCCCTTCCCCCGTCGAGGTGAGGTCCACCTCCCGCGCCTGGTAGCGCCCGCTGGGCAGCGCGCCCGAAAGCAGCGCCAGCAGCCCTGGCACGCTCACCTCCGGCAGCGGGCGATCCGAGATGTCTTCGCCGGGGAACGCCGCCTGGTGCAGCGCCGTGCGCATATCGCCGGGATCTACCCAGTACACGCGCCAGTCGGGCCGCTCGGCGGCCAGGATGTGCGACATCTGCTCCAGGGCCGCCTTGCTCGACCCATAGCCGCCCCAGCCCTCGTACGGCTCGACGCCTGCGTCGCTGGTGATGTTGACGACGCGCGCGCCTGGCTTGAGCGCCTGCGCGGCGGCCTGGATCAGCGCCAGCGGGGCGACGGTGTTGGCCTCGTAGACCGCGCGCAGCTCGCCCAGTGGGTAATCGAGCAGGTTGGGCTGCGGGCTGGGTCCCAGGATCGAGGCGTTGTTGACCAGCGCGTCCAGCCCGCCGAGGCCGGCTGCCGTGGCGGCGAGCGCCTGCCGGTGCGCGGGATCGGCCACGTCACCAGCCAGCGCGACGACCCGCGTGCGCTCCGCCAGCGCGGCGCGCGCGGCTTCGAGGGCCTCGGCACCGCGGGCATCTATGATCAGCGTCCAGCCGGACTCGGCGAGCGCGCGGGCGAGCGCGAGGCCCAATCCGCGCGAGGCGCCGGTGATCAGTGCGATAGGCATTGTCTGTCCTCCTGTTGTGCTCTCGTTCGTAGCCTACGGCGTGCGAAGCGTGAGAGCCACGCCCCCTGGTCCAGTCTCGCGGCTGTACGAGAGGACAGGACCATGGAAGTGGGCGCGACGGGCACATAGATTGCGAGCGCAAGCAGGTAGCGGATGGACTCGTGCATGGCACGAGCGCGCATCCCCTCGCCCGGCCGGCGTCCACCGGACACCCCTATGCAACCGCGGCCGGTGGGTGTAGGGGCGAGACATGTCTCGCCCACCGCGCCGGCACATCGGCACACCGGCACACCGACACAAGAGCATGACGCCCAAGCGCAAGGAGCAGCAGCGCATGGCAAGCATCGCCGACACGATTCAACGCGACATCATCAACGCCTTCGAGCAAGAGCGTATCAACTGGCAGACGGCGACCTTCGATCCTCCGGCGGTGGTGCGCGGGGCGCTGGCCGGCTGGGCGGGCATGACGACCGAGATGATGCTGTATCGCCGGCTGGGCGTGACGCAGATGTCGATCGCTCGCATAGAGGGTACGTTCTTTGCGCCGCCCGGCACCACGCAGGCCGAGGTGATCGGCAATGCCATCCACCTGATGATGAGCACGGCGATCGGCTTCGCCTACGCGGCGGGCTACAGGCTCACCGGCCTGCGCCCCAACTGGAAGACCGGCCTGCTCGGCGGCGTCATCCACTGGAGCATCGCCGCGCCGGTGGTGCTGCTGTGGAGCAAGGTCCACCCGCGCCGCCCCTTCGGCCCGCGCATGCCGGGCTTCGGCGGCTTCGCGCTCGGCGCCGCCTCCGGTCTGGCCTTCCTCGCCGCGCACCTGACGTACGGCACGATCTTCGGCTGGCAGTACGGCGCCGTCAAGCGGGGAGCGGGCCAGTGAGACCGATAGGCGAGCAGGTGGTGGTGATCACCGGCGCGTCGAGCGGCATTGGCCGCGAGGCGGCGCTGCAATTCGCGCTGCGCGGGGCGTCGCTGGTGCTGGTGGCGCGCAACGCCGATGCCCTGCGCGAGGTCGAGCGCGAGGTCCACCGGCTGGGCACCCAGGCGCAGACCGTCGTCGCCGACGTGGCGCGCTGGGAAGAGGTCGAGCGCGTCGCCGCCCAGGCCGTCGCGCGCTTCGGGCGCATTGATACCTGGGTCAATAACGCGGCGGTGACGGAATACGCGGCGGTCGAAGATATGACACCCGACGAGATCGCGCGCATCGTGCAGGTAGACCTGCTGGGCACGATCTACGGCATGAAGGCCGCGCTGCCGCACCTCACGCGGCAGGGACAGGGCACGATCGTCAACGTCGCCTCGGTCGAGGCGCGCCGCGCGATGCCGCTGCAATCGGCCTACGCCGCCGCCAAGCACGGCCTCGCCGGCTTCAGCGACGCGCTGCGGCTGGAGCTGGCGCATGCGGGGCTGCCGATCGCCGTCACGCTGATCCTGCCCAGCTCGATCAACACGCCGCTCTACGCTCACGCGCGCTCCAAGCTGGGCCTGCTGCCGCGCCCGATCCCGCCGGTCTACGAACCGCGCACCGCCGCTCGCGCGATCGTCTTCGCCGCCGAGCATCCACGGCGCGAGATTGTGGTCGGCGGTGCGGGTAAGCTGGCACTCGTGCTCCAGCGCATCAGCCCGGCGCTGCTGGACTGGCTGCTGCTGCGCAACGGCATGGCGTGGCGGATGCAGGAGTCGTCCGCGCCGGGCAATCAGCAGGGCATTCTCTTCGCGCCGCCGTCGGGGTTTGGGTCCGTCACCGGCGATTTCGGCGGGCGCTCGAAGTCGGTCAGCCTCTACACGCGCTACGTGGGCGAGTATCCCGGCCGGCAAGTGGCGCTGGCCGGCGTCGCGCTGCTGGGACTGCTCGTGCTGCTGCGCCGCGTGGGAAGTTAGACCCGATGCCACAGAACGTCGAGCGTGGGATGGTGCGCGACGACGAGCGGCTCTTCAAGCGGCAGATCGTGGAGCTGCTCGCCAACCCGCGCATCGGCCCCGTGAGCGTCGCCGCCATCGCCGCCAACCTCGGCGTCTCACCAGATCGCATCGCCAGCGCGCTCGACACGCTGGTCCGCGCCGGCCAGTTGATCTGCGTCTCGCCCGATGCCTATACCGCGCCGCCGGTGGTGGACGGCCAGCCGCTGCAGCCCCATCCTTACCTGGCGTCCGCGGCAACTCCGCTCTACGTGCCCGAAGCCTTGCGTGGCGACTGGCTGCTGGCGGGGGAGGGTAAGGGGACCTCGAAGGACGCGAAGGGACGCGAAGGACGCGAAGAAGAGAAGAGAATCACCACAGAGGAAACAGAGGCAACGGAGGGCAGAGCAGAGGGAGAGCAGAGAGCAACCGCAGAGGACGCGGAGGACGCAGAGGAAGGAAGACAGAGGGCATCCGCAGCGGCCGCAGAGGGAGGGAGGATTCAGCACATTGACGCGGTTGAGGGAGCGGGTGCCAAGTTCGATGGAGCAGCGGATGGGGGGCGCGCATGACCCGCTCGCTCGACGGCGCGGCGCCGGCCACGCCGCAGCCACAGCCACAGTCGCAGCCACAATCACTCGATGCGCAGCCCGCGCCGGCCGCGACGAGGACGCGGCCGCATCACCCCCTCTCTACGCGGGAGAGGGGGACAGGGGATGAGGTCCACTCCCCGCACCTGGGGATGCGCGCCCGCGCCGACTGCCACGACGTCTTCAGCGGCCACAGCCTGCTGATCACCAACCTCGACGGCGACGTGACGAGCGCCAAGACCGAGGGCTACTACTACGAGAGCACGCGCCTGCTCTCGCGCTTCTGCCTCTTTGAGGGCGACAAGCTGCTGCGCTCGGTGATTGCCAGCCCCGTAGAGGGCAGCGGCTTCCTCGCCTACCGCATGCTTCCCGAGGCCGAGGGCGTGCCCTATCGCTCGGTCTACGCGACAGACGCCCGCGCGCTGGGCGACGGGCTGCTCGTGCGGCTGGCGCTTGAGAATTACGCGCCGCATGTGACCGCGCGCTGCACGCTGCGCATCGAGCTGGCCGCGGACTTCCGCGACATCATGGAGGTTTCCAAGGGCTTCCGCGCGCAGGCCGCCAACGTCTCGGCGCAGTGGGATGAGGCGCGCCGCGAGCTGACCTTCCGCTATCACCATCTTCGGCTTGATCGGGCGGTGGCGGTGCGGCTGGGCCGCGTGGAGGGCGATGGACTGCGCGGCGTGCAGCTGGTCCAACAGGGCAACGGCGAGATCGGCGCTGGCCCGCTGTGCTCCCTCGAACTCGATCTAGCACTTGCCCCACATGCGCCGGTGGTGCTGCACGTCACGGTCGAGCCGATCTTCGACGGCCGCCGTCTGCCCGCGCCGGAGCGTGTCTTCGACGCGTCTGCCACGGCGCTGGGGCGCCTGCGTGCCGAGCTGCGCGCCCAGGTCCCGCGCCTTACGACGCCCAACCCCAGCGTCGCGCGTGCCTGGGCGGCGGCCACCGAATCGCTGGTGGACCTGACGCTCGGCCAGGAGCCGGGGCCAGCCGCGCCGGCCGCCGGTATCCCGCTCTACCTGCAGTTCTTCGGCCGCGACTCGCTCACCATCACCTGGCAGGAACTGCTGGCGCTGCAGCGGCCGCTGCGCGATGCGCTGCGCGTCAACGCCGGCCTGCGCGGCACGATCGTCGAAAACTGGCTTGACGAGGAGCCGGGCAAGCTGATCCACCAGCAGCGCTTCGGCCCGCTCTCCGTCGCCGGCGACGATCCCTTCCTGCGCTACTATGGCGACTACGCCACCCCGCCCGACTTCTTGATCATGCTGGGGCAGTATCTCGCCTGGACCAACGATCTCGAGACGGTCCGCGCCCTGCTGCCGGCCGCGCGCACGACGATCGACTGGCTCGACCGCTACGGCGACCTCGACGGCGACCTCGACGGCGACGGCTTCATCGAATACGTTACGCGCTCGTCGCAGGGCACCAAGAACCAGGGCTGGAAGGATTCGAGCCAGGGCATCGTGGACGAGCAGGGCTACATCGTCCCCAACCCCATCGCGCCGGTCGAGATTCAGGGTTGGTGGTACGTGGGGCTGCGCTGGGCGGCGGCGGCGTTCTTCTTTGCCGGCGACCGCGCCTACGCGCTGGAGCTGTTGGCGGCGGCGCATCGCCTCAAGCAGCGGTTCAATCAGGCGTACTGGATGCCCGACGAGCAGTTCTACGCGATGGCGCTCGGCCCAGACAAGCAACAAGTGCGCTCGATCGGCGGCGCCGCGGGCCACCTGCTCGCCACTGGCGTCGTCCCGCGTGAGCGCGCCCCGCTGGTCGCGCGGCGCCTGTTGCAACCGGACCTCTTCAGCGGCTGGGGCGTGCGCACGCTCTCGTCGGAGCATCCCGCCTACAATCCCTTCGGCTACCACCTAGGCGCCGTCTGGCCGGTGGACATGGGCACCTTCACCTTCGGCCTGGCGCGCTATGGCTGCTTTGACGAGATGTTTCAGCTTGCCGAGGGACTCTTCGCGGCGAGCGATCTCTTCAGCCGCAACCTGCTGCCTGAGGTGCTCGGCGGTATCCCGCGCGACGCCGACCATCCGCACCCCGGCATCTACCCCGACGCCAACGAGCCACAGGGGTGGTCGTCCAGCGCCGTGGTGATGGTCGTCCAGGCGCTACTGGGCCTGATCCCCTTTGCCCCGCTGCGCCTGCTGCTCGTGGACCCGCACCTGCCGCCCTGGCTGCCGTACCTCCGGCTGGAGGGCATCCGCGTCGGGAAGGCCACAGTAGACCTGGAGGCCTGGCGCGACGAGCGCAGCGGCAAGACGCATTACCGCTGCCAGCGGTCTGGGCCGGTGGTCGTGCTGCGCCAGCCCGTGCCCAGTGGTCCTGAAAACACCCCGCTGCGCGCCGCCCTCGCCGCCCTCACCTCGCTGCCCGGCAACTTCTTCTGATCGGTCTGACTCCCACCGCTGCCCGCGTGCTATGCTCGATGCTGAGGGTGCATGGCATGCCGGAGATCGAGACTATCCTGCGCGAGTGGGCGCTGCCGCAGCCCGCGAATGTGCGACCGCTGGCCCACGGCACCAACAACGAGATGTTTGCCGTCGAGACGCCCGCTGATGCGTTCGTGCTGCGTGTCTACGCCAACCACGCCGATGTGGGCCGGGTACATTTCGAGCAGGCGGTGCTCGCGCGGCTCGCGGCGGCTGGGCTGCCGTTCGCGCTGCCTGTGCCGCTGCCCATCGCCTCGGGGGAGCCGTTCGCGCGGATTGCGGGTGACGATGACGGCGGGGTGCTGGCGACGCTGGCGCCGTTGCTGCCGGGCACGCACCCCGATCGCGGCGATCTGGCTCAGGCGCGGGCCGGCGGCGAGGCGCTGGGTCTGCTTGACGTGGCGCTGGCGCGCCTGCCGCCGATGGATGTCGAGGGAGCCGTCGGCTGGCGCTCGTACGGCGACCTGGCGCATTGCCACCCGCTGGTGCCCGATCCGCGCGCCGCCATCCTGGAACTGCCGGTCACAGAGGAGGTCCGTGATAGGCTGGTGCGGAGCTACGACATGCTGCTGGAGCGCATTCCGGTCCTCTACGCAACACTGCCGCGCCAGCTCGCGCACGAGGATTACGCGCCCGATAACCTGCTGATGGAAGGCGCCCGCGTCACGGCGGTGCTGGACTTCGAGTTCTGCGCGCTCGACCTGCGCGCGATGGACCTGACAGTTGCGCTGAGCTGGTGGCCGGGCGAGCGGTTCGGCACCGGCGAGGAGTGGCCGATCCTGCGCGCCGTCGCGGCGGGCTACGCGCGCCATGTCACCCTGACGGCGGAGGAGGCGCGGGCGATGCCGGCGCTCTATCTGCTGCGCGCCTACACCTCGCTGATCCACCGGTTGGGCCGCCACCGCCAGGGGCTGAGTCCGATGGGGGCCGTGACGGACCGCGCCCACGCGGCCATCGCGCGCGAGGATTGGGTGCAAGCGCACGGCGACCGGCTGGTGGACGTGGTGCTGGCGGGCGCATCAGATTGATCGCTGCAGGGTTGCCGGCTGCCCCACCGCGCTCTGCCATTGCCCGGTCGCGCTCATCGGGGTGCGGCTCCACGACTCAGCCGATGTATTCTCGCATCTGCTCAGGCAGCGGCTTGTTCATCATCTTGAGGTAGATGGTGGCCTTGCCAAAGAAGATCAGCACCGCCTGAAGGTACGCATCGAGCTGCCAGTCAACCGGCATGCTTGAGCCATTGCCGCGATCGACCGACTTGTGCAGATCGTCGTCCGAGAGTCCCGCCACCGTCGTCTGCATCTCGTCGTCGAGCGTTTGGAACCACGCTTTGAGCCGCGCGACGCTGCTCTCCAGCCCTGCGTCCGTGTTGCGATACGACCAATCTTGCTGGAACGACTTCAGCGACTGCGTGTACGAGTGCTCCACCTCGCCCATCTCGCGGCAGAGCGTGCCCAACGTCATGTTCTCTCCACCGGGGTTGAACGCCAGATCGGCATCGCTCAGCGTGCCCAGCACCTGGGTGCGCATGAGGTGCGAGCCTTCAATCCACGGCCACTTCTCTTGAAAATAGCGGTTCATAGTGGTCCCCTCGGTTATGCCGAACGCACCGGAACGGCCGGCGCCTCCTCACCGATTCCATCTGACTCGGCCCAAAATGACGCCAGCAGTGCCAGCGCACATCACAAAGCCGCTCGCGATACCACAGAATGCAGCTCGCGGGCGAAGGCAGCGCGCTTGCCCTCATCAGGACAGCCTATCCAGCTCAGACTGAGGCGACAGGAGAGCAGCGAACCCAGCGGAAGAAGCCCCTCGCCCCGCAGGGCGAGGGGGTTGGGGGTGAGGACCTCTACGATCCCACCATCTGGCTGAACTTCTCCCGGAAGGCGGTCAGCGCGATCCGCGGGCCGTTCGGCTCGCCCTTGAGCAGCGCCTCGGCGAAGTGGATCGCCTGCTTGGATGTGATGTTGGGTGGCAGCGGCGGCTCGTTGGGATTGACGTACGACTCCAGCAGCGCCGGGCGCGGCGAGGCTAGGAACTCGCGCATCACGTCCTTGAGCTTGGTCGGGTCGTCGCAGCTATAGCCCTCGGCGCCCGCCGCCTTGGCCCAGCCCGCCCAGTTGGCCGGCTGCAGCTCGACGCCGAACTGCGGGTTGCCCAGGAAGACCATCTGCTCCCACTTGATCTGGCCCAGCACGTTGTTCTTGACCACCACCACCTTGATCGGCAGGTTGTAGTGGACCGCCGTCAGCATCTCGAACATCATCATCGTGAAGCCGCCGTCGCCGACGAACGCGATCACCTGCCGATCGGGATAGGCGACCTGCGCCGCGATGGCATACGGCACGCCCGGACCCATCGTCGCCAGCGTGCCCGAGCACGAGAACATCTGATCCTCGCGCAGGATGAAGTTGCGCGCGAGCCAGGTCGTGTTGGTGCCGCTGTCGCCGCAGATGATGGCGTTGGGCGCGGCCAGCTCGCTGAGCGTCCAGGCAAGTACCTGCGGATGCATCGGCGTGTCGGTCGAGGTGCCCTCCTTCTCCAGCATCTTGCGCCAGTCGGCCATCCCCTTCTGCGCCTGCTCCAGGAACGAGCGGTCGGCCTTCTTTCGCAGCAGCGAGATCAGCGCGCGCAGGGTGGCCTGGGCGTCACCCACCAGCCCCACGTCGATCGGGTAGCGCAGGCCCAGCCGCGCCTGGTCTATGTCGATCTGGATTCCTGCCGCCTGGCCTGGCTTGGGCAGATAGCCGGAGTAGGGGAACGACGAGCCAACGATCAGCAGCGCGTCGCAATGCTCCATCGCGTCGTCGCTCGGCTTGGTGCCCAGCAGCCCGATGCCGCCAGTAGTGTAGGGGTTGTCGTCGCCCACCACGCCTTTGCCCAACAGCGGCTTGACGATCGACGCGCCTAGCAGCTCGGCCACCGCAAGCAACTCTTGTCGCGCGTGGATCGCCCCATGCCCGGCGAGGATCGCGACCTTCGAGGCGCTGTTGAGGATCTGCGCCGCCTCGCGCATGAGTGCGTCCGGCGGCGTCGGCGCCGTCTGCTGATACTGCGCCCCAGCGGAGCGTGTCAGATCGAGTTGCGCGTAGTAGGCCGGCTGGAAGATCGAGGTCTGGTGCGGCGTCTTGGGAGGGCCGGAGAAGGTCTTATCGAACTGTTCCTGGGCGTCCTCCACCTGGCGGTCAATCGGAATCGTCAAATGGGCGACGGCGCGCTGGGCGAGCGCGGTGCGGCAGGCGGTGTTGGTGAGGTTATAGGCGTCGCTGGCACCTTGAATCTGCTGATTGTAGGCCGCGACATCCTCGAACAGGCGGACGACGTCCACGTCCTGCTGGTAGTGCAGGCCGATCAGATCGCTCTCCGGCTCACCGGTGATCGCGATCACGGGAACGCCGTCGAGCTTGGCATCGTAGAGGCCGTTGAGCAAGTGGATCGCGCCGGGGCCGCTGGTCGAGATACAGGCGCCCAGCTTGCCAGTGAACTTGGCGTAGGCGCAGGCGGCGAAGGCGCCAGCCTCCTCGTGGCGCACGAGCACGAAGCGGATTTGGTCCTGATGTGTGCGTAGCGCCTCCATCACGCCGTCAATGCCGTCGCCGGGCAGCCCGAAAATCGTATCCACGCCCCAGGCGATCAGGGTCTCGACCAGCACATCCGAAACTGTCTTGCCCATCTGGTAGCCGCTCCTTCCAGCGCGTCGTTCGTCGCGAGTAATAAACCTTTGCCCGCGCCGCGTGGACGCCGGCAGGGATCGCAGCCCATCGCGTCGTGCCCGCACGCCGCGTGCCGCACAGCGCACTCCGCGGCTGCAACGTTCCATCTTCGCGTGTGCTCGACCTCAATAGCGAGCGATGATCTGGCGGCAAGGGCAGCATACGCCGCGAATTTCTGGTATGATTGCCGTAACACAAACAACACATCAGGGTGCGATGGTCCCTTTCCCGGTGGGTCTCCGGCCGTATGGCCGGTCATCTATATGGCATCTTTGGCATGCGTCCGGTCTGAAAGGAGCACTGCATGGCTTCCCGATTCTTTGGCTGGTTCCGGCGGCGCAACGGGGCGTCCGCGGCGACACAGTCTCCCCCTCCTCCCGCGCCCGCCGCGCCAGCATCGGCGCCACCTGCACCCCCTCCCGCCGCCGCGGCGCCCTCATCCCCACCCAGCGCACCCGAGCCTGCGCCCGCGCCCACGACTGCCCAGCCCGAGAGCGCGGCGCCTGCCGCCGAGTCTCCCGCTGCGGAAGAGGCCGCTCCAGCAGCCGATACCACCACCACCGATGAGACCGCAGGGCCGGATGCGATCCTGATCACCGATACGGTGGTTGCCGGCACCGACGAGGCGGGCGAGCCGGTTGCGGTCGAGGTCGTCACCGCGGAGCCTGTAATGCTCGATGACGATGCGGGCGAGAGCGGTGCAGCTGTCGCATCGGCTGATGAAAACCCAGCGGCTGCGGCACCGAGCGCGGGTGACATCTCAGCGGCCGCGCCGAGCGCCGCAAGCGGGGATGGCGCGGCGCCTTCGACCATTGACGCGCTGCTGCAAGAGCATCGCGTCTTCCCCCCCTCCCCGCAGTTCACCGCCCACGCCACCGTGCGCGACCCCGCCGTCTACCAGCGCGCCCAAGAGCACCCCGAAGAATTCTGGGCCGAGGCCGCCGAACGC
>DASVAA010000013.1:0-7585 GCA_036376595.1 Ktedonobacterales bacterium | reverse complement strand
GACGGGCGCGGGCAGTGTGTTGGTGGCGCCGGCCTTCTCGACCATATTGCCGCAGACCGGGTCGCGGGCGAGATCCGCGCGATTCGTGCTGAGGTTGCCGGGATTGGGATTGAGCACACCCTGGACCTCGGCGTCGAGCTGATCCTGGCCGCTCGCGTTCGCGTTCGCACTCGCAGGCATGCCGGTCGAGCCTGTGCTGGTCGGCGTATTCACCTGCTGATTGCTGCCGCTGGTGTTGGTCATATCCTGCTGATTCATCCGACACGTCTCCTTTGATCTCCGGCCTCACTGCGGGCCGCGTGGAGCGCGACGCTCCCTGCTCATCCCTGCCCGCAAGGATGATGCCGACCGTTGTCGCCGGAGCAACCTCGGCTGATGGCCTCCGCACTGCGACAAGTGGGCGTCTCCTTGACGTACGAGAGCTACGCAGGCGGGCACAGCCTCGGCGGCGTGAGCGCGGCGGATCGGACCGCGATTTACCGTGCCGAGACACCGTGGCTGCTGCGCTGCTATTCGGGTTTCCGATAGGGGGCATTGCCTCATCGGAGAAGCCGGACGATATACTTGTGTCAGTGAGACTCGCCGCGGCAGCGGACGCCGTCTGCACCCGTGCTTCCCCTACCAGTGTCCCAAAGAGGTGCCACTATGCCATCACCGTCAGCAGGTTCCAATGCCTTCGGCGCGCGCGCGACGCTGCCGACCGCCGCCGGCTCCGTCGCCTATTACCGGCTCGGCGCGCTTGCCGGCCAGCAGTCCACACCGATCGAGCAGTTGCCCTTCACGGTGCGCGTGTTGGTCGAAAATGCGCTGCGTAACAGCGACATCGAGCCGGGCTTGGTCAGCCGCGACGACGTGCTGGCGCTCGCGCGCTGGCGTCCCGGCGTGGCGCTGGCGGCGGGCGGGCCGAGCGAGCTGCCCTTCATGCCGGCGCGCGTGCTGCTGCAAGACTTCACCGGCGTCCCGGCGGTGGTGGACCTGGCGGCGATGCGCGACGCCGTCAAAGAGATGGGCGGCGACCCCAACCGCATCAATCCCCTGGTGCCGGCGGACCTCGTGATCGACCACTCGGTGCAGGTGGACATGTTCGGCACGACGCTGGCCTTCCGCGCGAACGTCGAGCGCGAGTACGAACGCAACGGCGAGCGCTACGCGCTGCTGCGCTGGGCGCAGGCCGCGTTCAAGGATTTCAGTGTTGTGCCGCCGGGGACCGGCATCTGCCACCAGGTGAACCTCGAATATCTGGGCAAGGTGGTGCAGACGCGCGACGGTGTGGCCTTCCCCGATACACTGGTGGGCACCGACTCGCACACGACGATGATCAACGGCCTGGGCGTGCTCGGCTGGGGCGTTGGCGGCATCGAGGCCGAGGCGGTGATGCTGGGCCAGCCGCTCTACCTGCTCAAGCCCGAGGTCGTTGGCGTCCATCTCTCCGGCCGGCTGCCGGAGGGTGCCACGGCGACCGATCTCGTGCTGGTGGTGACGCAGATGCTGCGCAAGTTCGGCGTCGTCGGGCGCTTCGTCGAGTTCGCTGGCGAGGGGCTCAGCTCGCTCTCGCTGCCCGACCGTGCCACGATCTCGAACATGTCTCCGGAGTTCGGCGCAACGGCCACACTCTTCCCGGTAGACGACGAGACGCTGCGCTACCTGCGGCTGACCGGCCGGCCGGCGGAGCTGGTGGACCTGGTCGAGCGCTACACCAAGGAGCAGGGCCTGTTCCGTACCGACGCGACGCCAGTGCCGCAGTTCGATACGCTGCTGAATCTGGATCTCGCGACCATCGAGCCGAGTGTGGCGGGCCCGCGGCGCCCGCAGGACCGCGTGGCGCTGGGGAGTGTGCCGCAGAACTTCCACGAGGCGTTCCCGATCACCATGCCGCCGGGCGAGACCGCCGCACAGCAGCCCGACGCCGCACAGCAGCCATCACAGAAAGCGGTGACGGTGAACCTGGAGGGCGAGGAGGTCGAGATCGGCAACGGCGCGGTCGCCATCGCCGCCATCACGAGCTGCACCAACACCTCAAATCCCTCGGTGATGCTCGGCGCGGGGCTGCTCGCCAAGCATGCGGTCGAGCGTGGCCTGCGAGTCAATCCAGCAGTCAAGACGAGCCTGGCCCCCGGCTCGCGTGCCGTCACCGACTACCTGCGCGACGCCGGCCTGACACCCTTCCTGGAGGCGCTGCACTTCCACGTCGTCGGCTATGGTTGCACAACGTGCATCGCCGCCGGGACGCCGGTGCTGCTCGCCAACGGCACCGCGCAGCCCATCGAGCGCCTGCCGCTTGCCGGCGGGGCGCGGCTCTTCGGTCCGACTGTGGAGGGCCGGCTGGGCCGGGCGGTGCAGACCGAGCGGATGGTCCAGGGCGAGCGCGAGTGTATCTCGCTGGTATTGCAAGATGGGCGCACACTGGTCTGCACGCCGGATCACAAGATTCTCTGCGCCGATGGCCGTTGGGTGCGCGCGGATGAGCTGGCGCTGGAGCACGATCGTGTGGCGGTTGGGCTGGAGGCGCCGCTGGACGAGCCGGGCGACGATGAGGACGGCTACGTGCTGCATGCCGGCAACCTGACGTTCGCCATGCAGACCCCGCGCGAGCGGCGGCGGGCGCTGGCCTTCGCGCGCCTGCTCGGCCACCTGCTCAGCGATGGCTCGATCAGCTTGCTCGGACAGGGCCGGATGAACGTCGGCCAGGCGCTGGACCGCGAGGCGGTGCTCGACGACCTGGAGCTGGTGCTGGGCGAGCGCCCCGCCGCGGCGCGCTATGACGAGCGCAAGTGGACGATTGTGCTGCCGCGGGCGCTGTCGGCGGCGATCACCGCGCTGCCGGGCGTACGGGTCGGGCGGCGCATCACGCAGGCCCCCACGCTGCCGGAGTTCGTATTGGATGCCGCCTGCCCCGTCGCGGTGGTGCGCGAGTTCTTGGGCGGCATCTTCGGCGCCGACGGTCACGCGCCAAGCCTGCATCGGTGGGGCAGGCGCGAGGAGGACGCGACGCTGGAGCCGGCGGCCTATTCGCAGAGCGCCCAACCGGAGCACGTGGCGCAGCTCAAGGTGCTGATGGGCGACCTGCTCGGCCTGCTGGCGCGCTGCGGCGTGGAGACCGAGGGCGCCGCCGTGTACGAGTATCCCACGCGCCGCTCCGCCTCGACATATCCCGCTGCGCAGGACGGCAATCCGCGGATGGAGGTGCGCCTGACGCTGCCGGACGGTCTTTCGTTCGTGGAGCGCGTGGGCTTCCGCTACTGCGTGGATAAGGCGCTGCGCGCCAGCGCGGCGGCGGTCTACTGGCGCTCGGTGGCGCGCATCCACCGCCAGCGCCTATGGATGGCGACGCGCCTGGAGGAGCTGCACACGGCGGAGCCGGCGCTCGCATTCACTCAGGCAAGGCGCGGCGCGGCGACGGCGCTGCTGGAGCGCGAGCCGGTGCCCGCTGCACATACGCACTACGCGCTGCTGGAGGGGCACGACCGCTTCACGCGGCTGCCACACCCGGCCGCGCGCAAGTTCCAACCGCTGCATCGCGAGAGCGCCGGCTTCCCCTCGCCGGTCGAGCTGTTCCGCCAGCTTGGCGTGCGCGAGTGGTTCGCGCCGCTGCGCGACCGCGCCGAGACCGACGGCACAAAGCGCTACTGCGTCGAGAAGGAGTCACTTACGCTGCCGACGCTCGCGCTCACGGTGGTCGATCGGCGCGACGCGGGGATGCGTCCGGTCTACGATCTGGCGGTGGACGACCTGCACGCCTTCGTGGCCGCCACGGTCGCGGTCCACAACTGCATCGGCAACTCAGGGCCGCTGCCGGAGCCGGTGGCGAGCGCCGTGACGGACAACAACCTGGTGGTAGCCGCCGTCCTGTCGGGTAATCGCAACTTCGAGGGGCGCATCCACCCGCAGGTGCGCGCCAGCTACCTCGCCTCACCGCCGCTGGTGGTGGCCTACGCGCTGGCCGGCTCGGTGGAGAAAGACCTCACGACCGAGCCGCTGGGCTACGATCCCAACGACCAGCCCGTGTACCTCAAAGACATCTGGCCGACACCCCAAGAGGTGCAGGAGACGCTGGCCCAGGTGGTCAAGCCGGAGGTCTTCCAGCAGGAGTACGGCCACGTCTTCGACGGCGACGAGCACTGGCGCGCGCTGCCGCTGCCCAAAGCCGGCACCGGCCTCTTCGCCTGGGACCCCGCCTCGACCTATGTACGCCGGCCCACCTTCTTCGAGGGCTTGGCACCGGAGCCGGAGCTGCTGAGTGACATCACCGGTGCGCGGGTGCTGGTCTCGGTGGGCGACTCGATCACCACCGACCACATCTCGCCAGCCGGCTCGATCCCCACCCAAAGCCCCGCCGGCAAATATCTAGTCGAGCAGGGCGTGCAGCCGCGCGACTTCAACAGTTACGGTGCGCGGCGCGGCAATCACGAGGTGATGGTCCGTGGGACCTTCGCCAACATCCGCCTGCGCAACCAGCTCGTGCCGGGCAAGGAGGGCTACTACACCGCCTACCTGCCCAGCGGCGAGGAGATGACGATCTACGACGCCTCGGTGCGCTACCAGCAGGAGGACACGCCGCTGCTGGTGATCGCCGGCAAGGAGTATGGGTCGGGCAGCTCGCGCGACTGGGCGGCCAAGGGTCCGCTGCTCCTGGGCATCCGGGCGACGCTGGCAGAGAGCTACGAGCGCATCCACCGCAGCAACCTCGTCGGCATGGGCATCCTGCCGCTGCAGTTCAGGCCAGGCGAGAGCCGTGAGAGCCTGGGGCTGACGGGGCACGAGACCTACGACATCGTGGGGATCACCGGCGAGCTGAGTCCGGGGCAGGAGATGACGGTGCGCGTCCACCATGAGGACGGCACGACCTCTGAGTTCAGGGCCATCGCGCGGCTGGATAGCACAGTGGACATCGGCTACTACCGCAACGGCGGCATCTTGCAGGCCGTGCTGCGGCGCCTGGTGCGCGAGCAGAGCAAGGCGTAGGGCATCCATGCCACGGCTCACGACGAGCCACGGCCGCTCGTCGTGCATCGCGAAGCAGGTTCTCTGAAGCGCTGCGGGGAACCGTCTTCGGCGGGAGATGAGCCGTGGTTCTTTAGACCGCCTGCTGGGTTCCCCTCGCTGCGTGGCCGGTCTCGGTATCACAGTGGGCTAGAGAGCGGCGGGCGCTTGCCGATGATCGGTTTGCTGCCGCAGAGGCGGCAGAGCATGTACGTTTCGCGGTGCGTCGGCGCGCGCGTCAGGAGCAAGCCAGCGCGTTCGTCTGGCTCATCGCGCCGCTCGATGGTATGCGGCTGCACGTGATCGGCGCAGAAGGGCTGGCCGCAGCGATCGCACGTGTGGTCCGCCGGCGCGTCACAGCCTTTGACGTGGCAAGCCACGCGCTGCGCATCCGACGCCGGCGGTTCCATCATGTGTGCTCCTTGCGTGAGGTTGTGGGCGAGACAGTCCTACCAGCGCCCGCCGCGGCTATCGTCGTCGCGGCGCGAGCCGTACCCGCCCCCGCGCGAGCCGCCGCCGTAGCCACCACCGCCGTAGCCACCACCGCCACCACGGCTGCCGCGCTCGGGGCGTGGCTGGGCCTCATTGACGCGCAGGGCGCGGCCATCCATCATCGTGCCGTTGAGCTGCGCGATGGCGTTGCGTGCTTCGTCCTCGGTGCCCATCTCAACGAAGCCAAAGCCCTTGCCCTGGCCGGTGGCACGGTCGGTGATCACACGCGCGTCCACGACGTTGCCATAGGCGCCGAACGTCTGCGCCAGTTGGTCGTCGGTGGCAGAAAAGGGGAGGTTGCCGACATAGATCCGCGTGCCCATCTGGGACACTCCTTCACACTCGTCATGCGCGAGGCGCCCGCGACGGCCTCGTCATGCGCACGAAACGACAGATTACGGCGAGCCAATCCGTGCGCCACTCTGCCAGCGAGTGGAGGAGTAAAGCGGGAGCGGGATGCGAGAACCCGTCTTCTACTCCCGCCTTGCGGGTGCGTACAGAATCAACTACGCGCCAACTATACCACATGCCACACATCCCCGGCGCCTCGTCAGCGCCCCCGGGGGCAGCCGGAACAGGCCAGCACGACGAGACGAGCGGCATTTCGGCTATGCGTACGCGGTGTGGTGCGGCACGTAGCGTCAGGGTTCATCAAAAACCGGGGGCTAGCCGGTACAGGTCTGCAGGCCGCGCAGGCGGCCTTGGTGGCCGAGAGGCCCATAGGCGCGGATTCATCCGCCGGCCCCCTTGGCGCACCGCGACCCCTGATTTTTGATAGAACCTAGCGTCAGCCAACAGATGGCGCTGCCGCGCGATTCGTGGTATCCTAGCAGGTGGCAGTGTGCCTTCCAGAGCGCGGACGGCGGCTCCTATCGCAACGCGCCGCATGCTGCCGGTCGCGTGCTTGCGCAAGCACGCGCGGGCGAGTGCGCGCCTACTCGGGTGTTGCGGCGGCGAAGCGTTCAAGAGGTGAACAGTTCAAGAAAGGAGCGGCGGCCGAGGAGCATGCGAGGGCATGGCACTGGCCGTCAACGTAGCAGGTGACAGAGATTCTGATTCGTGATGGCGACTCGTTCGAGGTCGCTCTCAAGCGCTTCACGCGCAAGGTGCAGCAGGCCGGGGTGCTTTCGGAGGCCAAGCGCCACATGCATTACGAGCCGCCGAGTGTCAAGCGCAAGCGCAAGGCCGAGAACCGGGCGCGCAAGGAGCGCAAGGCACGTGCCAAGGCTGCCGCTCGCGGGTACTAGCGCCACATTAGACCAGATCGCGGCAGTCTGAATATTTCTCCTCTATAACCAGCTCAACGCATCCTTGCTCTCCAGACGGTGATGCGTGTCTGTGTGCTGTCCAGCGGCGAAGTCCCTCTGTCAGCCGTGCGCCGCTCCTACACCACGGCGCGCTGCACATCATGCACGCGGAAGGCCCAGGTGCGTGTATCGGCGTCTTCGTCGAGCGCCGCCACCACGCGGTAGCCGCCTGCCTTCGGAAACACCGTGTCCACGTTGATGGCGACGAACGCATGCTGCTCAGCACCGAGCGGAAGGGCCGCGGGCCTGCCGACGCTGAGCTGCGCCTCGCTGCGCACGACGGTCGTGCTCGCGTCGTCGTCCTCGATGCGAATCACCATGCTATGGGGCACATTGGTCGCCGTCCAGGGGATGCAGATCGAGACGGCGATGCCGAAGTGGCTCGGCGGCACACGGCCGTTCTGGATCACGCGGTGATGGTCGGTCCAGCCGCCGCCGCTAATGTAGAGCAGCCCGTTGCCCGCCTCGACGTGGTTGGCGAGCATCACGAAGTCTATGCTCACGTTCTCGGCCATGTCGCGCTCGCTAACCCACAGGGAACTGCCCTACTGTCTCAGATTTCGCGCCGGCTGCCGTCATCTCGTCAATCGCGCGCTGCTCATCGCCTGGCTGGACGTTCACCGCCCGCGAGGCATCGGCCACCAGCTCGACCGCGAAGCCGTTCTTGAGGCCGTCGAGCACCGTCGCGCGCACGCAGTAGTCGGTCGCCAGACCGCCGACGTGCAGCCGCGTGATACCACGCGCGCGCAACGCGTCGAGCAGCGGCGTGCCATCGGGCAGTGTGCCGTCGAACATCGAATAGCCGG
>DASVAA010000012.1:0-17179 GCA_036376595.1 Ktedonobacterales bacterium | reverse complement strand
ACGCATTATGTGCTCGCGGCACACGCTCGCAATCAGTCGAGGAATCTTGGGTCGCAGATCGTAGCGCCGCTGGCAGGCGCCAGCGGCGACAAGCGATCTGTGTGGTCCCTCCGCTCACGCGCTGGTGGCGAACACCTGCGGCCCTGGCAACGCCTCGCCGTTCGCCCCGCGCGACGCGATCAGCAGCTCGATCAGCTCGCGTCCCCGCTTCAGCGCCTCGTGGTACGTCAAGCCGTGGGTGTGCAACAGGTCCTTACTCCGGCAAGCTGACGACATATACCTGGTCCTCATCGGACCACTGGATGATCGTTGAATATCGTGGATCGGCAGCAGTCATGGCTAGCGCCTCAGCTTCGGTCGTGCCTGATTCCCCTCGGTGTGCCAGCATGCTAGCAGCACCACCTCGCACCTAACCCGCGCAGGCGGGTTTTGCCTTCGCTGCGATTGCTCCTTCAGGTCCCCACTCCTTCACATCCTTCGCGCTTGCTTCGCGTCCTTCGCGTTCTCCGTAACCCCTTCTGCCGTGGGTACATCCCTTGCGGAGCACGACACCCGATGGAGCACGTATTCGCGCATGCTTGGCACGACTCACTACCCATCAGGAAGGATCCATCACGCCATGACACCAACGCTCCCCAAGAATCCGCTCGACCGCGGCCCCAAGCCGCCCTTCCCGCCGCAAGGCCAGCAGCCGCCCGGCCTCGAATCCAAGATGCAGCCGCTGCCCGACTTCGGCGAGCAATCCTACGCCGGCCACGGACGCCTGACCGGCAAGGCGGCCATCGTCACCGGCGGCGAGCTGATGCCCTAACTGGCGTATCATCCACCGTACTGGCCGACTACCTTCGGCTGGTAATCTGGTCGCAGCCAGATGCCATAGACGTCCCACGCCGCGTCCGGGCTGAGGTTAGCCCAATCGAGCCTGGCGGCCGAGGGAGCCTTCAGCACTGCCGCGCCATACGAGCCGCTGACGAGGTCCGCGTAGTCGTCGTAGATCGGCCCCACCACCGAGACCGTCACCACAGCCAGCGGCGTCGTGCTGGTCCACAGCGCCCGCTGCACCTGGAAGCAGATCGTCTTGACACGCTCCTGCGTCGCGCCGATCGCTTGCGGAGCCGGCACCTTGCCCTTCAGCGCGATCGTCACCGTCACGGCGCTGGTGTCGCCCGCGCCGCCCGCTCCCAGCGTGGTGCCTGATGTTGGCGTGCCCGCGCCAGCGCCCGGCGAGCCGAACGCCGCTGTCACCGTCGCGTGCTGGCTCTCGCCGCCGATGGCGTGCCGCGCCAGCGTGGCGATGCGCTGCTGGGCGGTCGGCGTCGCCGTCGGCCCGGCGCTCGTGCTGGATGCGGAGGCGCAGCCGGCCACCATCACCGCTAGCGCCGCGAGCAGCGCCAGCGCCCAGGCCGCGCCACAGATGCCCCCGGTTGCTCTACGTGCCGCTCGATCCCGGCTCCACGTTGCCACAATCTGTCCCATGTGCGATCTCCCCGCGGTCCCGCTATGCATCCAGCCGGTATCGCCAGCGTACCCGGCCGGCAACGCGGTGAGCAACGGCCCATTTCAAAAGGGGGACCTCACCCCCTAACCCCTCGCCCTGCGAGGCGAGGGGGAGGCGGATATACACATGCGGCGTGTTGCTGTACTGGCGAGGCCAGCCTCGCCTCCGAGGGGCGAGGACGGCGCGTATGGTACACTGGCCGCATCCGGCGGCCGCAACGGCGCGACCGCCGGCACGCTCGACGAGGAGGATGCGCATCACTATGGGCACCATCGGGATTCACGGCTTCGGCCGCATCGGCCGCTCGACCCTCAAGGCCGCGCTCGGCGGCGACCACTACGTCCCCGTCTCGATCTCCGACATCAAGGACCTGCCCACGCTGGCCGCGCTCTTCGCGGTGGATACGAACTACGGCCGCTGGTCCGAGCCGGTCGCCGCCCAGGGCGGTACGCTCACCGTCGGCGACCGTGCGATCCGCTTCGTAGACTCGACCGGCGAGCTGCCCGACTGGGCCGCGCTCGGCGTAGACCTCGTCGTGGACTCCACTGGCCGGGCGATCACGCGCCCCAACGCCCAGGCGCACCTGGACCGTGGCGCGAAGCGCGTGCTGGTCAGCGCGCCCAGCAAGACACTGCAAGACTGCGACGCCGTGCTGCTGCCGGGCGTCAATTTGGACCAGTTCGATCCGCGCGAGCACCACATCGTCAGTATGGCAAGTTGCACCACCAACGCACTCGCCCCGGTGGTCAAGGTGGTCAAAGAGCGCTTCGGCATCCAGACCGGTTTCTTCTCGACGGTCCACGCCTACACCAACACCCAGTCGCTCACCGACCAGCCGATGCGCGACCGGCGCGACTCGTGGGCCGCGGCGGAGAACATCATCCCCTCAGCCTCCGGCGCTGCCAAGGCGCTCAAGTTCATCTGGCCCGAGCTGGCGATCACCGGCAAGGCGTATCGGGTGCCGGTGCGCACCGGAAGCATCGTCGAGCTGAACGCGCTGCTGGAGCGCCCGACCACCGAGGATGAGGTGCGCGACGCCTTCCGCGCGGCCGCCGCCGAGGCGCCGTTGAAGGGCGTGATGGACGTGCTGGAGGAGGAATGGGCCTCGTGCCGTGTGGTGGGCGATAGCATCTCGTCGCTGGTGGACCTGCCGCTGGTGCAGGTGCTCGACGGGCGCATGCTCTCGGTCGCCGCGTGGTACGACAACGAGATGGGCTACGCGACGCGCCTGGCCGAGACGGCCAGCTACCTGGCACAGGCTAGTTAGGGGAAATCATGGGTCTTCGCATTGCACTCCGCACACGGCGCATTGCCTTGATCGTCTGCATCGCCATCCAATTCGTGCTGCTCTACCTCAGCTCGTCGGTGTTGGCCGGCTATCCGGGCTATTTCTATGGCGGCCGGTTCGTAGCATCCCAGCTTGTGTCGCTCGTCGCCGCGGTCGTCGGCATCGCGATCTTCGTGCTGCCCTCGATTATCGGTCTGCTCTGCCGCCGCTGGCAGGAGGCGCTCGTGCTCGCGCTGCTGCCATGGTGGCTGACGGTGATCGCCCACGCCGGCACATTCCTGGGGCCATACTTCGTCGGTGCGCCAACGCTCGACCACCCGTTCTGGCTCGATCCCGCGCGCGTTGGGCTGTTGGTGCTCTCGCTGGCGCTCTTCGCGGCGCTTGGTGTGCTCGGTTGGTTCGCGGGCGCGGCGCTCGCGGCCTGGCAAGTGCCTATGCCGGCGGGATGAGTGCGCATGCCTGAGTGCGCATGCCTGAGTGCGCATGCTTGGTGGCGGGCCAAGGAGGCAATCCCCCAAACGTCCCGATGCGAGCGGGATGGGTGTATACTGGCGTTGGCCGATGGATGGTTGGATGCTCTCCCGCTACTCGCACACGCGGATAGGGCGGCGCGTTCCTGGGGGGATGGTGAGGCGGCATGGCGTACCTCGACATCGAAACGCCTGAGGGCACCCACCGCATCGCCCTGGAGCGCGAGCGGCTGTGCATTGGGCGCCTGGCGACCAACGACGTCGTGCTGGCCTTCCCCCAGGTCTCGCGCCAGCACGCCGAACTGCGCTTCGTCGGTGGCCAGTGGTGGATCGCTGATCTGCACAGCACCAACGGCTTGCAGATCGACGCCCGCCGCGTCCAGGACCACGCCCTGCGCGACGGCGACCGCATCGTGCTGGCGCCGGGCATCCTCCTCCGCTTCATCGCCTCCGGCGCCAACCCGCATGAATCCAGGCGGCGACCGAGCGGCGCGCTGTGGGAGGATGCGCACCCGCGCCAGCCGTCGGCGCCACGCTCCAGTCCGCTCTCGCGTCCCCAGCCCGGCGCGCCCGTGGCCCCAGTTTTGCCGCCTGCGGCGCAGGCGCCAGCCTCTCGGTCCGCGCCGAACGTCCCGGCCATCGCGGCCCGCTCCGCGGCCGGGTCGTTCCCCGCCCCAGGCGGCGCCGCGAGCTTCAGCACACCGGCGAGTGGACCGGTTGGCTTCGACGATCCCGCGCCCTTCGCGCTCTGGAGCGCGACGCCGCCCGCCGGTCCCACCCATGCGCCGGTTCCAACGGTGCCGATTGACCCCAGCGAATCGGATGCCTACGCGAGTGTGGCGAATGGCGCGCGCTCGCATGGCGGCTATCCCGTGCCGCACGGCCCACTGCACTCCGGCGCGCCCGTGGGCGGCGACGATCCCTTCCGCCGCGACGCCCCCGCCGGCGAAGCTGGGCGCGCCACCGCTGGTCCCGCGACGCTGCTGCACGTCTGCCAGACCTGCGGCCAGCGCACCGACCCATCGGCGATCTACTGCCAGCACTGCCACAACTCGATCGCCAGCGAGTGCGCCAACTGCCGCCTGAGCCTGCTGCCGATCCAGGACCGCTGCCCGCGCTGCCACACGCCGAACCTGCACTCGGTGCGCCGCGCTCGCGCGCGTCCCACCTCGATGTAGCTGGGGATTATCTGAGGCGCCGGCCTGCTGGGCGAGATCGTCGTAGAGCGAGCATGTGGGCTGAAGTCCCAGGGGTAATCTCCTGATGCGCCGCCGTGGAGATACCGCCGGTTTGATCCGCCTGAATACCGCGGGCGGGCGGAGTCGTGTGATAGGTCCCTCGATTCCCAACCGGGCCGTATGGTCCCTTTGGTGTGGTTTCAATCGCCTGCCTTGACGTGCCGCGCGCACGTTGCGACAATACTCGCGTGCGGGCGCTGCCCCGCTCATCGCGCCATCCCCTGATCGCTGCGACGATTCCCAGGAGGCACGTACCACCATGAACACTTCCATCGGCGACGATCTCACACACCTCCCGCTGCCGGCGGCGCTGGCCGGTCCCGGCGACGACGAAGACGAAGACGAGCTTTCAGATGAGGATGAGTCCGACCTCGACGACCTCGACGAATGGGATGAAGAGGACGAGGACGACGAGGAGGACGAGTACGAGGATTGGGAAGACGAGGAGGAGGACGTCACCTTGGAGGACAAAGAGTAGCCGCCGGCCCGACCCGCGCCGCGGAGGCGCACGCCGATGAGAGCCACCACGCCGCCCGCCACGCTCGTCCGCCTGGGCGAAGCGGACGTGGTGCGCCTCTGCGGACTCGATGCGGCGGCTGCGGGGCTGGAGCTGGTCGCACGCCGCGCGGTCTCGCGGGCCGTGCGCGAAGGCGGCCGGCTGCGCGCCGTGGTGGAAGATGCCGGAGGCGCGCGCGAGGTGTGGGTCGAGCCGGGGGAGACGCCGGGCGGGGGAGCGCGCTGGCATTGCGGCTGCCCTGCCGCAGTGGCCGCCGAGAGTTTGCCCCATGCGCTTGGCTGCGCGCACGTGGCGGCGGTGCTCAGCGCCTGGATCCGCCACCCCGCGGACTTCGCGCCGCCCATCGCGTCCGGCGACGCCACCCCTGCCCTCTCGCCGTCATCCCCGCTGGCTGCACAGCTTCCGGCCCAGCCGCCGCGGGAGGAGGTGACCCAGCCACGGCTGTTGCGCCCGCAGGGCCGCTCGCGTGGCCCGGCAACGCTCGCCGATGAGCTGGCACGGCTGCCGGCCGCCGATCTGAGCGCGCTCGCCCGCCGCGTGTTGAACGCCGACCTGAGGGGGACGGCCGAGGCGCGCGCTGCGCTCGATGCGGCGCTGCGCTCCCCGGCGGTGCTCGACCCGCTGCTTGGGCGGCTCGACGCCGGCCCCCGCGCGCTGCTGGCGCAGGTGCTGCTGCTGGGCGGCGCTGTCACCGCGGCGGACCTCGACGGCATCGCCACACGCTCAGGTCGCCCGGCCAGCGCGCTGCACGCTGAGATGGCAGCCCTTGCACGGCACGGCCTCGTCTTCGCCGCCTCAGCCGCACCGGCGACCAGCGAGAGCGGTTCCGGTCACGACGCCGCGCGCTCGTGGCGCCAGATCAGCGGCTGGCGCGTGCCGGCCGATCTGCGCCCGCTGCTGCCCCCCGCGCTGCCGATCCCGCCAGCGCCTGTGAGGGACGATGGCGCACCGCTGCTGGCCGAGGAGGTAGGGGCGTCCGGTGGACGCCCGCAAGCGGCGCGGGTAGTGCGCGCGAATCCACGCCCGCTGTTGCTGGCGCTGGCGCTGCTGCCGCGCGCGCCCGCTCCGCTGAATCCGTTCACTGCGGCGCCCGCAACTCGCCCGCACGACGTGGCACCTCCAATTCACCCATCCGCCACGCGCGCGCCGTTCCCGTTGGTGCCGGGTGACCTGGCGCAGGGGCCGTTGGCGGCGCTGGCACGCGGACTGGGAATCGCGCCGGGGCTGGCGCAGCTCGCGCGGCGGCTGCTGCTGTGGGCACGCGAGGACGGCGCGGGCTTCGCGCTGCACGATCTCGCCCGACTGCCATCGGATGAGCTGCCGCTTGCTCTGCGTGCGGCCTGGGCAGTCTGGCGCGCGGCCGAGCTGCCGGCCGAGCTGGCGGACCTCGACCTGCCCGGCGCGCCGATTCGCGCCGGGTTCGATGCCACCCATGCGGCGCTGCGGCCCGCGAGTCTGGCAGCCGAGGTGGCCGGCGCGCGCGACTTCACGCTACGGCTGCTGGCTACCGCTGGCGAGGGCGCCTGGTACCATGTGGACGATCTGCTCGACCTCGTGTGGCGTACCGCGCCGCTGTTCCTGCGCGGGCGGCAGGGGGCCTACGCCACGCCGACCTGGTGGCTGCGCGCGGCCGACGACCCGCGCCCACTGCGTCCAGGCGTACGCGCCGAATGGCAGGCGGGCGAGGCGCGCTTTCTCGCGTGGTTGCTGGCGGGTTCGCCTCACTGGCTCGGCGCGCTAGACCTCGCCTACGCACCCGACGGCCGGCTCGTCGCGGTGCGCGTGACGGCGCTGGGGTCGTTCCTGCTGGGCCTGCGCGAGACGCCGGGGGACGAGGAGATCAACCGCAGAGGGCGCAGAGGACGCGGAGGAGAGACAGCGGGAGATGAAGTGGGGCCTGCTTTGCCGGCGACGAAGGGCGATGAGGCGAGCGAGCATCAGGCGCGCGAGGCTACATCGGTTGGCTGGGGCGTGCCGGTTACGGCGGGGCGCGAGGGGACGCTGGCGGCGCATCCGCTGGCCGCGGGGGCGGAGCTGCTCGACGCCATCGAGGTCTGGGCGCGGCCCGAGGCGGTTACGGGCGGCAGGCTGCTCTACCGGCTGGCGGCCGACCGCGCCTGCGCGGCGCTGGATGCCGGCGCGGCGCCCGGTGCCCTGCTCGCGCGGCTAGATGCGCTCGACGCGCGCCACGGGACTCACGTCGCACCAGCGGTCCGGGCGAAACTCGATGCCTGGCGCGCGGCCTACGGTGCCTCACGCATCGAGCGCGGCTGGACGCTGATTGAGGCGCGCGACGCGGCGGTGCTGGCCGAGGCGCTGGCGGCTTCGCCAGAGATTGCCGCGCGCAGCCGGCCGATCGCCCCGGCGGTCGCGCTGGTCCCCGACGACGACGCTCCGGAATTGAGGGCGGCGCTGGCGCGGCGCGGCTTTCAGGTGTGAGCGTGTGTGAGCGCGCGAGCCGAGGGAGGATGCGAACGTGAGCGATCGGCAGACCGACGCCTCCGACCCTGCTTCGGCGCCCGCGGGACTCGACGAGGCGGTGCGCATGCAGCGCGACCTGTATCTCGTCTGGCGCGAGGTCGCGGCGGCCGGCGGGAATGGGCTGGCGCTGACGGCGCGCGGCTATCTGCCCCGTGCGGCGCTGCGGCGGCTGCGCGAGCGCACGTCCGCGGCGCTGGGCGGTGATGTCGTAGGGGCGTCCGGTGGACGCCCGCTGCTCGTGTCCGGCGGACGCGTGGAGGCGAGCGCCGATGCGACCGAGCCGGAGGACGCGCGAATCTTCTTCATCCGCCGACTGCTGGAGCGCCTGAGTCTGCTGCACCGTGTAGATCATGAGGACGGCGGGCGAGATGGTGGGCACGATGGGCACGGTGGCACGCGACTGGTGGCGGCGGAGCGCGCGCTGATCGAGCGCTACCTGGCGCATCCGCTGGCCGAACGGGTGCGAATCGGCGTGCGACTCTGGGTCGCCGGCGGCTGGTGGCCCGATGCGGTCGATCCGGCAGCCATACCGCCGCGCGCGATGGTGCCGGCGCCGCCACGGATTGCGGTTGCCCGCCGCCGCTTGATCGAAGATCTACTGGAGCTGGCGCCGGGTGATGTGCTCGCCGTTCCGCCGGCTTCGGGCGCCGCGTTCGCATCCAGCCGCCGGGTGCGAGCAGGGCGATCTCGGGTTCACTCGGCGGCGAGCGCGGCGGGGGCCGACGCGACCGGCGAGGCGGCGACGCGGCGGGCGGCGCTGCTGGGTCCGCTGGCGTGGCTAGGCGTAGCGGCGCCCGCGCGCGACGAGCGGACCGTGCGCGTCGCAGCGGGGATCGGCGCGCTGCGTCCCGAGCCGGTGGAGCTGCCGGAGCGGCACGGGCGTGTGGTGCTGCAATCGGACTTCAGCATCGTCGCCTATCCGCCGCTGACGGCGCCCGAGCTGCTGCTGCTGGATGGCTGCGCGCGCGAAGAGGCACTCGACGCCACGGCGCGCTATCGCCTGGGTGTTGCTGCCTTCGCGCAGGCGCACGATCGCGGTTGGGGCGCGGCGGAGGTGGCCGCACGGCTGGAGGCACTCGGCGGCACTGCGCTGCCGCAGAACGTGCGCGCGACGCTGGACGACTGGGCGCGCAATGCCGAGCGCCTGCGGTTGACCTCCAACGCGACGATCCTCACCGTGCGCGAGGCGAAGCTGCTCGATGCGCTGCTGGCCGATCCGGGTTGCGCCGGCTGGGTCACGCGCCGGCTCGGTCCGCTCCACGCGCTGCTCGCGCCGGATGCGGCGCACGCCGTGCGAGGATGGCTTCTGCGCAAGGGCGAGCTGCCCGCGATGCGCGGAAAACTCGCCGGCTAGCTGGTCGCCGCGATAAAGTGCAGCGCATATCTGCCGCCATCGTCACGCAGTGCCAGCCCAGTTTGGTCGAGATGATAGGTGGTGATCAGCGAGAGCGCCGTCATGTAATGCGCCTCCTGCTCCATAACCCCTGGCTTGAGGCAGCCCATCGCGGTTTGGCGAAGCTCACCGAGATGGAGATGGTCTTGGGATACGGAGTACGACGCCCCATAGAAGTTGCAGCCGTTGGAGCCACTTACTTCGTGGGTCTGCGCGTCGAAGCTGAGCGTGATCGAGGTGCCTGGCACCAGGACCTGCGGTTGCCCATCAAACGTAAACGCGTCGAGCTTCCAGTGCTGTTGGGTGACGGCGCTAGGGGGCGTTGAGCCGCGGAGCATACGAGCGAGTGCAAGTGCGCCGCTGACCAGAACAAGAAGCGCAGCGAGCACCGCGGCAATCACGATCCCGTTGCGGCGTGACATGGCAGTCATCCTTTCGGTGCGGCCAGTGGACGCAAGATGGCTTGTTGGGAGCGGCAACGTCGTCTGTGCCACGTCACACGAGTACGGCCCGTTGTCAAACGCTAGTAGAGGAGACGCCGCGCGCCGCCGTTTGTTCCGTTGATGTCAACAGTGTTGGCGGCGGATTCATCTGCCCTATTGAGCGTGCCGGGGTGCCGCGCGTGGTAGAATCGCTTGCGGTGCCGACGTCGCGTAGCCTGATGGTGCGCGGCAGACGGCGACGACGAGACGGAACAGGGGAGCCGGTGGCGCATGGCGAACATCCTGGTGGTGGGCGGCGGGGCACGCGAACACGCCCTCGTCTGGAAGCTGGCGCAGAGCGAGACGCGCCCGCGGCTCTTCGCCGCGCCCGGCAATCCCGGCATCGCGGCGCCGGCGGAGTGCCTGCCGATCGGGGCCGAGGATGTGGCGGGGATCGTCGCCGCCGCGCGCGAGCACGCCATCGATCTCGTCGTGATCGGCCCCGAAGCGCCCCTGATGGCCGGCCTGGCGGACACCCTGCGCGCGGCGGGCGTCGCGGCGTTTGGTCCCGGCGCCGCGGCCGCGCGGCTGGAGGGCAGCAAGGCGTTCGCTAAGGATCTGATGGCGCGTGCGGGCATCCCCACGGCGCGCTACGCGGCGTTTGACGACGCGGCAGCAGCGCGGGCCTATGTCGAGCGGCACGGCGCGCCGGTGGTAGTGAAAGCCGACGGGCTGGCGGCGGGCAAGGGCGTGACGGTCGCGCGCACGGTTGCCGAGGCGCTGGCGGCGGTTGACGATGCGATGGAGCGGGGCGTCTTCGGCGCGGCGGGGCGTGCGGTGGTGATCGAGGAGTATCTCGAAGGCGACGAGCTGAGCATGATGGCGCTCGTCGCGAGTGAGCGCTTCGTGCTGCTGCCGCCCTCACAGGACCACAAGCAGGTCTACGATGGTGACCGGGGTCCCAACACCGGCGGCATGGGCGCCTTCGCGCCCGTTCCGTGGGCCGATGAGGCGCTGCTGGCGGTGGTGCGCGAGCGCATCTTCGCGCCGCTGCTGCGCGAGCTGTCCCGCGCGGGGCTGGACTACCGCGGCGTGATCTACGCCGGCCTGATGGTGACGCGCGAGGGGCCGCAGGTGATCGAGTTCAACGCGCGCTTCGGCGATCCCGAGACGCAGGTGACGCTGCCGCTGCTGGCGGGTGATTTCGCGGCGGTCTGCCAGGCGGTGGCGGAGGGTCGGCTCGATGCTGCGGCGTTGCGTGTGGCGCCAGGAGCAGCGGTGGGCGTGGTGCTCGCCTCGCGGGGCTATCCCGGCGCGTACGCGACGGGCTATCCCATCGCCGGCCTCGACGCGCTGCCGCCGGGCACGCTCGCCTTCCACGCCGGCACGCGCATGGCTGATAATGGCACGTTGGTGACGGCCGGTGGGCGCGTGCTGACGCTGGTCGGGCTGGGCGACGACTTGGCCGCGGCCCGGGAGCGCGCCTACGCGGCAGCCGCGCGCATGACCTTCGCCGGGGTCCACTACCGCCGCGACATCGGCCTGCGCGAGCGGCGGATAACCAGATTAACCGCAGAGGACGCAGAGGATGCAGAGGCAGAAAGATTCACCACAGAGGAAACGGAGGAAACGGAGGCAGAGCAGGGGAGAAGCCAAGTGACGCGGATCAGGGCGGGTGGGGACTCGTTGCACGATGGCTCCTGAAACCCACATCCTCTCCGCTCTCTCCATTCTCTCCTCCTCTGCGTCCTCTGCGGTTTACTCTCTCTGTTCAAGCCAGGAAAGGGCGTGCGAGTCATGGGCGTTGAGGTGATTGCGGGCATCAACTGGGGCGACGAGGGCAAGGGCCGCATGGTGGACTACCTCGCCCAGGACGCCGATGTGGTCGTGCGCTACCAGGGCGGCAACAACGCCGGCCATACCGTCGTCAACGAGCGCGGCACCTTCAAGCTGCACCTGATCCCATCGGGCATCTTCAATCCTCGCGCCTTCAACGTGCTGGGTCCCGGCATGGTGATCGACCTCGAAGGGTTGGACGCCGAGCTGCGCGACCTGCGCGCCAAGGGCGTGGCGACGGAGGGCATGCGCCTCTCGGAGCGCGCGACGATCTGCTTCCCCTTCAACCGCGAGGAGGACGCCTGGGAGGAGGAGCGGCTGGAGCGCGCCGCCGGCAAAGGGTACGGCTCGACCCGGCGCGGCATCGCCCCGGCCTACGGCGACCGCTACATGAAGAAGGCGGTGCAGGTGGGCGAGCTGCTGCGCCCCGAATGGCTGCGCGGCCGGCTGGAGCGCATCGTGGAGTGGAAGAACGCCGTCGCGCGCGGGGTCTACGGCCGTGAGGGAGGCGTCGCGTTCGACGACGTGTGGGAGTGGGTGCGAACCTACGGCGAGCGCATCCGCCCGCTGATCTGCGACACCACCGCGCTGCTTGAGGACGCGGCCAAGCAGGGCAAACGCATCCTCTTCGAGGCGCAGCTTGGCGCGCTGCGCGACGTGTACTTCGGCACCTACCCATACACCTCGTCATCGCACGTGCTGGCCGCGTTCGCGCCCATCGGCGGCGGGCTGATCGGCTACCCGCCGGAGCGTGTGGTTGGGGTGATGAAGGCGTTCTCCACCGCGGTCGGCGAGGGACCGTTCGTCACCGAGGAGGTGGGGACGGCGTGGGCCGAGGCGCTGCGCGAGACGGCGCATGAGTACGGCGCGGCGACGGGGCGCCCGCGGCGCATCGGTCACTTCGACGCGCTGGCCTCGCGCTTCGGCGTCGAGCTACAGGGGGCGACCGAGCTGGCGCTGACCAAGCTGGATTGCCTCACCGGCCTCGATCCGCTGCGCATCTGCACGCGCTACGAATACCGCGGCCAGCCGATCACGCGCTTCCCGCTGAACGCCGTGCTCGAAGAGTGCCAGCCGGTCTACGAGGAGCTGCCCGGCTGGACGGACGACCTCTCCGCCGCGCGCCGCTTCGCGGACCTACCCCCCAACGCGCGTGCCTACGTCGAGCGCATCGAGCGTTTGGTGGGATGCCGCATCCGCTACATCTCCGTCGGCGCCGAGCGCGAGCGCCTGATCGACCGCGGCGCATAGCAAGAGCGGTCTACCGGCTGACTTTCCCGACGTGCAATTCGTTCGCACAGTGAACGATTGATGGGCATGTTTCGCTGCCGGTGTCACTCATTGACGATGTCCATTGTCCACGGTGTTCATGCTCAGGGGGGCGGTAAATGTTCGAGATCTCCAGCGTAATCATCTCATTGTTGGCGCTGGTCATCTCCTTGCTGACTGCGCGGTTGACGTTGTTTCAGCGAGGGACAGTACGAATGACTCAGCCGACCGTTATCTTCCTCGGACGCGATGGGCCGTCTGCCCGCGAGGGTCCACGTCCTCCCAAGGTGTTCTTGAGAACATTACTGTATGCTTCATCCCAACGTGGTCGAATCGTAGAGAGCATGTATGTTCGTCTGCTCAGGGCAGAAACGGGTCAGACATTCAGCATCTGGGTGTATGGTGAAGATTCGCTTGCACGAGGAAGCGGCCTGTTCGTTGACAGAAGTGGAGTTGTATGCAATCACCACTTTCTCTTGCACGAAGATGGCACAACTTTCCAGTTCCTTCCGGGGGATTATGACCTGGAGATATACGCATCGCTCGTAGGTGACGATCACGCCGTCAAGCTCTTTTCGACTCGGCTGACGATCTCGGACCAAGATGCTGAGCAGCTTCGGTCACCCGATGTAGGCATTTACTTTGATTGGCGCCCCGAATCTCGAAGTTACCACCGGCACGTTCGCAGCAATAGTAGAGCTCAAATGCCACCTGCCTTCCAAACTGTTCTTCGCGACCTGACCTCTGATTCTTGAAGCACGCCTCGGTGCGAGGCGGACACCAGAGAGCCTACGACAGCACTTGGCCGTTGTGGGCTCAATCCGGATTTATACCCAATCAAGGGCGGACGTTGTGGTGTGAGCAACTGGCGGTCTGAAGTACCGCGGGTAATCCCTGGCGAGCAGTGGGTGCGCATACCCCAACCGTTGGCCCTCATCCGGCATTACTCATTCGTACCGAGTGGGCGGCGTTTCAACCGACGGCACGTCAGGGGATTACCCGTGGGACTTCAGCCCACCTTCTCGCCCTATAGCCCGTTTGCCCAGCGCGGCGACTCTATGAATCATCCGGGCTGGCAGTTCGAGAGGGAGTTCGCAGACGTATCTGTCTCCTGGGCGATCTCGTCTTGTCACTCGCCTTACGCCCCAGAGGTCGGCGGCTCACCTGGCACGGTTGGCGCGTCGGCGCCGAGTGCAGAAGCGCGGCCGGCGGCCGGAACCGTGGCGAGTGCGGGTTCGGGTGCGCCGACGGCTGACTTTTGCCGCGCTTCGAGCAGGCGCGTGGCGAGCAGGCCGCCGAGGCCCAGCACGAAGGCGACGCCGTAGACCGGCAGGAACGCCGCGCTGATGTCGCCGAGCAGTCCGGTGTAGGGCGCGAAGCGGGCGTGGAAGAAGAGCGCGCCGAGCCAGAGGAGCAGCAGCAGGCCGACCACCGGCCAGGTGCCGTGGACGATGCCCTGCAGCAACCCCTCGAACTTGCGCTCGCTGCGGTTGAATAGCACCGCCAGCACGCCCAGCACCGCCGTCACGATCCAGAACCAGGGCAGCAGATCGAGAATCCGCTGGTGCCCGCCGGCGGTGAAGGTATCGGGGGTCAGGCCGACGAAGGTGAAGAACGGCCGCAAGAAGGGCGGGAGCTGCGAGGGGGTCGGACCGCCCTGGATGATCGGGATATTGTCAGGGTTGAAGAGCGCGAAGTTGGGCAGCGCCGACTGGAGCTGCGGCGGCACATTGAAGGCCGCGGTCGCGCCGCCGTCGTAGTAGGCCTCGGCGACGTGGTGGTAGACCACGCGCACGCCGTCGGCGTAGGGCTTGCCGGCGATCTCGCTGCCCAGCACGCGCACCTTGATCACTGAGAGCGCGAGCGGCGCGCTGGGGTTTGCCTTCGCGCCGGCTTCGAGCTGCGCGTAGGTCTGCTCGCTGAGTCCCAGGCCGTGGGCGACCATGAATGGATTGAGCACCTGCGCGCCGGCCTCGGTCAGCACGTTCTCGGCGTTGGTCCGCGTGGAGAGGATGGTGAGCGAGGTGACCCACAGTGTGGAGAGCACCAACGCGCCGAAGAGGCCGTAGACCATCCCCTGAATGCCCTTGAACGACAACATGGCGATTCCTCCCTTGCCGTGGCTTTGCGCGGCGGGGCAAGTATAGGGTGTTGCATCAGGAATCACCATCGGCCAGAATGCGTAGGACATCCGGGGGATAGCTCTCGCCGCTGCCTTGCCACACGGCGAGCCACACGCTCACAGGCCCAGGAGCGGCCACACGGGGACGAGCGGGAGCGCGGCGAGCCAGAGGAGCGCGGCCATCCACAGCCACCAGCGGCGCCGGCCCACCGCTCGCACCGCCAGCAGCGCCGCGAGCACCACGCCCGTCGCGATACGCCCGGCGGCCGTATAGTCCACGTAGGAAACAGGCGGCAACAGCATCGTCAGCGCCACCGCGTTGAGCAGCAGCGCCCACGCTTCCGCCGAGGCCGCGCCGCGCCGAAGCGCCCAGACCGCCGCCGCGATGCACACCAACCCCGGCAGGGCGACGGTCACCGCCAGCGCGAGCGCGTTGGGTTCGGAGGCATGCACCAGCAGCCCACCGAACGGCAGCAGGTCGGGCGCGACGTTGCGCTTGAGGCCCGCCGACCCCAGCCACGCCGCGAGGAACACCTGGTAGGCCGCGTAGGTTCCCAGCGCGACGGCGAGCAGCGTACCCGCGCGCCGTGCGTTCGCCGCGAGCCGCGCCCGCCACGTCTGGGGTCGCAGGTCGTGGAGCAGCAGCGCCACGGCATAGGCCACGGGGAAGATTGCGGTAGATTCGCGCGTCAGCGCCGCCGCGGCGAAGCTCAGGCCGGCCCACAGCAGACGCCGCCGTCCGCCAAAGGCGAACAGGTAGACGCCCAGGGCGGCGAGCGCGTAGCCCAGCGGCTCCACGAGGTCGTAGCGGAAGGCAACCATGAGGCCGGGATAGAACCCGTACAGGAGCGCAAGCCAGGGTGAGATGCCAGAGCGGCGCAGCCATGCCGCGACCGCCAGGGTGCCGCCCGCGATGGCGAGGACGTTCACGGCGATCAGGGCGTAGGGCACCAGACCGGGCTGGCCGAGCGCGAGCAGCCGCGCCAGCAGCGGATAGCCGATGTGTGTGTAGCGATACGCGGGCGCGTCGAGGTAGGCCGCGGCGTGGGCGGGATCGAGGGCGATGAAGTAGTAAAATTGCCCGTCGTAGCCCATGTTCCCGTAGTGGCGGTGGGGATCGAGGGCGATGGCGGCGATGCCGTGGCCGCGGTGTACCCACTTGCTGCCGATGGTGATGAAGTCGCGCGCGTCGTGGCCGTGCAGCAGGAAGATCGCGGTCCACACGGCGTAGCAGACGAAGACCAGCGCCGCCGGCGCCCAGGGCGAGCGGGCTAGCACGGCGCGCCACCGCACCGCGCTGCTGCCCAACGCTGCGCGCGTCTGTTCGGCCTGCCCGAGTGACGTCCCCACGTTCCGCTCTCCCCTGTCTGCCGCGGCCTGCCAGCCCCGCCGCCCGCGTGCTCCGGCAACCTGAGTGCCACCGCCTCGTCGCTCGACGGCGAGCGCGTCCGGAGGTCGAGCGACGCAAGCTGCCGAGAGCCTGTGCCCTGCGTGTGTTGAGAGCATCTCGCTCCCGGTGTGATGACGTCCACGCGGCCGATCAGTTTCATCGGATGGAGTGTCACGTCCCCTTGTGCTACTCCCTGGCGCGGAGCCGCTGTCAGAGGGTATGCTTGTAGTGGGATAGATCGTCGAGCGCCGCGTGCCGTGACACGCCGGCCTCGTCCCACCTGGCGCGCCTGCGATGGCGTGACGGGTTCTCAGACAATCGAGTGCCTGCCCGTATATGCCTGGGGATATGGCCCAGGTGTCTCTACCCTGCGACCAGCGTCCGCCCACGGTGGATGGCGGACCGAAATCGTGGGACTACGGGTGAACGAGGTGCTGTGTGGTGCGGAGGGGCGTCCGGTGGGCGCCCGTTCTCGTGTTGTGCGCCGCTGCTGTGTGATGGTGCGCGCGCGAGAAGCACGACACGCTCCTCGGGTGGTCGTGCGGTGTGATCTCCATGTCACGCGCCGGCTGCCGCGCTGTGCGGGCTGCACCATTGGCCCGACCGGAAACGCTTCACCTGTGGTTGTGAGACAGGGCGAGGCTTCTCCGGTCGGGCTTTTCGTGCGTGGTCGAGGCGAGCATTTCAGAGGGAGCGAGCGAGATGGCCGAGCGCGGCGTGCTGATCGTGATGGGCAGCGACTCCGACCTGCGCGTGATGCAGGGCACGGCGAGCGCGCTGGAGGCGCTGGGTGTGCCGCATAGCGTCCACATCGCCTCGGCGCACCGCACGCCGGAGAAGCTGGCGCGGCTCGTGGCCCAGGCAGTGGCCGAGGGCTGTGGCGCGATCGTCGCCGGAGCGGGAGGCGCGGCGCACCTGCCGGGCGTGGTCGCGGCCTCCACGACGCTGCCGGTGATCGGTGTGCCAATCGCGGCCGGCGCGCTCAACGGCGTAGACGCGCTCTACGCCATCGTCCAGATGCCCAAGGGCATCCCGGTGGCGACGGTGGCGATTGACGGCGCCTACAACGCGGGCCTGCTCGCGGCCCAGATGCTCGCGCTGGGCGACGCCGCGCTGGCCGAGCGCCTGAAGGCCTATCGCCGCACGCTGGCCGATCAGGTCGAGACCAAAGACGCCCGCCTGCAAGAGCAGGGCGTCGCCGGCTATCTCGCCAAGTGACATCAGGGGGGCATCGTCGTGCAGCCCATCTCTCCAG
>DASVAA010000011.1:0-30147 GCA_036376595.1 Ktedonobacterales bacterium | reverse complement strand
CAACCCCCCCCCCCCCCCGCAATCTCCGCCTGGCCGGTTTCGCGCGCTGTTCCAGCTTGACCTTGCCCACGGTCCACCTCCTCGCGATGCCGATGCCGCTCGTATCCGCTCCCCCTGGACTCTGCCCGGACCCCGTGTGTGACAGCGAATGAGAGATGCCTCGTGCCTCCTTGCACGGTGACGCAATCCGTGCGTCAGCGGGCAGCCCTACCACCAGGCACCCCTCATCGCCGCTCGTGGACCAACCCATCTCCTCCGTGCCAGGGCGCTCGCTAGCGCCCCGCCAACAGCGCGTATCCATCGCGCCCGCGCCACGGTCCGCCGCTCAGCCACAACATGTGCGCCGCCAGATCGCTCAGAGACCGAGGCTGAGCGCCCTCCACCAGCCCGGCCTCGTGCGCTGCCAGGCCGTACTCGGCCAGCGCCCCCGCTGGGTCGGCCAGCAGGCGCGCCCGAAACGCGCGCTCCACCAGCGCACGCACAAGGGCATGCTCCCAATCATCGCGTGACATGGCAGTCCTTCAACTTCCCACGCCAGAGAGAGCCTCTTGCGCTTCCTCTCACCCGCACCCGCACCTGCACCCGCTCGCCCGCCATGCTCCCCGTCACAGCGGTGCTGGAGCGAGATGCGATACGTCTCGCCCGCGGAGCCGGAAGATGCGGACCCTACGGGTTGGGCGGGCCACCACCCGGCAGCGCCATGCCGGAGGCGAGGAGGTGCGTGCAGGCGGTGACCACAGAGTGCAGCGGATGCGCTCCCGCCTCCATCGCCAGCGCGGCGCCGGCCGCGGCAGCCAGCATCACCGCGGGCACCACGAGCAGGCCCAGCCGGGCGCGGCCGCGCGCAGCCGCGCGCGAAAGCTTGTGCGGAGCGGACTTGGCGGACATGAGCGAAACTCCTCATCCAACGTCGAGAGCGCGCGAGCCAGCGGGCATCATATGGAGCCTCCGCTCCGCTCGCGCTGTCGTTAGCAAGATGGTACGGCGCTGACCGTTGCCACTCCGTTACCACTTTTTCCTAATTGCGGCGCAATTGCGCGCCAATCGCCCCTGGTCCACTTCCCATGCCCGCTCGCGCCGCTCACCACCTACCGCACTCGCGCCCCGCCGGCAGGCTCCAATACGCCTCCAATCTGCGTTTGATACGCTCACGTCGGCGCGCGGCTGGCACGCGTGCGCCAGTGCGAATCACCACCCCGACGCGGCCGTGAGGTACACTGCCCAGGAGATTGGCGGCCCGTACCGCACCACCCGCGGCGCGCGACGGGCAAAGCGCCCACCCGCCGCGGTGTGAGGAAGTCTGAGGCAGAACGAACGATGCACATTCTGGTGGTAGAGGACGAGCAGAGGCTGGCGGCGTCGCTGCGCCGCATGCTCGCCACCGAGCGGCACGTCGTGGACCTGGCGCACGATGGCACCAGCGGGGCCGAGCTGGCGTGCAGCAGCACCTACGACCTGGTGATCCTGGACCTGATGCTGCCCGGCAAAGACGGCATGCAAATCTGCCGCGAGATGCGCGCCATAAACGTGCAGACGCCCGTGCTGATGCTCACTGCGCGCGGCGCTGTCGAGGACCGCGTGGCGGGGCTGCGCACCGGCGCCGACGACTATCTCGTCAAGCCTTTCGCGATGGACGAGCTGCTGGCGCGGGTCGAGGCGCTCTTGCGCCGCCGCGGGCGCGAGCTGGAGGCCGGCCAGATCCTCGAGGTGGGCGATCTCACCCTCGATCTCGTGCGCCACGAGGCGCGCCGCGGCGACCGCGTGATCGAGCTAACCGCCAAGGAGTTCGCGCTGCTCGAATTCCTCATGCGCCATCCCGGCCAGGCGCTCAGCCGCGGCCAGATCACCGACCACGTCTGGCGCTATGACCTCGAAGCGCTCTCCAACGTCGTGGACATCTACATCCACTACCTGCGTGACAAGATCGACCGCGGCCACGAGAAGCCGCTGATCAAGACGGTGCGCGGCGTGGGCTACAAGATCGAGCCATGAAGGACCGCCGATGAGCACAACTCCCGTTCCGCGCGGGCATCTCGCCGGCAGCGTCGCCGCGCGGGCGCAGCAGCTTGCCGGCGCCACCGCCGAGCGCGTGCGGCGCGCCACGCATCCCGCCGACCCCGCCGCGGCGCTTTTCCAGCGCATCGGCTGGCGGCTGGCGGCGATGTACGCCGCGGCGCTGGCGGCGATGCTGCTGGTGATGGGGCTGGTGCTCTACCTGGGCGTGCAACAGGCGTTGCTGGGTCCGGTCACCCGGAACTTGCAAGGCGGCGCGGATCAGATCAGCGCCTACTGGCCGTACCATCCGCCACGCGATCCCAATGCGGTCTGCTCCTTCCCGCCTGCTGTGCCCCATCAGGTCCCCTATATCGCTTGCTACAGCCCGGCTATCGGCCTTGGCACCCTCCAGGGTGTGAACCAGCCGCCTGCCGCATTTACCGATACCTCGCTGATCCAGGCGGCACTCAACAGCAGAAGCGGGCACGCCTGGGATACTGTCGAGGATACGAGTGGATTGGGTGCCATTCGCCGCTACGCCGAAGTCGTGCCGAATCCCTTTGGGCCTGGGATTGTCGGTGTCGTCATGGTGGGCATCCCCATCCAGGGTGAGCTGACCGCACTGCACGTTCTGCTCGTGCTGCTACTGCTGCTTGGCGCGCTAGCGCTGGCCGGCGCAGTGCTGGGCGGCGTCGTGCTCTCGCGCCGCGCGCTGGCGCCCGCCCGCCTCGCGCTCCAGCGCCAACAGGCGTTCATCGGCGACGCCGCACACGAGCTGCGCACCCCGCTCACCCTGGCGCGCGCCAACGCCGAGCTGCTGCTGCACAGCCGCGAGAAGCTGGACCCCGACGACGCCGTGCTGCTCGAAGACATCGTCGCCGAGATCGGCCACATGAGCAAGCTCGCCACCAGCATGCTGCGCCTCGCGCGGCTCGACGAAGGCCAGGAGGGCCCGCCGGAGCGCGAAGTGGTGGACCTGGGCGAGCTGGTGCGCGGCCTAGCGCGGCGTGCCGAATCGCTCGCCGCCGAGCGCGGGCTGACGCTGAGCGTGGAGGCGGAGCCGAGCGTGCTGGTGCTGGGCGACCGTACGCAGCTCGAAGAAGTGGCGCTGATCTTGCTCGACAACGCCGTCAAGTACAACCGGCCTGGTGGCTCGGTGTTGCTGAGCGTCACCCGTGAGGGTGGGCGGGGGCTGCTCACGGTCGCCGACAGCGGGCCGGGCATCGCCGCCGAGCATCTGGCGCGGCTGGGCGAGCGCTTTTACCGCGTGGACAAGTCGCGCTCGCGCGAGCTGGGCGGCGCGGGGCTGGGCCTCTCCATCGCGCGGCGCATCGCCGCCGCGCATGGCGGCACGCTCACCTTCGCCAGTGAGCCGAAGAAGGGCACGCGCGTCACGCTCAGTCTGCCTGCGGTGGGATGATCGCGGCACTGAAAGTGCCGGCGCATGGACAACTGACTGAAGTCAGCAAGAGCGACGGCAGGGCGAAGGGACTTCAGTCAGCCCGTGTGCTCCGGCTTTTCAACGCCGAGGTAGTGGCCCGCCGCAGCATACCATGAGAAGACTCACAGGGAATTCTCACGATTCTCCCATATGGGGCTGCTAGACTCTTGCGTAGACAGGGCGGAGCCCCCTGAAGGATCCCTCTCGGCCCGCCGTCAAACGGCCGAGAGTCCCTTCGGCGCCCTGTCATTTTTTGCGCCGGTGGCCCGTGCGGAACGCGCGGATCGGGCCCCGGCGCACGGCTGATTCAGAGTTGTGGAGTGCCAACATGAGTCCACTCACCTCCCCCAATACCTCATCCGAATCCGATACATCGCCCGATGCGCAAGCCGGAGAGGCTAGCGAGATCGGCGAGACCGCCACGCCGACGACGCCCCTGGCACCGGCGCCGCGGGCGTCAGAGATACCTGCGGAGTCGCGGATACCTGCCCTCCCACCGGCACCCGCCAGCCAAGAGGCACCGCGCGCGTATCCGTATCCGTATTCGTATCCACCGTCCAGCGAGAGCGCAGCGTACGGTGGGCGCATGCCGGCCAACGGGGGAACCTCGTACCCGGCGCAGCTCGCGCCCTACGCGCCGCAGCCCTACGCGCCACCCGTCACGCCTCCGCCCTCCGGTCCACGCCGGCCTAGCTACGTCTGGCTCTACCCGGTGGGCGCGGTGGCCGTCGTGATCCTGCTGATCGCCGCGTTTGCCATCGGGCACGGGCTGGGCACGACGAGTACCCCGACCACCAATGCGACCGGCACCAACCGTCCGGCCGCCACGGTAGCCGTTCCACCCGCCGCGCAGGACCTGCAGCAGACAATTGTCAACGTGATCCACACCGTGCAGCCCTCGGTCGTCGAGGTGGATGGCAGCAGCACAACCGGCGGTGATATCGGCTCCGGCGAGATCCTGACCAGCGACGGCTACATCGTCACCAACGACCACGTCGTGGTCGCCGCCGATACCTTCACCGTCGTGCTCTCCACCGGCCAGCGCTATCCGGCCACCGTCGTCGGCCAGGATGCGCAAGATGACCTGGCGGTGCTCAAGATCAACGCGACTGGCCTGCAGCCGATCGCTATCGCCGATTCGAGCAAGGTGCAGGTGGGCCAGTTCGCCATCGCCATCGGCAGCCCGCTCGGTCTGACGCAATCGGCCACCTTCGGCATCGTCAGCGCCGTCAATCGCAGCGCCAGCGAGGCGCCCAGTGGCCCTGCCGGCCAGCTCACCGGGCTGATCCAGACGAGCGCGCCCATCAATCCTGGCAATAGCGGCGGCGCGCTGGTGGACTTGCAGGGCCGCTTCATCGGCATCCCGACGCTCGGCGCCGTGGATCCCAACACGGGCAGCGCCGCCGACGGCATCGGCTTCGCGATCCCATCGGATCGCGTGAAGTTCGTTACCGACCAGCTTATCAAGAACGGCAAGCTGGTGACCTCCGGCCAGGGCTTCCTGGGCATCGCCGGCCAGGATGTCACGCCACAGCTCGCCAGCGCCTATAACCTGCCGGTGCAGAGCGGCGTGCTGGTCACTGGCTTCGCCAACGACGCCGCCGGCTCCAGCCCGGCGCAGAGTGTGGGCATCCATACCGGCGACATCATCGTCGCCGTCAGCGGCCACACGGTCAGCGACAATAGCGATCTCGCCTCGGCGCTGACCACGCAATCGCCCGGCACCAAAGTATCGGTGACGGTGCAGCGCGGCTCCAGCCAACAGACCTTCTCCGTCACGCTCGGTGAGCGGCCCGCCAACAGTCAGGGGTAGTGCGTCTCGGTGTCCCCCTATCCCTGGTCTGGCGCGGCGCGAGGGCGCCTGCGATGCGCTCCTACGCCGCCCAGCCGAACGTGACCGCGGTGGTGCGACTCCGGGTGCGCGCCGCCGGTGATGGTGACTCTGGCACCCGTTTGAGATAGATGCGCCAGCGCACCGGGCCGTACGGATGGGCCTGGTGCGCTCGTGCGTGTTCTCGAGGGCTGGCAGGCGCGGCGCGCCATGTGCGACAATAGGTGCTGCGCGCCATGCCGCGAATCGGCGGCGGCAGAGCAGTGGCGATCAGTCCACAGATCAGTCCACAGAGAGGAGCGCGGCGCCAGATGCGCGCCGTGTAGATACGCCGATGGAAGACGTCCGTTTCGACCGCCAGTTCCGCACCCCCTACTCCGAGGGCTACCACCTGATGCTCGGCACCGCGCGCGTCGGCACGGTGGACCTGCACTTCACCTCGACCACCGTCCACTGCACGCTCGTCCTGGAGCGCCCGCTCAAGCGCGAAGACCTCGCCAAGCTGATCGAGCAGATTGACGAAGACCTCGTGCTCTCGTCTGATACCCCGCGTGACGACTTCCTGGTCAGCGTCTACCAGGGCAAAGAGGTTGGCTTCTTCAACGACTCGTTCCGGGCCGATCAGGAGGAGCTGACGCTGACCACCGGCGCCAGCTTCGGCGAGGACGACGACGACGACGAAGACGAGGATGGCGACGAGGACGTGGAGGATGAGGACGACGACGTCTTCCGCTGATCCTCAGTCTTCGAGCAGCCCGCGGCGCATGGCGAACTTGACCAGCTCAGCGCGGTTGTGCAAGTTCAGCTTGTCCATGATGTGCGTGCGGTGCGTGTCCACTGTCTTGGGGCTGATGAACAGCCGCTCGCCGATCTGGTTGTTGGTCAGGCCCTCAGCCACCAGCTTGAGAATCTCGCGCTCGCGCTCGGTCAGCGCGCTGTAGCTGTCGCGCTCCTCGCCGGTATGCACGCGCTGGAGGTAGTCGCTGACCATCATGGACTGCGCCGAAGGCGAAAGGTAGAAGCGCCCCGACGAGACGACGCGAATCGCCGAGATCAGCTCGGTATCGGCAGCCTCTTTGAGCATATAGCCCGCCGCACCCGCGCGAAGCATCTGGAACAGATACTCCTCATTCTCGTGCATCGTCAGCACCAGCACCCGCGTCTCCGGCAACAGCCGCTTGACCTGCTTGGTCGCCTCGATGCCGTTGCATTCGGGCATGGTGATATCCATGATGATCACGTCGGGCAGCAGCCGCTGCGCCTCGCTCACCGCCTGGTGCCCGTCGCTCGCCTCGCCCACCACCTCGATGTCGGGCTGAGCATTGAGCATCATCTTCAGGCCTGCCCGCAGGATGGTATGGTCGTCGGCGATCAGCACGCGCACCTTGGCGCACTCGCCGGTCGGGTGCATCGGCGCGTCGGTCGCGGTGTTGGCTTTGATGTAGTTGAACAGCTCGTCTCGCATGGAAGACTCTTTTCAGATGAAGTGAAGATTACGCTGAGGCGGTGCGCGGGGTGTCGCGGCGGACGCCGACGACCAGCGGGATGACGAGGTCCACCGTGGTGCCGGCGCCGGGCTGCGAGCTGATCTGGACCGTGCCGCCCAGCAGCGAGGCGCGCTCCATCATACCGGCCAGCCCCAGGCCGCGGTCCTGCCACGGAGTCTTGAGCACCGCCGGCGCATCGAAGCCGCGACCGTCGTCGCGCGTATGCACCCGCACCTGTGTGCCATCGCCGGCCAGCGTCACCCAGGCCCTGTGCGCGTGGGCGTGCTTGGCGGTATTGGTGAGCGATTCTTGCACGATGCGGTAGATCGCCGTCTCCATCTCTGGCGGCAGCCGATCTTTCAGCCCGGTGGCGACGAACTCCACCTCGATGTCGCACTTCTGCTGATACTCCTTGATGTACCACCGCAGCGCCGGCAAAAGGCCCAGATCGTCGAGCGCACTGGGACGCAGGTCAATGCTGAGGTTGCGCACGGCACGCAGCGTCTGGTGGGCCAGCGCGCGCGTGTCGGCGATGCGCGCCCTGCCAGTCTCGCTGGTGACGGTCTCCTCTAGCAGCGCCAGGCTGATCAGCAGCGAGGTGAGCACCTGACTGGTCTCGTCGTGCAGCTCGCGGGCAATGCGCTTGCGTTCCTGCTCCTGCGCGTGGAGGATCTGGCTGGCGCGCGAGCGCGCGAGATCGTCGAGGGCGGCGAGCATGGTGTTGAAGGCGATGGCGAGCTGGTCGGCGTCAGGGTCCTGGCCGGTGATCGGCGCCTGGCGCGAGAGGTCGCCGGCCTGGACGAGGCTCATCGTCTCGCGCAGGCGGTGCAGCGGATGCAGCGCCAGCTTGAGCAGCAGGAAGTTGATCGCCACGCTGATCAGCAGGCCGGTGAGGACGAAGCTGATCAGCACCACCGGGCGGCTGTCCCCCTGGAGCTGAGTCGCCAGGTAGGTGCCCAGCGTCGCGCCGATCAGGATCACGATGCTGTTGGCGCAGAGCACCTTATAGAGCAGCGGCAGCGCCCGCAGCCGCCGCTCGATGCCCGGTACGGCGGCGAACGGGCGGCTCATCATGCGATGCGGTTGTGCGGCGACATGCTCGTTCATCAGCGACCCGCCCCTGTGGTATCCACTGCATTCTATCGCCGGGGAGGCGGGACTGTCAAAACGATACTAGATGCCGATCGCTGTGGGCGTGGCGACCGGCGCGGCAATCGGCGTGCCCGCCGAGACCGACGGCGTGAAGACGATCGTCTCGGTGCCCAGCGGCATCATCCGGTTGACCTCGGGATTCTGCAGCGTGTAGGTCGTGGTGAAGCTATCGGTGAGCGAGCGCAGCACGCCATCGGGGCCAGCGTTGCCGCGCACCGCGTCGAGCGCGATCGGGTTCGATTGAGCGAGCGCCGGTCCGCTGACCTGGAACGTCAGCGTGCCGACCGAGTGCGGCGTGCTGCCGCTGTTGGTATTCTGCAAGAAGCCCGGCAGCACGTCGGCCACCAGCGTGTTGCCGCGGATCGCCGGCTCGTAGAGTGTGTGGTGGACATGCTCGATGTTCAGGGTGACCGAGTGCGGATAGGCGCCCTGCTGCGCGTGGGCCACGAAGTCGTAATGCACCGTGATGGTATGCGCGTTGAGCAGCGACACGACCTCGATCACCTGCCAGGTGGCGGCGCTCGTCGTCGAGAAGAATTGCTTGTCGTCGGGGTTCTTGCGGTCGTAGTCGTAGCCGTGGTAGTTGTCCCACAGGTTCTGCACGTGCCCGTCAATCGAGATGGTCGAGCTCCAGTCCACGTAGGTCAGGAACGACAGGCCGTCGTAGCTCAGCGAGGGGCGGTCGGTGCCGGCAAGCTGCTGGAAGGTGTACTGGAGCGGCCCCGTGCTGTAGGCGATCTCGCCCTTGTAGAGATCGTCTTGCTGCGTGGTGGTCGCCAGCACCCCTTGGAAGTTGAAGAAGGCGAGCGCCAGCAGCCCTGCCAGCAGCACCACCGGCGTGACGACCTTGAGCGAGAACCGCTTCAGCTTGGTGTTGAGGTGGCGTGTGAGTCTGGTTGTCTTGATCATGGTGTTGTATATCTATCCACTCAGCGCTGCAGCGCCACCTCACGCGGCGGCACCACGTCGCGCTCGGCTGTCGCGGCAGCGGTCGTCGCGGCCGCCGCCGCGCGTGCCGGAGCCGCCACGGAGGGCAGGCGGTAGCGCCACAAGCGGCGCGCCGGGCGCACGGGCCACAGCAGCGCGACGAGGCAGAGCACGAAGAACCCAACACCCAGAATCAGGACGAGAACCTGATCCAGGGTGGTATTGAACCACGGGAAGATGGGCCATTCGAGCCCGGTCTTGCCGCTCACGGCGATCGCGTCGGCGCTCACGCCCATGAAGGCGTGATAGAAGAGCCACAGGAAGCGGTCGATCGGCACGCGCACGATGGCGAAGGCCAGCGGCACGATCCACAGCAGCCGGTAGAACCAGCGCCACGCGCCGCCCATCTGGCGCATCTCGAGGTAGGCGAAGGGGAAGATCATCAGCGCGTACTGCTCGTTGACCAGCTTCGAACCGACCATGAAGGCCAGCAGCGTTACCAAGATCATGCGGTTGAGGCGCATGTCGGCCTTGATGAAGCAGTACCAGTACGCGAGCAGCATCACCACGATCAGCGTCGGCGTGCCGAAGGCGCCGATCGCCAGCGATGTCGGGTCGAGCGCCTGCGTGCTCGGGAAGAAGTCGCCCAGGCGCCAGAACATCTGCCAGTTCATGCCGCCGCCAATGCGGCCGTTGTGGAAGCCCACGACGTAGAGCAGCCCCTGGGCAAACGGCCCCAGCAGCACAAGGCATCCGGCGACGTAGGCACCGACGAAGAGCGCGATCTCGCGCAGCGGGCGCTGCTTCTTGATCAGATAGATCACCAGCGTCGGCACAGCCAGCGCGGGCAGGAACTTGACCATCGTGCCGAAGGCCAGCGCCAGGCCGGAGCGCGCCAGCTTGCCGCGCTGCAGGTAGTACACACCCAGCAGCAGCCCCAGTACCATGATCGCGTCGAAGGTCCACATGCCGCTAATCAGCAGCACATAGGGATTGAGCAAGTAATCGCGCCAGGCCCGCACCGTGCCCGACATGCGCATCAGCAATGCCCCCAGCAGGAAGTCGGCGATCCAGATCGGCAGCTTGAGCAGCAGGAAGAAATCCAGCGGCAGGCTGGGCATCGCGAACGAGCCAGAGACGGTGATGAAGTAGTGGGCATTGGGATGCAGCAGGCCATAGAGCTGGGCGAGTGGATAGTAGATGTAGAGCGGCACCGGCGGGTAGGCGTAGTATTCGTAGTTGAAATCCCAGCCGGAGGCGCGCGCGATGTGCGTGAGGTAGGCCATGGTGCCGTAGGGCGAGCGGTTGTGGATCAGATCGATGAAGACGTTGTAGTCAACGGTGATATCCCACCAGTGCCCCACGGGCAGCAGCACCAGCCGGAGCGCCAGCGCCATCAGCCCGATGGTCCACAGCAGGCGGCGGCGGCGCTTGCAGGCAATCTCAGGGTCTTCAGGCAGGCCGTCGTCGAGCGGTTGCGGGTCATCCGGACCGACGGCAGACCGCGGTAGGCGGTAGCGCACGGCGCCATGACCGCGACGCCCGCGCAGGCGCAGGTCGCGCAGGTGACGCAGGTAGGCAACTCCCTGGTCAAGCCCGGCCTTGCTCTCGCCCGACTCGCGGGCGTCAAACTGATAGGGGATCTCGGTCAGGCGCGACCACCGTCCGCGCACGAGGATCTCCAGCAGAATCTTGAAGCCAACCGGGCGTAGATCTACCCCGGCGACCACCTCACGACGGAAGAGGAAGAAGCCGCTCATGGGGTCGGTGCACGTGCGCACGCGTGCGAAGAGCGCCTGCGCGGCGAGCTTGCTGCCGCGCGAGACGAGCTGGCGCGTGAAGCCGTCCAGGCCGCCGCTGCCGCCGCCCGGCACGTAGCGGCTGGCGACGACGATATCGCTGTCCTGGCCGGCGGCGAGCAATTGCGGCAGCAGCTCCGGTGGGTGCTGCAAGTCGCCGTCGAGCACGGCGACAAAGGCACCGCGGGCCTGCCGGATGCCGGCAACCACCGCCGACGAGAGGCCGCCCTCGCGCTGGCGTGGCTCGCGGTGCAGCAGGCGCGCGCAGGGGTCGGCGGCCATCACGCGACGGATCGCGGCAGGCGTCTCGTCGTCGCTGTCATCCACAAAGATCAACTCGTACTCGACGGCGGCCAGAGCCGCGGCCACGCGCCGGGCGAGCGGCGCGACGTTGTCACGCTCGTTGCGGGTGGGAACGACCAGCGACAGGAGAGGAGGAAGCTGGCGGCGCGGCTTCTGCTTCACGCGGCTCATCCCTCCATTCACGCGCGGAGCATGCCGCTCCGTGCGCTCGTGCGCCGGAGACGATGGCCTGCCATGCTGGCAAATGCCTATCGCCGCCGGGTGTCCGTCAGACGCCCGGCGAACGCCGCACGCCCCTACCCCTTGGTTGCCTCCTGCCGCATGCACACCGCGCGCCGTCATGAGGGCGTACATGCTTTGTCCGGTCGCTACACTGCGCCGGGGCAGTCCTTCCTACGCTCGCGCTGATCCTGGTTCAGCCGATGCATCGGGCGGAGAACACCAAATAGTATGCCAGGCCACCGCCATCTCGCGCCGCTCGCGAACCCGGCGAGGGGCGTGCCAATCCGCCACGCGGCTCCAGCCGCGTCCACACGATAGTCTAACGCGGCGCGCAGTGCTGTGCCAAGGGTACTGCTTGCTCTATCACACCGCGTGACGACAACACATGGCGCCAAGACACGCTAACAACACGCGACGAATGCGCGTCACAGTCCACCGTCCGCAACCGGCCGCGGCGCCGGAAGCCACAGTGTAGCACATGCGCCGCCGCGAGGCCGGCGCCCGCGCCGAAACGTCTTGGTATTTGGCATAACGAACGATCTCGGCTACACTTTACATACTTATGTTGAGGTACGAACGGTGGACGACGAGGTGTGACGTATTTCACAGGAGCGGAGAGCAGCGGGGAGCAGTGGGAGGTAAGCGGCATGGGCAACAATTCTGGGCGACGCGGCCACGGCAGGGGACGACAGCGCGGGGCGGCCAGCTCTACCGGCAAGATCGCAAATGGCGCGCGTCAGCGTCAGCAGACGCCGTCTCGCGGCACCACCACCATGGGGCAGACGCGCTCGCGTCCACAGCAGCGCCAGGATAAGGGCACGGCGCGGAGCCAGGCCACCATGTCGAGCGCGGCCGAGAGTATGGAGCAGCGGCTGCGAGACCTGGGCGCTGATGTGGAGATGGCCGAGCACGAGGTCTTTGACGGCACACACAAGCTGGTCGCCCACGTGCGCCACCAACACAGTGCCGTGCGCAACGTCAATCAAGAGGCCGCCGAGCGCATGTCTCCTCTGGATAGGGTGGCCGTGTTTGTCACAGATCGTGTGGGCACCTTTGGCTTCTTTCTGATCATCTTCGCCTGGACGGTCGTGTGGCTGGGCTTCAATGCGCTTGCACCCCGCAACCTGCGCTGGGATCCAGGTCCAGCCTTCGTGCTATGGCTCTTCATCTCGAACATGATCCAAATATTCCTCATGCCTCTACTCATGGTCGGCCAGAACCTACAAGGCCGGCATAGCGAGATTCGTGCGCAGGCCGACTTCGAGGTGAACACCAAGGCCGAGCAGGAGGTCGAAGCGATCTTGCTGCATCTGGAGCAGCAAGCGGCGCAGATTGAGCGACAGGGCGAGGTAATGCTCGACATCCTGCGCCAACTCCAGGCGCTCGCCGCAGCCCCTGCGGCGAGCGCGGGCGAGAAGGCGCCTTCGCTGGCTACGATCAGCGCGGGCGGCTCGTCTGCGCCCAGCGCCTCTGCGTAAGTGCACTTGTTAGCACGGGCGCGGCGATCAATGTATCCCCACCGTGCTCGACCTCCATGCCTACGGCGGCCGCGTATCGGCTTTGACGGCTTGGTCCGTACGGGCGCGCACAGGAGGCCCTGGCAACGGTGTAAGCAGCGGGTCAGTCACGGCACTTTCAGAGATCGCCGGTAGAATGATATAGTGATCCCGGCAAAACTCAGGTCTGAGCGGCGTAAGCTCCGTCTACTCTCCTAGGAGGATCGCGCTGTGACCGTTGTACCATCCGACGTTGCGCCCGACGAGGAGGATTCCGCTGTCGTAGAGATCACGCTCTCCTGTGGACTCAGTGCCTTGGTTGACCCTCAGGACGCCGATCTCGGCAGCTTCAGATGATATCTATGCCGTGGCCGATACGCTGTTCGGCACGGGTCCCGCCCAACTCAACGAGGCCAGAAACGCCAAGCGTATAGCATGCATCGCCTGGTGCTTGAGCGGAAAATCGGACGGCCGATTCGCGCAGGCATGGTCGCCGATCACATCAATGGCAACGGCCTTGACAACCGGCGGGCAAATCTCCGTGAAGCCACCGTCTCGGAGAACGCCCTCAACCGGCACTCCCACTGCTATGTCATACCGCTGCGGCCCCCGACTCCCGTGTACACCATACGCGACGATGATCCCACTACGGCCCTCATCCCGATCAATAAGGGCTTACAGGTGCAGATCGATGTTGCCGATTGCGATCTGGCAGCGCATCGCTGGACGCTGCAAGCTGGACGGTACGCGGCGAGAAAGACCGTAAGCGAGGGAGTGCCGCGCCAACACGTAATGCATCGCATTATCTTGGCGCGCAAACTGGGCCGACCAATCAAGCCAGGCATGGTCGTTGACCACATCAACGGTGATGGATTGGACAACCGTCGTGCGAACCTGCGTGAAGCAACCCAAACTGACAATATGCGCAACGTGCGCCCTCGAAGCGGTGGCGCATCGAAGTATAAGGGTGTGCGGCGGCTCGGGCTGCACACCTGGGAGGCACGGCTGGACAACCAGACCCTGGGCTACTTTGATAGTGAGGAAGACGCCTCGTTCGCCTACGACAAGGCAGCGCTCGGTGCATACGGAGAATTTGCCCGCCTGAATCACCCACGCAATGACGTGCTGGCATGGACTGAACCACCGAGGCGGTACGGCAGAAAGGCCATGAGCGGCTTCCGGGGCGTGGCTCCGTGCGGCAACCGGTGGCTGGCCGAGATCAAACATCACAAGCACCGATACCAATTGGGCTCATTCGCGACCGCTGAAGAAGCTGCCTTCGCCTATGACAAAGTAGCGCTGTCGTTGTACGGCGACAGGGCACAACTGAATCACCCTGTAGAACAGGTCCTCGCATGGGTGCGTCCGCCTCGCCGCTTGCGGGCATCAAACTCGTCCGGCTATCGGGGCGTCAGACGCATTGGGCGACGTTGGTGCGCTGGGTTACATGCCGCTGGGATAGCGAAACACCTGGGGATGTTCGACACTGCTGAAGAAGCGGCACGAGCCTACGATGCGGCAGCTCTTGAAGTCTACGGCGACCGTGCTATCCTGAACTTCCCGCCGGAACCTTCTCAGCACCTGACTCTCTCGTCATAACTTTGTGGTGTCGCTAGCGCGCGGGCGTGCCCGCCGCGAAGCAGGCGCGTGGCCGCGAAAGTATCCGCCGGCCCTTCGCGCAAGCCAGCACGATTATGGCCGGCGATGCGTGCCGGAGGTCGAGGGCGACGGAGACGGCGACGACGATGTGGTGAAGCGCGGGCGCGGGTACGGTCTCCGGGTTGCACTCCGGCGGGAGGGCCGGAGCGGTGCAGTGTCAGGGCGGCGAGCCTGTGTCGTAGGGGCGTCCGGTGGACGCCCATCTACTGGCGATGGAGGCGGCAGAGAGGCGAACGAGGCGCCCGGCGGCACCCCGGTGCGCTTGCGCCGCGCGGCGGCCAGGCGCCAGATGCCGGCGCTCACCAGCGCCACGGCGGCCAGCCCGAGCAGCGTGGGCAGCTCACTCACCCCCAGCGGCACGCCGGCCACCCGCACACGCAAAAAGCCCAGCCGCGTCTCCAGGTAGGCCGCCAGGATCGTCACGGCGCCGAAGACGCCAGTGATGGCGTAAAAGATCAGCGCGATCTGGCGCTGGCCCAAGCCGCCGGCCATCAGGCGGTAGTGCAGGTGCGAACGGTCGAAGCGCAGCGGCGAGCGGCCCTCGCGCAGGCGGCGTAGAATGACCCGCGCCGTATCGAGGATTGGCAGGCCCAGCAGCATCAGCATCATCGCCAGCCGCGCGCCGCCAACGTTGGCGAGCACCGCCAGTGCCAGCCCCAGGAACATCGCGCCGCAGTCACCCATGAACATCCGCGCGGGGTGCCAGTTCAGCGGCAGGAAGCCCAGCGTCGCGCCGGCCACGATGGCGCACAGCAGTGCCGCAGAGTGCTGCCCCAGCAGCCACGAGATGGCGGCCATCACCAGCGCCGTGATGCCTACCACGCCGCCGGCCAGCCCGTCTACGCCGTCCACCCAGTTGATCGTGTTCATCAGGCCCACGATCCAGAACCAGGTGAAGGGCACGGCAATCCACAGCGGCAGGAAGATATGCCCGCCGGCCGCCGAGACCAGCGGATTGTGGATCACCTCGATCAGCGTGCCGTGGCCCAGGGGGAACATGGCGATCAGCGCCGCAAGGGTCTGCACGCCCAGCCGCGGCAGCGGCGGTAGCCCGCGCACATCGTCCACCGCCATCACGGCGACGATCAGCACCCCGGCGACGAAGAATCCGCCGTAGACGCGCGCCTCGTAGGCGTTGGCGGGGCGCACCAGCAGGGCCGCGACCACCGCCACGGCAGCGAAGATCGCGATACCGCCCAGCCGCGGCACGGGCCGCTTATGGATGCGACGCGAGGCGGGGTGGTCCAGCAGCCCCCAGTACACGCAGAGCCGCGCGATGAGCAGGCTCAGCGCAAAGGTCAACGCGGCCGCCAGGGCAAAGCCGACCACCGCGGGCGCCAGCGCCGGCAGCGCCTGGGCAAGCGCCGAGGTAGCGGATGCCAGCATGGCCTGTGGAGGGGCGCCCGGTGGACGCACGGCGGCAGCGAGCATCGCGCGGTCCCTCCTCCATGGTCGTCCGGTGGCGCGGTCCCGATGACGGCGAGCGGCCCCGCACCACCCAATGGCGCCACTCGCTGGTACTGATTGTACGCATACTGGCGCGTCTGGGGTGCGGGGCCAACAGGATGTGAGATGCCCAACTCTCTCTCGCGGACGGAGCCGGCGAGCGGTCAGCTCGCCTTCTCGGCGCGCATCTCCTCGGCACGCAGCCATCGCAGCGGCTCTTCGATGCGCGCTTCTACGGGCCGCACGCCGCTGTCCAAGCCCGTCATGTCGTTGCGATGCGAATACGACGCTGCCGTGGGCGCCGGGGTTCCGCCTACGCGGCGCACGGCGGCCTTCTGCGCGGCCAGCAGCGCCTTGGCAGCGGCCAGATTGCCGCGCGGCACGGCAAGCACCTGCCCGTCGGCGAGCAGCACCTCATCCATATGCCCATCGGCGGTATCGTCGGGTGCCGTCGGCACCAGTCGCAGTCTCAGTGTCAGCATGGTGGTTGTTCCTCCCTCTCACGGTTGTCGGTTGGTCCGCGGCGCGTTTCCTGCCGCTGCCCTACACACTAGCCCGCCAACCTTGAGGGAACGTGACCGTAACATGGAAAAACTCTCACGCTTGCCGGCTGGGCGCCCACGTGTTTGCTGGCTACGCCGCGACCGCGCGGCGTCCGTGGTAGACTCGGACCGATGGCGCACGTCGGGAACAGAGCGGACGCAGCGAGGAGTAGCCGGCGATGACAGCAGATGCGGCCCATCGGGTCTTCGCAACCACCAGCGAGCGCGGTCTACGCCAGGACTTGCCGCCGATGCGGCTGTGGCACAAGGCCAAGAAGCTTGGCATCTGGAACCCGCAGGATATTGACTTCACGCAAGATATCGAGGACTGGCAGACGCTGACTGACATGCAGCGCGAGGCGCTCTTGCAGCAGGGGGCGCTCTTCCTGGCGGGCGAGGAGTCGGTCACGCTGGATCTGCTGCCGCTGTTGATGACGGTCGCGCGCGAGGGGCGCATCGAGGAGGAGATGTACCTGACGTCGTTCCTCTTCGAGGAGGCCAAGCACGTCGAGGGCTTCCGCCGCTTTTTCGACGTCGTGGCACAAGAGCACAGCGATCTGAGTCGCTACCACGGGCCGAGCTACACCCGCATCTTCTACGACGAGCTGCCAGACGCGATGAACCGCCTGCTGACCGATTCCTCGCCGGTGGCGCAGGTGCGCGCCTCGGTGACCTACAACCTGATTGTCGAGGGCGTGCTGGCTGAGACCGGCTACTACGGCTACCAGCGCACGCTGACCGGCAACCATCTGATGCCCGGCATGCAGCGGCTCGTGGGACTGATCAAGCGCGACGAATCGCGCCACCTCGCGTTTGCGGTCTACTTCCTCTCGCGGCTGATGGCCGAGCACGGCGACGTCGCCTGGGAGGCGCTGGAGGCGCGCATGAACGAGCTGCTGCCGCTGGCGCTGGGAGTGGTCACCGAATCCTACGAGAACGACGAGGGCGACGAGCTGCCCTTCGACGTGCCGCGGGAAGAGAGCATGCAGTACGCCGTGCTCCAGTTCCAGAAGCGGTTAGAGCGCCTCCAGCGGGCGCGCGGCCAGACGCTGGACGAGGTCAACCGCGTGGCGAACGAGCTGGACGAGGCGGAGGCATAGAGGGGAAGGAACTGAGAAGGCGAAGGAGAATCCCGAGGGGCGCATGGCATGCGCCCCTCGGCTGTGCGTCACGTTCGCGTAGGGGCGTCCGGTGGACGCCCGGCGGCATCGCCGAGCATCCCCAGCGCGCACCGAATCTCCTGCCGCACCGAGCCATCCTGCTCTGCGCCCAGTGCGGTTTCCAGCGCGGCGCGCGCCTCGTCGTCGCCGATGCGCCCAAGCGCCCAGGCGGCGTGGCCGCGCACCAGGCTCTCATCGTGCGTGCGCAGCGCCACGATCAGCGGCGGGATGGCGACCGGATCGCCCAGGTTGCCCAGCGCCACGCAGACGTTGCGCAGCAGCCCACGGCGCTTCGCCCGCTTGATGGGGCTGTGGCGGAAGCGCTCGCGAAACTCTTCCTCAGTCAGTGCCAGCAGCGGAATCAGTTCAGGGCTGGAGCCGGTGATAGGCCGCGGCTGGAACTCCAATCGCTCGCCGCGCCGGCCCAGCGTGCCCGCCGCGCGCATCCGCCGCTCGGCCACGTGATTGACCGGGCAGACCTCCTGGCAGATGTCGCAGCCGAAGATGTGGTTGCCGATCAGCGGGCGCAGCTCCAGCGGGATCGCGCCGCGCAGCTCGATGGTCAGATACGAGATGCAGCGCCGGTTGTCGAGCACGTAGGGCGCGACGAACGCGCCGGTGGGACAGGCCTCCAGGCAGCGCGTGCAGCGCCCGCAGTTGGCGGCCAGCGGCGCGTCCGGCTCTAGCTCCAGGCTCGTCACCAGCGAGGCGAGGAAGACCCACGATCCCCAGCCTTTGGTGAGGATCATCGTGTTCTTGCCGTACCAGCCCAGCCCCGACCGCTCGGCCACCGCGCGGTCGATCATGCGACCCGTATCCACGAAGGGGATCGTCTTCTCGTCGCCAGGAGGGGCCAGCGTGCGCACGAACGCCGCGAGCTGGTCGAGCCGCGCGCGGCTCACCTCGTGGTAGTCGTCGCCCCAGGCGTAGCGCGAGATGCGGCCGTGTGGCGCGCCGGACGCGGTGCGGTCTGCCGGCGCATCGGTCAGGTAGAAGGTGCCCAGCGTGATCACCGTGCGCGCGGCGGGCAGCAGCGCCCGCGGATCGCTCGCCACCTCGGCGCGGGCGGCGGTGAACCAGTCCAGGCCGTCCATCAGCCCGGCGGCGATGCGCTCCTTGAGCGCGCGCTCCTTTTCGGGAAATGGCTCGGCGGAGGTGACGCGCACCAAATCAAAGCCCAGCGCGTAGGCGCGCTCCTTGATCTGCTCGGTGAGGTCCGCGGCGGTCGTGATGTCTCGCATGCCCGTCAGTATATCCCGCACCACCGGCGGCCTGATGGGTCTCATCGCGGAGACCATGGCGCCCCGTCATTTGGGCCATTCCTCACCCGCGCCGGCAGGTTTCGCGGTCGTGTAGGGGCGTCCAGTGGACGCCCGTTCGCCACCCAAGGCGCGGATTTAACCGCCTGCCCGGCACCCTCGGCTCACTTCCCCCGGGTGTACCAGTCGTACCAGCCGCGTTGCGGAGAAGCCCGGACAGCCAGTATACTGCGGACACAGGCGTCATCCAAGCGTACGGCTGAGTTGAGGGGGCAGCAGGGCATGAACGATCCCCAACATCGCGCCGAGCTGGCCGATCGTGTCGAGCAGCGGCGCCGCGAGCTGCATGCGCGATCTGACATCAGCCAGGCGATGCGCAAGCTCTCGGCGGCATCGAGCAATCACCGCAACACCCTCGACGCACTGCCCAAGAAACGCTCGGCCAAGATCACCATGATCCTCGTCGGCGCGGGCGCCGTGGCCGTGCTTGCCGTGGTCCTGACCATCGCCACCTTTGCCTTTCTCTCGAACCAGCTCAGCGACCCCACCTCTACCGCCGAAAACTACTTCAGCGCGCTCCACGACCGCGACTACCAGCAGGCCTACGGCTATCTGACGGCGAGCGCGCAGGACCACCTCACCGAGTCCGCGTTCGCCAACACCTACGCCAGCCTCGACACCACCACTGGCATCGTGGATAGCTACACTGTGAAAACCAGCACCACCAATGGCAACCGCGGCACCATCGTGATGATCATCGTGCGGCGCGGCAACACCAGCGTCGGCCAGGTGCAGACGCTCTCGATGCTGAAAGAGAACGGCAACTGGCGCATTGACGCCATCACCCTCGGCGCCACCGTCCCCGCGCCCACGCCGAACGGCTAGCGAACGCTAAGCGCGCGGCAGCTCCACCGCCGCGCGCACGGTGCCCGCCCGCTCGTGGCGTGCCACCAGATCGACCGTCCCACCTGCCGGCGCGCGTACCACCCACTCGACTTTGAGGCGATCGTCGGTCGGATCAGCCACGTTCCAGCCGATCGGCGCCGGCGGCTTGTAGGCGCGGCCTTCCAGTTGCCCGCGCTCTTCGCGTGGCTTGCCCGATGCCAGCGTCGCGCCCTCCGGCAGCGCGATCTCGGCGATCACGCCGCGCGTGAGCTGCTTCTCCAGCGCCAGCTTGGTCACATAGGTTGGTAGCCAGCCCGTGTTTTCGACCACCAGCCGCACGCGGTACGTGTCGCCGCCCAGCGGCGTCGCGCTCGCCTCGCGCAGCTCCAGCCGTGGCGAGACCAGCGCCGAGAAGAGAATCCAGCGCGGGAAGGGGCTGATCTCGTGCTCCAGGAACTTCGCCGGCGGATTGCGGAAGGCGTAGAGCGAGTCCCAGCCGCCCAGCTCGACGGGGCCAAGCTCGGGGTGCTCGAAGGGGTACCAGTCCACGTAACCCTTGCCGTCGAGCTGCTCGTCGCTCCATTTGAGCAGCCTGAGGTCGTCCTCGAACGGGTGCTCCCGCCCCCAGTCAATGTACTTGTAATCGGTGATCCCAGCCTGGCGCTGCGGACTCCACAACTCGACGGTCCACGAGAAGACGCCGCGGTGATCCACCAGCCAGTCGTCCCAGGCGCCGGTGGTGACTTCCTTGGGATGGTAGAGGAAGTCGTGGAAGGTGGAGATGTTGGGGTAGCCGGTGATCTCGGTGCCCTTCTCGCCCAGCTTCTGGAAGGTCCACAGGTCTTCGGCGGCGAAGGTCTCGTCGGCCTGGGTCGAGTACGGGCGCAGCAGCAGCCCGCCGTAGGTGTGGAAGGCGATGCCGCCGGTGATGTTGGGGTGCGCGGTGATGAACGCCGCGAGGTTGCGTACCTCCGGCTCCGAGGTGGGGTACGGGCCAGCGCCGGACTGCTGGTGCTCGCCGCGCCACTGGAAGGGGAAGTTGCGGTTGAGGTCGAGCCGCTCTTTGCGCGGCTGCACATGGATCTCGACGCCGTCGTAGTCCTTGATGCGCCCCTCGGGCAGCACACGGTAGTACGTGCCGCCCGTCTCGGTCGGCTCGCGGCGCGCCAGCAGCCGCGGCTCCTGCTCGCTGACCTTCCACGGGCCGTTCGGGTCAGGCACGCGCATCAGCAGGATGCGCCCGTCGCCGTCCACATCCTCGGTCTCCAGCCCGTCGATCGGCTCCTCGTCATACGGATAGGGCCGCGTGCTGGAGCGGATGATCTTGGGGTGGTCGGCCAGCGCCCACTCGGCGCCGTCGGGGTTGACGCGCGGGCAGAGGTAGAATGCGCGGCTATCGAGCGCACGGGTGACGTCGGGGTCGGTGCCATACTGCGTGACGAGCGTGTGCAGCAGGTAGAGCACGGCGGTGGAAGGCGATACCTCGCTGGCGTGGATGTTGCCGTCCACCCAGAAGGCCGGTTTCTCGGTATCGGGTCCGGTGGCGGCGTTGGTGACGGTCAGCAGCCACACGTCGCGCCCTTCGTGGCTCGTGCCGATGCTCTCGACGCGCACGAGGTTGGGATACTCCTCGGCGTAGGCGCGCAGGATGCGGGTCAGGTCGTCGTAGCGGTAGCAGGTGTCGAAGCGCACATCGGGCATAGAATCTCGCTCAATCTAGCAGCATCAGGGTGGGGCCAGGACACGGCACGGGATCGCGGCGATCGGGACGCACGCACGGCAACTCGCCGCGCCCTACGTGAGTCGCCATAGTACACCAGTATACCCGTCACGCCCCTTTGGCGGCGAACGGCGCGAACGGCAGGCGCGACAGGACGCGCCGCACGAGCCAGCCGAAGGCGCCGAGCAGGCCGAGGATCAGGATCAGGTTGGCGGCCCGCTGCGCCAGCACGCCCAGCTGCACCAGGTCCACCGTCCACAACGGGGCGAAGCGCGCGAGGTAGATCGCGGCCAGGATGATGAACGGCAGCACCGCCAGCACCAGCGCCGTATCCAGCCGCTTGCTCAGCAAACCGACGATGATCGGCAGCAGGTACGCGGCGATATTGGCAATGTTGGGGTAGATCTGGCCGGGGAAGAGCGCGAGATTGAGGACCACGCTCAGCAGGGCGGCGCTCTCCAGCAGCACCGCGATCCCCAGCACGACCAGCCGCAAGATGTCGCCACGATCAATCGGCTTTGCCATAATGCGCGTCTCCTCAGAACACTTGAACACGAGCACGTTGGATTGGATCTGGGCCTGCGCCACTCACGCCGCTCAGACGCTCCAGCGGGGCAGCACGGCGCTGGGCGGATTGCTCTGGATCGGCGGCTGGTTCTGCTGCACGGGACTGAGGCTGGGGCCGGCGCCCGGATAGCCCAGCGCTCGCTCGACGGCCTGCGCGATGACGCCGTAGCCGGCGGTGGTGGGGTGGACGTCGTGGTTGAACTGAGCATCACAGACCCACGTCCAGTCGCAGATGTGGTCGGCCATGTGGTCGTCGCCGCCAAAGGCCGAGTAGACGTCCACCAGCGGCACCTTGAGCTGCGCGGCGTCGGCGGCGAGGTGATCGTTGAGCAGGTGCGCGAAGCTGACCGAGTTGGGGCAGGCTTTGACGAACGGGTTGTAGTAGTTGAGCAGCAGCAGGCTGTTGGCGGCGGGTCCTCCGGCCGCGGTGATGGCGGCTTGCAGCCGTGGCAGGATGGTCTGCGTCAGATCGGTGTCCAGCGTGGCAAGGTCGGCATCGGCGCTGGGCGCGGCGGTACAGGTCGTCACGTCGAAGTCGGGCAGCACGTCGTTCGAGCCGAGTTCGAGCGTCACGGGGCTGACGGTGCCGCGGTGCTGCGCAATGAACGTGGTGGCCGCGTCGAGCTGCGGACCCGCATACTCGATGTGCTTGGCAACGCGGGCGATGCAGTGGCCCTGGATGAAGGTGGATGTGCTCTCGCCGGCGCAGGCATAGTTGACGAGATCGGTCACGCCGGTCTTTTGCAGCGCGCCGAAGACCTGCGCGGCATAGCCGTCGGAGAAGTTGAAGTCGGGCTGGTAGCCGAAGGCGAGCGAGTCGCCTAGCGCGAGATAGTAGTGGCGCGCTGGGAGCGGGCCAGGGTTCTTGATCGAGAAGAACAGCACGTCCATGCCGCCCAGCAGCAGCACCAGCAGCACCGCGAAGGCACCGTAGAGCAGCGCGCGGCTGCCCGACCCGGCGATCTGTCGCACGCGGACCTCCCTTCGCTTCGCTTCGCTTGGCGTGGCTTTGGCTACGGGCACCGCAAGTGCATGCGAGCGGCGCGTCTTGTGCGCATTATGCCCGAAACGCGCGCGGCGGTCAATCGCTGCTCTTCACTTTCCCCCGTTCTCTCTGCTCTCTCCCTCTCTGCTCTCTCCTCCGTTCCCTCCGTTTCCTCTGTGGTGAATCTCTGCTCTGCTCTGCGTTCTCCGCGGACCTCCGCGGACTCCGCGTGCTCCGTCACTCCGTTTCTGGCGGCGGCTGGAGGCGCTTCTCGAAGCGGCGGTAGATGGCAGTGGCGCGCGCGGTGACGACGCCGTTGCGGTCGCGGCAGGTGCCCTCGACGAAGAAGATCTGCTTGCCGCCGCTCAGCACGCGCCCCTCAAACGTCAGCGGGGCGTCGTAGGCCGGGTGCTCGAAGGTCACATCCAGCTTGACCGTCACCTGTGGCCGCGTGCCGCGCGCCAGCGAGGCGACCGCCGCGCCGGTGACGATGTCGAAGATGTACGCTTGGACGGCGCCGGTGACAGCCCGCCTGCCGACGCCCGCGCCACGGTGATGTGGACTCGGCTCGAAGTAGACCGTCGCGTGGCCGTCGGCGCTCTCGGTAATCCGCGCTCCCATCCAGCTTAGCATGTCCATCCGGTTCCAATACTCGAAGAAGGGCGTCGGCGCGCCCTCCGCATCGGCATTATCGGCATTATCGGCATTATCGGAGCCTGCCTCTTGCCGCACCGCGTGCCGCTGCTGATCGTCGTCGTCGTCTCCGTGTCGCTTGCTCATCGCGCCTTGTCCCTCCCCGTCGTCTGGCCGCGTTATGTCGTGTTGCGCCGTGTCGCGCGCATGCATAGGGGACTATACCGCGCTCGGCTTCGGTGGGCGCATACCATGCGCATCTACGGCAACCTCCGCCGCCCCGCGGGAGCGGGGCGAGGGGTTTGGGGGTGGGGTCAACGTCGCACCTCTGCTATCCTGACGCAGCACCCAACCCGCCTGATCTTCTCATGCGTTTGCACCCCGAGGAGCCGGGGCATAGAATGTCGGCGCCTGGTACGCACGGAGCGCACGCGTTGGATGGTTTGGCTTGCAGCGGAGGGAGGATGCTCGATGGGGCGGGATGCGCGAGACGGCTATTCCGACCGCAACCGCGGAAGCGCGCGAGACGGCCGCGCAGACTACGATCGGCCCGCACCTGGCCGAGGCGCGCGCGAGATGATGGCTCCTCGCGCCGGCATGTCTCCCGCGCCGCGCACGCGCGGCAGCGACCCGCGTCCCGGGCGCGATGGCGCCTCTCGCGGCTCCGATCCGCGCGATGGCGGCCGCCCGTACAGTCCCGGCGGCAATGGCAATGGTAACGGGCGCGGCGGCGGTGGGAACGGCAATGGTAACGGGCGCGGCGGCGGTGGGAACGGCAATGGCAACGGGCGCGGCGGCGGTGGGAACGGCAATGGCAACGGCGGCCGCCCATACGCCAACGGCGGCGACCCGTACGACGGGCACCCGCCGAGCCGGGCCCGCGGACAGTCCAACGCGCGCCCTGTGATCCGCGATGGGGCCGGCGGGCCGCCGGATCGCGCGCCGCGCCGTTCGATGCGCGAGCTGGCGCGCGACGTCTCGCGCACGATGTCGCGCCAGATCAGCACCATGCTGCCGCGTCGCAGCGCCCGGCCGCAAAGCGGACCGCGTGGTGCCGGCGGGGCTGCCGGCGTGGGAAGGCGCTCGCTGCCGCCGAGAACTAGCCTGCCGGCCGACGAAGTCGAGAAGCTGCGGGCGCAAGCCTATCGCCGCTCGCGCATCCGGCTGGTGGCGCGCAAGTGGCGCCTGGGGCGCGTGCAGCGCAACCCAATCCTCTACCTCGCCGGCGTGCTGGGCGGCATCGTGCTGGCGGTGGCGACCGCGGCCGGTGGAGGCTTCGGCGTCTACTACGCTGCCGGCTACTACCAGCTTCACGTTCCCGACATCCAGGCCATCGCCAATCTGCACAACGCCCAGAATAGCACGATCTACGACCGCAACGGTATCCCCATCGCCGTGATCCGCGGCAACAGCGAGTTCAACTTCTATGTGCCGCTGGCCCACATCAACCCCAAGGTGCAGTGGGCGACGATCGACACCGAAGACAACACGTTTTACACCAACGTGGGCATCAACTTCCTGGCGACGATCCGCGCCGCGACCGTTGACGTGAAGGCGGGCGGCGCGGCGCAGGGCGCCTCGACGATCACGCAGCAGCTCGTCAAGAACATCGTGCTCAAGGACAGCACCAAGTCCTACACCCGCAAAATCAACGAAGCGATTCTGGCCTACGGCGTGACCCAGAACTACACCAAGGCGCAGATCCTCGAGTACTACCTCAACACCGTGGACTACAGCGGCCTCTACCAGGGTATCGAGTCGGCGGCGCGCTACTACTACCACATCTCGCCGATCGAGAACCCCGACCACAGCGTCAAAACGTACGCCAACGAGCAGCTCGACTGGGCGCAGACCGCGCTGCTGGTCGCGCTGCCCAACAACCCGACGATCTACTACCCGCCGCAGTACACCTGCTCGAAGGCGCCGTGTCCGATAGCGCAGTGGGATGATCCCTACGTCCCCGGCCACGAGTGTAACGAGAACTACTTCATCTCCGGCTTCGGACCCGACTGGTACACCACGCATGGGCACGAGTGGCTCGACTTCTGCCGTGCCAAGCTGGTGCTGCAGGACCTGCTCAAGTACGGCTGCTCGGGGGGGCCGTCGGCGTATTGTGACGCAGACTCGCAGCTCACGCTCGACCAGTACAACGCCGCGGTGCCTGAGGTACAGACGATGCTGGAGCAGCAGAAGATCTACGACTATTCGCAGATCGGCGCGACCCACGACAGCGGGCTGGCGCTCAATCGCGCGCCGCACTTCGTGGACTACGTGGTCAACCAGCTCGCCGACCAGTTCGGCATCAGCTCGCTGGAGACCGCGGGCTACAAGGTCTACACCACGCTGGACCTCAACTTCAACAACTACATCCAGAAGGACCTCCAGTACTACATCCAGCAGCCGCACGCGAATCCCTGGTATGGCAGTGGTTATGAAGCGTCGCTTGCCAGCGCCAGCAACGCCAACGATGGCGCGGTGGTCGCCATAGACCCGCACAACGGCGACATCCTGGGCATGGTCGGCTCGGTGGATTACAACGACAAGGACCCGACTGTCGCGGGCGCGGTCAACGTCACGACCCGCGGCCGCTCGATGGGTTCGGCATTCAAGCCGCTGGTCTACGCCACCGCCTTCCAGATGGGCTGGACGCCGGGCACGATGATGAAGGACGAGGCGGTCTGCTTCCCGCAGACGGCGCCGGGAGCCGACAAGACCCCGGCGGCCGCGTGCGCGCCGCACTATGTGCCGCAGAACTACTCGCAAAACTTCTTCAACGGCACGGTCCCAGTCCGTTACGCGCTGGGCAACTCGCTCAACATCCCGGCCACTGAGGCGATGTCATTCGTCGGCGATGCCCCCGACGATTCGCAGACCTTCATCACCATGATGCAGCGGCTCGGCATTGGCAGCACCCCCGGCTGCCCCTCCATCACCGCCGACAATATGGGGCCGACGACGGCGCTGGGCACGCAGGACGTCTGCCTGCTCGACATCACCAGCGCCTACGGGGTCTTTGCCGACGCCGGCAAGCGCGCGCCTGCGCGGGCGATCCTGCGCGTGGTGGACGCCTCGGGCAACGTGGCCTACAGCGCCCCCGCGATCCCACCGGCCGCGCAGGTGATCAGCCCCGAGACGGCCTACATGATGACCAGCATCCTGACCGACAACATGGCCCGCGCGCAGGACTTCGGCCAGACCCAGAACCCGATCCACTGGGAGCCGTCGCGTGGTGAGAACTACAATGTCGCCCTCGCGGCCAAGACTGGCACCTCGTCGGGTCCCACCGGCCCGCGCGACATTCTGACCATCGGCTACACGCCCTACCTGGCCGTCGGCGCGTGGATCGGCAACGCCAATTCCGCCGACATGGCCTCCGACATCATCGGCGTGGCCGGCGCGGGCTATGTCTTCCACGACGTGATGCTGTGGGCGCTGAAGAACTACCACTGGCCGGCGAGCGCGCAGTTCCCAATCCCGCCCGATATGGCGCTGGGGACCTTCAACTGCGATACGGGCCTCGCGCCGTACAAGGGCCAGCCGACCGCCCAATGCAACCAGAATCCGCTGCCCTACACGCACTCGTCCTACACCGACAACAAGTGCTTTACTACGGACTTCTGTTACCTGGACATCTACGAGGGAGCGAGCGGCTTCCCAAAGACACGCCCGGATACCGACTGGTACATCCGGGGCCAGGAGCCGTCTGTGAGCTGACGGGCGAAACACATGCGTGATCGTGCGGATGAGCGCGCCGCACGGTATGATCCCCTCTGGCGCCACCGCCAGCCGTCGTCGTAGGGGCGTACGGTGTACGCCCGGCGGCGCACAGGAGGGAGTTATCGCATGTCGTTCAAGTCCATCAACCCCGCCACCGGCGAGCCGCTCGAAACCTTCGCGCCATTCTCAGAGAGCCAGATCGACGCCGCGCTCAACGCCGCCCGCGAGGCAGTCCTCACCTGGCGCGCGACCTCCTATACCGAGCGCGCCGAGGCGTTGCGCCGCGTCGCCGCGTACCTGCGCGCGCACAAGGCGCCCCTTGCCCGCATCGCCACGCTCGAGATGGGCAAACCGATCGTCGAGAGCGAGGCGGAGGTCGAGAAGTGTGCCTGGAACTGCGACTTCTACGCCGAGCACGCCGAGCGCATGCTGGCCGACGAGCCGGTGGCGACCAGCGCGACCGAGAGCTACGTCGAGTACCTGCCGCTGGGCGTGGTGCTGGCGGTGATGCCCTGGAACTACCCCTACTGGCAGGTGATGCGCTTTGCCGCGCCCGCCCTGATGGCCGGCAACACCGCGCTGCTCAAGCACGCCTCGAACGTCTCGCAGTGCGCCCTGGAGCTGGAACGCGTCTTCCGCGAGTGCGACCTGCCGGCGGGGGTCTTCCAGACGCTGCTGGTGAGCGGCAGCGAGGTGGACAAACTGATCGCCGACCACCGCATCGCCGCCGTCACGCTGACCGGTAGCGACTCGGCCGGGCAGGCGGTTGGCGGCGCCGCTGGCCGCGCGCTCAAGCCCTCGGTGCTGGAACTAGGCGGCTCCGACGCCTTCATCGTGCTGGACGACGCCGATCTCGACGGCGCGGCGCAGTTCGCGGTCAAGGCGCGCTTCCAAAATACCGGGCAGAGCTGTATCGCGGCCAAGCGCTTCATCGTCGAAGAAGCCATCGCCGAGTCGTTCGTCGAGAAGTTTGTGGCGCTGGCGTCGAAGCTGCGCGTGGGCGATCCGCTGGACTCGCAGACGCAGGTGGGGCCGCTGGCGCGCGCGGACCTGCGCGACGCGCTGGAAGACCAGGTGCGCCGCTCGGTGGAGCAGGGGGCACATGTGGCGCTCGGAGGACATCCCATCGCGGGGCCAGGCGCGTTCTACGAGCCGACGATTCTCACCGGCGTGACGCCCCAGATGCCGGTCTTCCGCGAAGAGACGTTCGGGCCGGCGGCGGCGGTGACGGTGGCGCGCGACGAGCGCGAGGCGGTGGCGCTGGCGAACGATTCGCCGTTCGGCCTCGGCGGCAATCTGTGGACCGGCGACATCGCGCGTGGGCGGCGCATCGCGCGGCAGATCGAGTCGGGCGCGGTCTTCATCAACGGCATGACGGCCTCGGACCCGCGGCTGCCCTTTGGTGGGGTCAAGCGCAGCGGCTACGGGCGCGAGCTGTCGGTCTTCGGCATCCGCGAGTTCGTCAACGTGCAGACGGTGTGGATCGGGCCGGCGCGCTAGGGGAGGATACGGGGAACGCGGAGTCCGCGGAGCTTCGCGGAGGACGCGGAGGAGATTCGTAGGGGCGTCCGGTGGACGCCCGCTGGCGCCGGCCTGTATCGCGTCCGGTGTACGCCCTCGTCCTTGGGATCGCATTCGCCGCCGCCTCGCCGTGCCCTTGACCTCAAGCCGCCGCGCGTGGCATACTTATATCCGAGTGTGGTACTCGGAATTGAGGGTGCCACAGCGGTCGCGGGCAGGCTTTCGCCGGGGTGCGGAGCGGCTCGCGCGAGCCGGCGGGACACGAGCGCCGGCGTCCGCTCCGCGCAGGCGATGCGGCGGGCGCGCGGTCCCCGACCCCGAAGACACTATCATCGGGAGGAATACACGTGAGCGCAGAGCCAGATACCGCCATCGACCTGGGCGAATACAAGTGGGGCTTTAGCAAGCCGGAGAACTACGTCTTCAAGGCGAAGAAGGGCCTCTCGCACGAGATCGTGGAGGAGATCTCGGTGATGAAGGGCGAGCCGCAGTGGATGCGCGACTTCCGCCACAAGAGCCTCGACATCTTCCTCAGCAAGCCGATGCCCACCTGGGGTGGCGACCTGAGCGAGATCGATCTCGAGAACATCTACTATTACATCAAGCCCACCGAGCAGGCGGGCGCCACCTGGGAAGACCTGCCCGCCGACATCAAGGACACCTTCGAGCAGCTCGGCATCCCGGAAGCCGAGCGCAAGTACCTCGCCGGCGTTGGCGCGCAGTACGAATCTGAGGTCATCTACCATAAGGTGCGCGAGGACCTTGAGAAGCAGGGCGTGATCTTCGTGGACCCCAACACGGGCCTGCGCGAGCACGAGGAGCTGTTCAAGAAGTACTTCGCCACCGTCATCCCGCCTAACGACAACAAGTTCGCCGCACTCAACAGCGCGGTCTGGAGCGGCGGCAGCTTCATCTACATCCCCAAGGGTGTCAGGGTCGAGATCCCGCTCCAGGCGTACTTCCGCATCAACGCGCAGAACATGGGGCAGTTCGAGCGCACGCTGATCATCGCCGACGAGGGCAGCTACGTCCACTACGTCGAGGGCTGCACAGCCCCCACGTACACCAGCGATAGCCTGCACAGCGCGGTGGTCGAGATCATCGTCCACAAGAACGCGCGCGTGCGCTACACCACGATCCAGAACTGGTCCAAAAACGTCTACAACCTCGTCACCAAGCGCACCTTGGCCTACGAGGGCGCGACGATGGAATGGGTAGACGGGAATCTCGGAAGCAAGCTTACGATGAAGTATCCCGCGGTCTGGCTGATGGAGCCGCACGCGCGCGGCGAGGTGCTCTCGGTGGCCTTCGCCTCCGACGGCCAGCACCAGGACGCCGGCGGCAAGGTGATCCACTTCGCCCCCAATACCTCGTCGCAGATCGTCTCGAAGTCGATCTCC
>DASVAA010000010.1:0-37882 GCA_036376595.1 Ktedonobacterales bacterium | reverse complement strand
TGCTCGCGCACCAGCGCGGCCCGCACGCTGCCCCAGACCCGCGCCTGATCGACCGGGATCGGCTGCGCGGCATCGTCCGCGGCCAGCGCATCGCCGACGGCGGACCAGAAGGCTAGCTCACGGCGGCACTCCTCGCAGCCGGCGACGTGCCGCGCGACGGCATCTCGCTGCGCATCGGGGAGCAGCCCGGAGCCGTAGCGCGGGATCAGCTCGCGGCACTGGGCGCACGTTAGCTCTGGCCTCATGAGTGGGACGCCTCCGGATCGCGTGCTGCGCTCAGCGCGCGCAGCAGCGCCCGCCGCGCGTAGCTCAGCCGGCTCTTGACGGTGCCGGAGGGGATGTCGAGCATGCGCGCCACCTCGTCGAGCGAGAAGCCCTCGGCGGCGACCAGCCGCAGCACCTCGCGATGCTTCTCGGAAAGCTGGCGCAGTGCCTCGGCCAGCACCAGCCGGTCGAGCACGGCATCGTCGCAGGCCGGCTGGGTCTCACCGCCGTCCGGGGCCTCGCCTGGCTCCGGGATCGGCACCTGCGCCAGCGAGGACAGCCGGAGCTGGCGCCGCCGGGCGCTCAGCGCCGCGTTGTGCGCGATCTGGTAGACCCACGTGGCGACCTTCGCCTCGCCTCGGAAGCCGGCGGCCGAGCGCCAGACGGCGATGAACACCTCTTGCAGCGCCTCCTCGACGGCATGCGGATCGCCATCGAGCTGGTGCCAGAGGTAGCGCGTTAGCCTGGGCGCGTAAGCCTGGTACAGCTCGTGGAGCGCACCTTCGTCGCCGGTGGCGATGCTGGCGAGCAAGAGCCGATCATCGAGGGCCATAGTGCCTCACGCGCATCACCATCCTCCACCCGGCGCTCCCAAGGCGATGACCGTTCAATGGGATAACCGACGAATAGGTGTGCGCTGGTGGGCAGAAGGTTCAATTCGTAGACAGCACCGCCAGGGTCAGAAGTGAGGATCGCACCTCTGGCCTCCCCTCGCCTCCGCAGAGGAGAGGGGCTGGGGGTGAGGACCCTATGCCAGCTCGACGCCGCTCAGGTCCACCAGCGGGGCGTCTTTGCCGAGCAGCCCCGATTCGTCGAGGAAGTGCAGCAATACCGCGCGCCGCGGCTCATCTACGCGCCGCAGCGCCGTGAGCGCATGCGCGCGGGCCACGTCGCGCACCGGGCTGCCCTGCGGCGCGCGCTTGAGGTCTTGCTCCACCAGCAGCCGCGTGAGCTGCTCCATGCAGGCCGTGAGGGCGCTATCCTGCTGCTGATGCTCGCTCGCCAGCAGGCTTTTCTGGTTCTGTTGGATGCTGAAGAGCACCGAGATCACCGCCAGCGTGACCGGCGTGATCAACAGGCTCAGCCAGTCCCAAAAGGTGTTGCCATCGAAGCCGGTCCAGTTCCAGCCGAGAAAATAGCCGCCATACGCCAGGATGAAGATGACGACCGCAGCCACGCCGAGCGCGATGATCCACACCCGGTTATGGCGCGCGAATCCGCCGGATGGGTTCCGGTGCGGAGCAACCGGTGCGCCAGCGGCAGTATTGAGGGACATGTCGGACATACACTCGCCTCCTGAAGCTCGCTGTGGCGTGCGACCGCACGCGCCCTCGCGCCAGGACGATATCCCATCGCGGCACCAGTATACGCGCCTGGTCCAACGAGCAAGCCCTGAGGGAATCACACGCGGCACCCCACGCCGTCGCACCGCGGTTGGCGCGGACGGCACGCTCAGGTATACTGCGGCAGAGATGATGCGCGCCGCGTCGCGCTCGCCGTTCACCACAGAGAGGATTGCCGCCGTGGACCCTTCCGTTGCTGCTCGCGAGATCAATCTCGGCGTCGGCAGCCTGACGCTGCACTTCGCGACCTGGGGCGAGCCTACTCCTGACCGGCCCGCAGTGCTGATGGTGCATGGGCTGACCGTCAGCCACATGGAGTTTGCCGAGTTGGGTCCCGCGCTGGCCGCCGCCGGCCACTACGTCATCGCGCCGGACCTCCGCGGCCGCGGCCAGAGCGACAAGCCAGCTCACGGATACAGCATCAGCATCCACGCGCACGACCTGCTCACCCTCTGCGATGCGCTCGGCGTGCGCACGTTCAATTACGTGGGGCATTCGCTCGGCGCGATCATCGGGCTGTACCTGGGCGCCCTCTATCCGCAGCGTGTCGGCAAGCTAGTGCTGATCGACGCGGGCGGCAAGATCCCAGACGACACCGCGCAGGCCATTGGCGCCTCGGTGTCGCGCCTGGGGGTGGTCTATCCCTCGCTCGACGCCTACATGGGCCTCATGCGGCAGTTGCCGGTCGTAAAGTGGAATCCGTTCTGGGAGCGGAACTTCCAGTACGATGCCGAGGTGCATGCCGACGGCACCGTCACCTCGCGCGTGCCCAAGGCGGCCATCGAAGAAGAGAGCATGCAGTTGTACTTCACGCGCACCGAGGCACTGCCGCAGGTGGTGCGCGCACCGTCTCTGGTGCTGCGCGCCGAGCTGGGCACGCTGGCCCCCGACCGCGGCTTCGTGCTGCCGGCCGAGGAGGCTGAGCGGCTGCGCACGGTGATTCCCGATTGTCGCCTGATCGTCGTCCCCGACACCAATCACTACACGATCATCGAGTCGCCGCAGGTTCAGCAGGCCGCCATCGAGTTCCTCGGCACGCCCGCTGAGTGAGACACGCACCGCCTATTTGCCGATACAGAACGCCGCGAAGATGCGGTCGAGCAGGTCGGCAGTGGCGGTCTCGCCGGTGACCTCGCCCAGCGCGTCGAGCGCGGCGCGCAGGTCCACGCTGATGAGGTCCAGCGGGATGCCGGCACCGAGCGCCGCTCGCGCCTCGGCGAGCGCTTCGGCCGCGCGGCGCAACGCGTCGGCGTGGCGCGCCGAGGAGACGAGCGCGCTCTCGCTCGCCGCCTGTCCTCCGCCGGCCAGCGCGGCGATCGTCCGCTCCAGGGCCTCCGTGCCGCCCACCGCAACCGCCGATGTGTGAACGATTGGCGCGGCCGGCCAGAGGGCGGCAGCATTCGCCACTGTGACTACTTGCGGCAGATCAGCCTTGTTGACGGCGACCAGCACGGGGGCCAGAGCGTGTGCGCCGTCCTCCGCCTGGGCCGTGTCGCGCAGCGCGCGCAGGTCATCCGCCGCACGGTGGTCGAGCGCATCCAGTGGCGCCGAGCCGTCGAGCACGAAGAGCAGCAGATCGGCCGTGCGCGCCGCCGCCCGCGAGCGTTCCACGCCAATGCGCTCGATGGGGTCCTCGCTGGGCGAGAGGCCGGCGGTATCCACCAGGTGCAGCGCCAGACCGTCCAGCGCGGCGCGCTCCTCGATGGTGTCGCGTGTGGTGCCGGCGATCGGCGTCACGATCGCGCGCTCGCTGCGCAGCAGCGCGTTGAGCAGGCTCGACTTGCCGACGTTGGGCCGCCCGACGATCGCCACGCGCAGCCCTTCGGCCAGCACGCGCCCGTGCTCCGCGCCCGCCAGCAGCCGCCGCACCTCAGCCTCGGAGGCGCCGATCAGCCGCGCCAGCGCGTCGCGCTCTGGCTCCGGCACCTCCTCTTCGGGGAAGTCTACGCTCGCCTCGATGGCCGTCAACGCCTCCTCCGCACCCGTCCGCGCCCGCCCGATCGCCGCCGAGAGCGCGCCTTCGAGCTGGCGCAGCGCGAGCCGCCTGCCAGCGTCCGACTCGGCGTTGATCAGCGCCATCACCGCCTCAGCCTGCGCCAGATCGAGCCGCCCATGTAGAAAGGCCCGCAGCGTCATCTCGCCCGGCCGCGCCGCCCGCGCGCCTGCCGCAAGCGCCGCCGCCAGGATGTGCCGCAGCAGCAGTGGTCCACCGTGGGCGTGCAGCTCGACCACATCCTCGCGCGTGTAGGTCCGCGGGGCGCGCATGAAGGCCGCCAGCACCTCGTCCAGCGCCTCGCCGCTCTGTGGCTCGATGGCGTGGCCGTAGGTCAGCAGATGCGAGGGTGGAGGCGTCTCGCGATAGGCGTGATCGGCGGCGCGGAAGAGCCACAGGCCAATGGCGAAGGCGTCAGGACCGCTGATGCGCACGATGCCGATGCCGCCCGCGCCGGGCGGCGTGGCGATCGCTGCGATGGTATCGTCGAGGGCGTGATCGTCGCGTGTATCGGCGCTAGCGTCTGGAACGATGTTGGTATCGGTGCTCATGGGCGCAGTGTATCACGCGCGCTCAGTCGTGGCGGCCGTGACCGTTGACGCCCGGCTCGTCGGCGGGGGAGGCCGGGGGTGGCGCGTGCGGCATGTGGCGCTGGGCGCGCTGCAGCAGCACGACCAGCAGCACCACCGGGCCGATGAAGACGACCAGCACGCCGAGCACGATCAGCCCCGCGAAGCGGTCGCCGAAGACTACGTCCCACAGCGCGATCAGCGCCAGCAGCGCCAGCGCCCCCGAGGCGTAGCGCAGCGACGGCGGGATGTGGCGCAGCAGTGGGGCATTCCACACGGCGGGTGTGTCTCCGGGGCTGTGGTGTAACGACGCAAGTGAGGCACCCATAGCGTAGCGGCTCGTGGCGTGTGAGACAAGTCACACCTCGTGTGGGAGAGTCGAGAAGCAGGGGAACATTTGCCAGACAGATGCGTTAGATCAGGCAGGGAGTGGGCACGTATGGTCGCGAGACAGTACTCCTGTCAGTGGCAGGAGAATCGGCTGCTGCCTACAAGATGTTCTGGTCGGCGGATGGCAGCGAGATCGCGCTGGGCGACAACAAGGGTGGGTTCAGTATCGTGAGCGTAGCCAGCGGTTCGGCGCGGGATGTGCCCGGAACGCGGCCTAGCTGGTATCGTGTGCTCGACGGCTGGATTGACGCGACGCACATCTTGATCGAGGGTGTACCAGAGGGGGGCACATCGTTCGTCCTGGCCGCGCTCGACGTCGGCAGCGGCCAGTTGCGCCAGATCGCGTCGCTCCCGATCTCGCAGAATATGGAATACTTCGTCACGCTCGCGCCTGATGGTCGCGATGCCCTCTTCTACAGCCGGCCGTACCGCTCCTATCCGTTTACGCCCACCGCGGACGTGATCGACACCGCGACCGGCGCAGTGCGCGCGCTCCCTCACATCTCGCCGCTGACGGCGGGCATGTTCTACACCTTCGCCTGGCAACCAGGCTCGCATACCGTCGCGGTCACCACCAACCAGGTGGGGGCGCCTACCTGGCTGCTCAACCTCGACGCCGATAGCGCCACTCAGGTGGCCCTCAAGCAGAGCGTCGGGTTGGTTGCCGGCTGGTCGCCGGATGGCACGACGCTGATCTTCTCCACCGGCTATCAGCTTGGCGTCGGCACTGGTCCTTTCACGATCAGCGCCGTCAGCCTCGCATCGGGCGCCACGCCGCGTGTCACGGTCCTCACGCACAATGCGAAGTCATTCCCGTTTGTGGGCTTCGTACGCACGGCATGACCGCGCCCTACGCTATCGCGCCGCGCGCTCGACGGCCTGGGCGACCGTCTGCCACTCCGGCGCGCGCGGGTCCACGATCTCGAAGTGCCCGACGCCCGGCAGCGTCACCAGCTCCACGTCGTCGCCGGCATTGCGAGCTGTGTCCGCGTAGTCCTGGCTGAGCGCGTAGGGTACATTGCTGTCGCCGGTGCCGTGGATCAGGATTGCTGGCACGCCGGTCGGCAGCAGCTCGGCAGGCGAGGCTGCGGCGTAGCGCTCGGGATACTGCTCCGGCGGACCGCCCAGCAGCTCGTGTACCGCGTCGTTGCTCAGGTGCCGCGCCGATGCCTGGCGCAGATCGAGCACGCCGGCCAGCGACACCACGGCCTTTGGCAGGAGCGGATTGGCCGTGTAGAGTGCGCTTGCGGAGTTGATGCGCCCGCGCGCGGCGAGCCATAGCGCGAGGTGCCCGCCCGCCGAGTGGCCCAGCAGCACCACGCGGTCCAGGTCGAGCGGGTGTTGAGTCGCGAGCGTACGCAGGTGGTCCATGCCGGCGGCCACGTCGAGGAACATCCCCGGCCAGCCGCCATCGGGGTTGCCCACGCGCCGGTACTCCAGGTTCCACGTCGCGTAGCCGCGGGCGGTGAGATCGGCGGCGGCGTGCCCGAAGTAGGCCAGATCGTAGCGCGCGCGCCAGTAGCCGCCGTGCAGCAGCACGACCACTGGGTGAGGCCCTGCGCCGCCATCTGCCGGCAGGCGCAGCTCGCCAAACTGCTGCACGTCGGGGCCATAGGCGAGGCGCGCGTCCGCGGGTGGGGCGGGCAGCGTCAGGATGTCTTCGCTTGCCACGGGAACTCCTTTGCGATCAGCGCGCTGGCCGCGTGCGGCGCGATGTGTGGCGTGGGGTGGCCGGCCGGGAAGTGCAATCCGGCGGTGAGGAAGCGCGCAAAGAGCGCCGCCAGCAGCAGCGCGACGATCAGCGCCAGCAGGCCGCGCCACGAGCCGGGATGCGGGATGGAGGAGCGCCCACCGGCCGCGCGGCGCGGATAGCGGGTGAGGATGCGCGCGTTCAGCTCGATCAGCGCGCTGGGGCGCGGATCCGGGGCGGGCTGCGCGCGCAGCAGCGCACCGAGCGTCTCGAACGCGCTCAGCCGCACCTGGCAGGCCACGCAGCCCGGCACGTGCGCCGCCACGCGCTCCGCCTCGGGGGGCCGCAGCGCCACGTCGCGCAGGGCCGAGAGCATGTCGTCGCCCAGGTGCAGGGCGCAGAGCGAAACCGTCTTGTCGTTCATGCTCATGGCGCCTCACCCGCCGCCTGGGCGTAGCGCGCTCGGAAGCGCTCGCGGGCGCGAAAGAGCGTCACCTTGGCGGCATCGCGCGAGATGCCCAGCGTGCGCGCGATCTCTTCGCACGAGAGGCCGTACACCTCACGCAGCACGAGCGCGGCGCGCTGGTTCTCGGAGAGCTCCATCAGCGTCTGCTGGATGGCGTCGCGCTCGACGTAGTGGCGCGTGGGATCGGAGCGCACGGGGCCGGAGTCGTCGCCGAAGAGCTGCGCCGAGCCGACCGGCGAGCCGCGCCGCCGCCGGTGGCTCACGGCCAGATTGGTCGCCACGCGGAACAGCCATGCCGCCGGTGCATCATAGCGGGCAATGCGCGCGAAGTGCAGCCAGGCGCGCAGGAAGGTCTCCTGCGTCAGATCATGCGCCGTCTGCTCGTCGCCGGTGAGGCGCACCAGATAGCCGAAGATGCGCCGCTCGTGCTCGTGGAAGAACGCCTCGAAGCCGCCTGGTCCTGGCGACTCAGCGTGTGGTTCGGCCCGACGCTCGCCCACCGCTTCAGCCGCCGCTTCCCCCTCAGCCCGCTCGACTGGCTTGGCTCCAATGAGCTCCGGCGCCTCGCGGCGCTCGATCCACAGCACGGCGCGGCCCAGCCAGCCCGCGATCGATTGCGCGGCTCCCAGCCGCCTGCGTCGCTCGTGCCGCTCGTGCCTGCCCTGTCCGACCCACACGATCCCCATGCCGTACCCGCTCCCCGGCGCCCGCATCCGCGCCCGCTCGATGGCGTCCCGCCGACCGCAGCATACTCTTGCCCGCAGACACGCACAAGACAGCGCACGGGTTACGTCAGGGCTGCATCATGCCGACGTAGTTCTGCGCGGTGGCGTCGGCGGTGAACCACAGCCGCCCGGCGCCGTCCTGCGCCAGACCGTAGGGGATGCTGGCCGGTGTGGAGAGCTGGAAGAACGTGAAGCCGTGGCTGGCGGGCTGGTAGCGCACGAGGGCGTTGGCGCTGGAGCAGGCGAACCACACGTCGCCATTGCGCGTCACGGTGATGGCGTAGAGGCCGCCTGGAGTGCCCAGAGCGGACGGCACCGGAATCTCCTCGACGCGGCCGGTGTGTGTATCGAGCACGCCGATCGCGTCCTGCTCCAGCTCGGTGAACCACAGCTTGCCCGATGCGTCCAGCGCCATCGCGAAGAGCTGCGCCTGCGCGTTCGCCGCGTGGTAGAGCGTGAACTGTTGCGAGACCGGATCAAAGCGACCGATTGCGCCGTTGGCGAGGTAGCCGAACCAGACCGTGCCGTCGGTCCCGGCCGCCAGCGAATAGGGGTAGGCACGCGCGCCGGGGGCAGGCGCCGGCACGTCCCACGCGCCCAGCGCGCCGGTTGCTGGGTCAAGCCGGCCGATGCGCCCCGCACTGACCTCGGTGAACCACAGCTTGCCAGAGGAATCAAAAGCCAGGTCTTGCGGGCCCGATGTGTGCCCATCCACCTGCGCCAGCGGGTAGGTGCGGAACGTCTGGCGGGCCGGATCGAAGCGGCCGATGTAGTTGGCGTTCTGCTCGGTGAACCAGACGTCGCCCCGCGCGTCTACCGCCGTCTGCATGATACCGTACTTCCCGTTCGGCGGCTTCCAGGTCGTCACGGCGCCAGTGGCGGGGTCGAGCCGGCCGAGCAGATTGGTGTTCATCTCGCCGAACCAGACATTGCCCTGCTGATCGACCGCCGGCTGCATCAGGCCCGGCGCTGGTGGCGGCAGATTGTAGACGCGCTCGCGGGCCGGCAGCACGCTCACCGGACCAGTGGGCGCGGCCGTCGCCGTGGGCTGGGGCGCGGCCGGCGTAGAGGTTGCAGCCGCACCCACGTTTGTCCCGCTGCCTGTGTGCGACGACGTGAGCGCGTTGCCGCCGGCGGTGAGCGCGATTGCCGATACCACCACGAGCCACACCATGCCCAGCAGGAACCAGAAGTCGCGGCGCCAGATGGTGCGGCCCAGCGCCGCGGGGCCGCCGCGCTCCGCCTTCTCCGCTGTTGGAGGTGGGGACGCCTCCGGCGCTACAGCCGGATGCCGTACTCGGCCCATCGCTTCGTCACCTGTTCCTTGATCTGTGGCGACATGATGATCTCCTCCGGCCACTGGCGCGGGTGGCCCTCCTCGGGCAGCTTGGCCGTCGCGTCGAGACCCATCTTCGAGCCGTACTTCTCGAACGGCGAGGAGTGATCCAGCGCGTCTACGGGGCCGTCCACGATCAGCGTGTCGCGGCGCGGGTCCACGTTGTTGCCAGCGTAGAACAGCACGTCGTGCAGGTTCTGCACGTTGACGTGCTCGTCCACGACGATGATGAACTTGGAGAGCATCATCAGCATCATGCCCCAGATGGCGCACATCACCTTCTTCGCCTGCCCCGGATAGCGCTTCTTGATCGAGACGACGACCACGTTGTGGAAGCCGCCCTCGACCGGCATATTGATGTCTACGATCTCGGGGATCACTACCTTGAGGAGCTGCAAAAAGAAGCGCTCGGTCGCCTTGCCCAGAAACGCATCTTCCATTGGCGGCTTGCCCACAATCGTCGTCGCGTAGATTGGGTTGCGCCGGTGAGTGATAGCGGTCACGTGCATCACCGGATATGGCTCGACCGGCGTGTAGTAGCCAGTGTGGTCGCCAAAGGGGCCTTCGGGCAGCAGCTCGCCGGTATCCACGTAGCCCTCGACGACAATCTCGGCCTGCGCCGGCACCTTCACGTCCACCGTCTTGCACTGCACCACCTCGACCGGCTTGCGCCGCAGGAAACCGGCGAAGAGCAGCTCGTCCATGCCGGGGGGCAGCGGCGCACTGGCGGCGTAGATGCTGGCGGGGTCCGCGCCGACGACGACCGCAACGTCCATGCGCTTCTGATGCGCATCGCGCGCATCGCGGAAGTGCGCCGCGCCGCCCTTGTGGATCTGCCAGTGCATGCCCACCGTCTGGCCGTCGCGCACCTGCACGCGATACATGCCGATGTTGCGCTTGCCGGTCTCGGGGTCCTTCGAGTGGCACATGGTCAGCGTCAGGTACTTGCCGCCGTCGCCCGGCCAGCATTGCAGCGCCGGCAGCGTCCGTACGTCGGGCTTCTCGGTATTGACGACCTCCTGGCAGGGCGCGTGGCTCACCGTGCGGGGACCAATGCGCGCCAGCTCGGCCAGCTCCGGCAGCAGCTTGGCCTTCTCCAGCAGTCCCTCAGGCGGCCGATTCTGCACCAGGTCCAGCCATTTGCGCAGGCGCTCACCCAGGTCATCCAGCCGCTCGACGCCCAGCGCCCAGGCCATGCGCTGCTCGCTGCCGAAGAGGTTAATCGCCACCGGCATGTCGTAGCCGCGCACGTTCTCGAACAGCAACGCCGGTCCGCCCGCCTTGGTCACGCGGTCGGTGATCTCGGTGATCTCAAGGTCCGCCGAGACGGGCGCGCTGATGCGCTGGAGCTGGCCGCGCTTCTCCAGCAGGGCGATGAACTCGCGCAGGTCCTGAAAGGCCATGAGGGTGACGTCCGATTTCCGTAGGGCAACGTGGTGCGCCGGCATGCGGGCGCAACTGTTGGGATTATGGGCCACCCGCGCGGGGATGGTCAAGCAAGGGGCACGCGACGATCTCACGGCGATCACGCGACGGCGAGCGGCGAACCAGCCCCGGCACGCGGCACGCGGCAGGAGAACGCGCCGCCGCGCCTGCCTGCTCACCGGCGGAAGAGGTCAGCCACCTCGTCAACCTCGATGTTGCCCTCCAGCCGCTCGTCGCCATCCACGACGATCACCGGGATGCGGTACCGATAGCGCTCGAAGAGCGCGAGGTCGCGCAGAATGTCGATCTCGTCGTAGGTGATGCCGTATTCGGCGGCGGCATCTTCGAGGTAGCTACGCGCCGTGTCGCAGAGATGGCAGCCGGGCTTGCTGTAGAGGATCACCGTCGGCATGGAAGCTCCCGTGGGATGTGGTTGGCGATGGTGGCGCACGGCATGGCGTGGACCAACACGGCCGCCCGCGCGCCGTAACGATACCATATTACTGGCGCACACAAAGAATGACAACACGAGCCGCTGGAACACGGGCCCTGCATCCAGCGTCGTAGTTCGTAGGGAGAACGATCACCAGCAAGTGGGCGCCTCACGAGATTCCGAAGGCCCCAACACAGCAGGTGGTATAATCGTACAAATGGTGTGGGGCGGCAGAGGTGCCGCAGCAGCGCGACGTAGCGTCTTAGCGACGCGGGGAGCGTTCCCGCCCGGAGGTTATCCCTATGGCACAGCAGACATTTGACGGCCGGGAAGACCGGCGCGACGAGCTGGACGGCACGCCGGTGGAGGCCGGCTCCGCCGAGCAGGACGCGCAGACCCGTCCGATCGATAATCCGATTGAGAACATGGTTCGCAATGATGACGAGTCCGCGCAGCCGCCGGCCGACGAGCTGACCGCCCGGCGGAAAGCGCGCAAGCCCGCGGCGCGTTCGCGCGCGGCACGGCGCGAGGGCGGCGAGCCGGTAGTGGCGCTCTCGCGGCGCAAGACATTGAGCGACGAGGTGGACGAGCTGGAGGCGCAGGGCTTCACCGAGGATGAGGCCGTGCGGCTGATCTCGGTCTCGGAGCGCGTGGCGCACTCCGGCGAGGCGCGTGAGGCCGAGGAGCTATTGCGCCGGCTGCGTTTCACCCGCTGGCTGGTGGAGCACGGCATGCTCGACGAGTTCTCGGCATGAGCGCGCGGTCATCGTCAGGCGGGGCGTCTTCCACAGTGGAGGGCGCCCCGCTCGGCTATTTGTGAAGTCGCGGCTCCCGCTGGCGAATGGAGAGCGCGCACCGGGCGGCCCTACGACCATCCGCCTCCTCCGCGGTTCCTTCCATCCTCCGCGCTCTCCCTCCGTTTCCTCCGTGGTGATACTCTCTGCTTCTCCGCGTCCTCCGCGAACTCCGCGTTTCCCGAATCCCCTCACGCGCCTTTGCGCAGCAGCGCCGCTCGCGCCTCGGCCCGCTGCACGATCGCCGGAGAGATACCTATCGGCTGCACTTTGCCGATGTAGCCAGAGCGCAGCTTGCTGCCCTCGCGCCAGTAGGCATACCAGTACGGCCCATGTCCCGGCCCGCGCTTGCAGGTGCCGCAGGTCGGCTTGCCACATTTGCGGTACTGTAGCTGATACGTAATGTGTACGTTGCACGGTAGATTCGCCACTGTGCTTCCTCCTCCGCTCCGCTCCACTCCCCCTCGCCCCACCGCCGCCGCAACCCCCGATCGCGCCGTCCGTGGGTGCGGGGGCGTCGCGCCCGTCTCACGCGTCGCGCCCGCCGATCTCTTCCCTATCGCGGCCGCTTCAAGCGGCACCTCAGCACTCAGCCACGACCCGGCCCCACGTCCGGTACGCGGCACCGCTCGCGGCCATTTGGACTTCTCGGAGTGTTCGGACGAATGACACCGGGCGTTCGTTTCGCCGCGTATGCCTGCTAGGCGGTCAGTGGGACCTTTGTCCATCGAGGCCGCTGGTGAGCACGGTGGGGGTGTGGAGACGATAGGCGCGGAAAATCAGGGTGCTGTGTCTGGGGCGGGTCATGGTACAATGGCGTCGCGTCGCGGCTCCTGGACCTCCCGCGACCGCCAGCCGTGCCAGGAGAGCGTGCGCATGCCCCAGGAACCGGTCGTCGAGGCGCTGATCGTCTGCCGCGGCGAGCAGCCGCCACAGAGCGCGAGCGTGCTGCATGCGCTGGCGGCCGCCGGCATCGCGGGAGGCGAGTACCAGCCCGCGCCGGCCGGGACCGAGATTGTGCCGCCGGCACCGGGCGCGCGCAAGAAGCTCGGCACCTACACCGTGAGCGTGGGGGCCACCGCCGCGCGAGCGCGCGTCTCCGTCTGGCGCTATGGCAGCGCCGTGACCGAGGGCATGGGCGAGCCGGCGCTCAATACACTGGCTCGCGGCCTCACCCCCGACGACGCCCGCACGCTGCGCGAAGGCACGCTTGCGCTGGACCTGCGCCAGTCCCCCACAAGCGCGCTGCGCCCGCTGGCCGCGCTGGACTTCTCACTGCGGCTGATCGCCGTGCTGCTCGACGTGAGCGGCGGCGTCTGGGTAGACCCTGCGGCGCAGCGGGCGCTGGGCCGCGCGCAGCTTGCGCGGATGCACGGTGCCGATCCGATGGCCCACATCAGCATCCATAATGAGCCGTGGGACGCCGATTCGCGCTGGCTGCATACCCACGGCATGCAGAAGTTCGGCCGGCCGGAGCTGGACCTGGCGGGGGTGCCGGTTGTGCTGGAGCCGGAGGGCCAGGCGATGCTGCGCGACGTGGCAGCGATTCTGGCAGGCGGCGCCGAGCTAGGCCCCGGCGACGAGGTGGACATGGGCGACGCCGGCACGGCGGTCGCGGTAGCGGTCGCCACCGATCTGGACCACCAGGCGCCGTATGGGCGGCTGCGGCTGGTGGAGGGCGCGGTAGGAGGCCTGCCGGCGAGCGAGACGGCGACGCGGCTGCTCACCCGCGCAGCACTGGCCGAGGCGCTGCGGCGCTTCGAGGGGGGCGACCGGGCCGGCGCAGCGCAGGCGGTGGAGCGCGTGCTGGCGGCCGACGCTGACGATGCCGGCGCGCTGCTACTCCAGGCGCGGCTGCGGCTGGGCGCGGGACAGCCACTCGCCGCGCTCGAAGTCGCCGAATACATGGAGCTGCGCCTGCCCAACGACCACCGCGGCCCGTTCGTCGCGGGGCTGGCGCTCGCGGCGCTGGGACGCCTGCGCGAGGCGGAAGGAGCGCTCGACCGCGCCCTGCGGCTCAATCCCGAGGCCGCCGAAGCCTTCGCCGCGCGCGCCGCCGTGCGCGAGCGCCTGGGCGACGCCATCCACGCTGCCGAAGATGTGGCCCACGCGCGCTATCTCGGCTACCGCGGCTAGGCGCCCGCTCGCCTACAGCATCTCACCTGCCGCCGGCACGTCCTGGTGCTTCATGTCGGCACGCTTGACCAGTAGCAGCGCCGCCAGCAGGCCAATGCCCAGCAACACAGCAGCCCAGCGGAAGGCATCCACCGTCGCGCTGATGTAGGCAGACTGGACGACCGCCGCGATCTGCGGGAAGAGCGCCTGATGCGTGAACGCCTGGTACTGCGCCGGCACGTTGTAGCGCAGGCCCGTGCTGCCGGCGAAGGTTCCCGCCTGCTCCAGGCCGTTGATAATGCTCTGCACGATACCATGCGCCTGCGCAGGCGGCACATGCGGCACGTTCAGCTTGCTGATGCCGCTCTGGAGGCCCGCGTCATACTGGTTGGTCAGGATCGCGCCGAGGAAGGCGATACCAAATGCGGTCCCGATCTGGCGGCAGACACCACTGATGCCCGAGGCCATGCCCGCGCGGTTGTAATGCACCGTGCTCACCGCGACGTTGGAGATCACCGGGCTGACCAGCCCGCTGGCGATGCCGCCGAGCACGAACGCTGGCAGCAGCCGCACCCAGTCGCTCTGCGTATCGGCCGGCGTGATGACCGTCATCAGCAGCACCGAGGCGACGGCGCAGGCCATGCCGGCCACCATGATCAACTTGGGACCCAGCCGGTGGGTCAGCGTGCCGGCCAGCGGCGCGACCACCAACGTCAGCCCAGAGAGCGGCAGGAAACGCAGGCCGGTATCGAGCGCCGAGTAGCCCAGGAAGTTCTGGAAGTACAGCGTCAGGAAGAAGAACAGCGCATAGAGACCGCCACTGAGCGCAAAGGCGACGATCGCCGCGCCGCTGAAGCTGGCGTTGCCGAAGAGCCGCGGGTCTACCATTGGCGACTTGAGCCGCAGCTCGCCGATGACGAAGACGATCAGCGCGAGGGCGGCGATGGCAAACAGTATGAGAATGTAGGTCGAGGTCCAGCCCTTGTCGGGGTCATCACCCTGGATCAGCGCCAGCACCAGGCAGAAGACGCTGATCGTGAGCGTAATCAAGCCAAACACGTCAATTGAGCGCGAAGCAGTGCGGTCGAACGATTCCGAAACTGTCAAGGCGCACATCGCGATACCGATGACACCAATTGGTACGTTGACGAAGAAGATTGACTGCCAGCCGACATTGGTGACCAGCAGGCCGCCGACCACCGGGCCGATAGCCACCGCCAGTCCCGTCACGCCGCCGTAGATGCCGATGGCGGCGGCGCGCTCGCGGCCACCAAAGGTGGCGGCGATGATCGCAAGCGCCAAAGGTGTCATGATCGCGCCGCCGATCCCCTGGAAGGCGCGCGCGGCGATCAGCACCTGGATGTGCGAGAAGCCGCCGATGCTGAAGCTGCCAGAGACACCGCAGATCAGCGAGCCAAGCGCGAACAACCCCAGCCCTAGCATGAAGAGGCGCTTGCGGCCGAAGATGTCACCCAGACGGCCGCCGGTGACGAGAAACACCGCCAACGAGAGCGCGTAGGCGTTGACGACCCACTGCAGATCGGCGAACGAAGCATGCAGGTCATCGCCGATAGTGGGCAACGCGACGTTGACGATCGTGATATCCAGCAGCGCCATGAAGAGGCCGACGCAGGTCGCGGCCAGCGCCCACCACCGCAGCGGATTGGGCCGTACTGCTATCGGGCCTGCCGGCTGTTCGGTGCGCTGCTCGGCGGTGCCTGAATCTTCGGAGCGTGTAACGTGAGCCATTGATCTCCTCTACACCCTTTGTCGATCAAGTGATTGATGCGGAGAGCATGCCGTGTGACCTCGCGTTTGTCAATCGCACGATCGAAACCCCGCGATACTTGGGAGACTTGCGTTCCATGCGCCGCGCAGTTACCTGGCCTGCGCGTGCGTGTCATGCGGGTCGTGCGTGTCATGCGCGAGAGCATCGTGAGCATGGGGATGGGACCGCTGCTGCCGCTGATGCTGCGTCCTGGCGGCGGAGCCGGCGCGCACGTGCTCCGTGAGCCAGTCTTCCATCTGGGCAGCGACGGCGTGCATCGGGTACTCCTCGCCATGCAAGAGCGCCTGGGCGAGCAATCCCTTGATGAACGTAATCAGGGCCGCGGCGGTGGTGGGAATGTCGAGATCGGCGCGGAAAACGCCCGCACGCACGCCACTGGCGAGGTAGCTGCCTATGTGCTCGTGCCAGTGCGTATCCAGCTCTTGGAGGATCGCGCGGATCGCCGGGTCGCGCAGCCCGCGGAGGAACAGCTCGAAAAACACAGTGAAGGTCGCGGGGATCGTGCGCGCTTGGTACTCGACATCGCGCAGCTCGCGGCGCAGCTCCTCCAGCGGCTCCTCGGCACCCGGCTCGCCATGGAGCGCATGCACCGTCGAGAAGTCGTCTTTCATCTTGAGCACGACGGCTCGGATCAGATCCTCCTTGGAGGCGAAGTAATAGTGCAGCGTGGCGATGTTGACGTGCGCCCGTGCCGCCACGTCGCGCGTGCGCAGTCCCTCAAAGCCGCGCTCGGCGATCAGCTCGAAAGCTGCATGCACCAGCGCCTCGCGCTGCGCTTCGCCGCGTGGGGTGTGCCCGCCATGCGCGCCTCCCGCCACATCCGCCTGTGAAGAGGTGTCCACGTGTCTCACTGTGCCATGCCCCATCCCCGTATTTTGCCCATCAATCACTTGCTCAAATATACTCTATCGCAGGCGTGTCCAGGAGTGGACAACCTGACGATCACGGTGGGGTGAGAGACCACAGTGAGCGGGTGTCGCACCGCGCGGAGATGCACCGTATGGGCAAGCGGGCATTTGATATCGTCCTCGCGTCGCTAGGCATCATCTTGATGGCGCCACTCATCGCGGCCATTGCGCTCGCCCTCGCGATCGAGCGCCGCGGCCCGGTGTTCTACCGCAGCCCGCGACTCGGTCGCGGCGGCCGCATCTTCCGCCTGACGCGCTTCCGCACGATGGTCGAGGCACCGCCCGAGGTCAGCTCGGGCGCGCGCCTGACCGCCGTCGGGCGCTTCATTCGCACGTATTCACTCGACGACTTGCCCAGCCTCTATCACGTGCTGCGCGGCGATCTCAGTCTCGTCGGCCCGCGCCCCATGGAGCCGGAGCATGTGGACCTCGCCGATCTCGCCTGGCTGCGCATCCTCTCGGTGCGCCCCGGCTACGTCAGCTACGCCATCCTCACGCTCGGTAATGCCTACAACGGCAGCGACACAACCGTGCGGCAGCGGCTGGAGCTAGAGTACGTCCAGCGCCAGTCGGTGATCTTCGATCTACGCATCCTTGCTCGTGTGCTTGCTGCCCACCTGCGCAGCCGCGGCAACATCAAGCTGCATGGCAAGCCCCAGTTGTGACTACCCACCCGGCTGAGCCGCGAGCAGCGCGTCGATCTCCCCTGCATTCGGCAGCGAGGGCGAGGCACCCAGCCGCGTCGCCGCCAAAGCACCTGCCGCGCCCGCCCGTCTCAACGCCTCGCGCATCGGCAGCCCGCGCGCAATCCCCGCGGCGAGCACACCGCAGAAGGCGTCGCCGGCCGCGGTGGCGTCCACCTGCGTGACGGCAAATGGCGGCAGATAGACCGCCTCAGCCACGGCACTCGGCAGCCAGACGGCGCCCTGGCTGCCCAGCGTGACGACTACCTCGCGGCAGCCCTTCGCCAGCAGCGCCCACGCGGCCCGTTCGGCGTCTGCTGGGCCGGCCACCTGCACGCCTGAGAGTGCCTCGGCCTCGCGCTCGTTGGGCAGCAGCACGTCCACCAGTGGGTAGAGCGCATCGGGCAGCGGCTCCTCGGAGGGCTGTGGCGCCGGCGCGGGATTGAGCAGCACCGTGAGGCCGGCAGCGTGTGCTCGCTCGGCAGCGGCGATCACCGCGTCGCGTGCCACTTCGAGCTGCGCCAGCAGCACGCGCGCCCCGGCGAAGGCGTCCGCCGCCGCGGCGACGTCCTCCGGCGTCACCCGCTGGTTGGCACGCGGCACCAGCAGGATGCTGTTCTGGCCGTCCGGCTCGATCACCGGGAAGGCGACGCCGGTGCCGGCCTCGGCGTCGCGCGTGACCCAAGCCGCATCAATCCCCTCGCGCGCCATCAGCTCGACGTAGGGCGCACCGAAGAGATCGTCGCCTAGGCGCCCAATCGCCCGCACGGAGGCGCCTGAGCGCGCAGCGGCGATCGCCTGATTCGATCCCTTGCCGCCGGGGAACATGCCGAAATCGCTCGCCACCAGCGACTCGCCCGGTCTTGGCCGGCGCGGGGCGCGCACAACGATGTCCATGATGAAGCTGGCGAGTACGAGCACCACGCCCGGCGTATCTTCCATTGCCACGACCCCCTTTCGCACTCACCTCGGCGCACAGCATACCTGATCTGAAGGTACTCGCCCACACCTCAGGCGGCGACGATCTGGCCTCGCACGCTGCCCGCCTGTAAGCACCGGGAGGGGGAAGCGATCTCCACCGACACCCCAGGCTCTCGCGGAGACGCCAAAATCCGCGCACATTCCCGATTCGTGGCGGGCAAGCGAAGGGCTGATGGGTTTGACATGCGCGGCGGCAGGCGGTACACTAAGCGCGACGGCGGTGACCCATGACCAGCCGCCGACGCACGGACGCACGCACCTCGCGGCGTGACCGGCGGCCGCGAGGGCGAGACGGGTTTCGCCTGCCGGCAACACACGGAGCAGAGGATAACACCGTGGCAGATCTGCAAACCCTCGGCCGCGCGGCACAGGAACATCTCGCCGCGAAGCATGCCGCACGCGAGCGCGCGCTGCCCAAGTCGCGCTCGGCGATCCGCCTCTGTGCCAACGCCATTCGCGCCGCCCACCGTGACGAATTCGAGACCAGCACAAATCTCCTCGAGCAGGCGGGCAAGCTGCTGGCCGAGATGGCTGCCGACCTGCACGATCACCTCGACATCTTCCACGCCGGCTTCGTCGCTGATGCCCAGAAAGAGTACACCGAGGCAGCGCTGACCAACGCCCTCATCCGCCGCGAGCCGCTGCCGGCGCCTGCCGAACTGGGTGTCGAGTGGGCGCCGTACCTCAACGGCATGGGCGAGGCGATCGGCGAGCTGCGGCGCTACATCCTCGACCGCATGCGGCTGGGCAAGCTGGACGGCTGCGAGGCGCTGCTGGCCGATATGGATGAGATCTACGCGATCCTGATCACCCTCGATTACCCCGACGCGATCACCGGCAATCTGCGCCGCACCACCGACGCCGCTCGTGGCATCCTCGAAAAGACACGCGGCGATTTCACCCTTGGCACGACGCAGGCGCGGCTGGTGCAGGCGCTGGAGCGCGTGCAGGGCCAGTTCGAGCGCCTCTCCGATTTCTAGTCGGCGGTTAAAACCGCACCTGGAGGGCCTCGCGGCCGCGAAGTCCGCCTCCGCGGACTGGGACCAGAGTGACTCCGCCTCAATCGTCTGCCCGGTGGCTGCTCGCTCGCCCCGCCGTGGTACAATACAGCGGTCGCTCCGAACGCCGCCGTGATACGCACTCCCCGCTCCACGCCAGCACCGTGAGGATACGCCCCGTATGACCACGCGCCCCGATCCCGCCGCCGAGAATGATGGCTCGCCGCTGCTGCGCGGGCTGAATCCCCGCCAGCGCGAGGCGGTGACGACGACGGAGGGGCCGCTGCTGGTGCTCGCCGGGCCAGGATCGGGCAAGACACGCGCGATCACCCATCGCATCGCCTACCTGCTCGAAGAGCGCGGTGTCTCGCCGTGGAACATCCTGGCCGTCACCTTCACCAACAAGGCGGCGCGCGAGATGAAGGAGCGGCTGGAGAAGCTCGTCGGCCCGCCCGCACGTGACCTGGCCGTCGGCACCTTCCACGCGATCTGCTCGCGCATCCTGCGGCGCGAGGCGGCCGGCGCGGGTCTGAACCTGACCGACCACTTCGCGATCTACGACGACGACGACCAGCTCGCCCTCACCAAGCAGGTGCTGCGCGAGATGAACCTCGACGAGAAGCAGTTCAAGCCGAGCACCATCCACGCCATCATCTCGCGCGCCAAGAACGATCTGCTCAGTCCACGCGAGTTCGCCGAGCGCGTCAACAAGTATTTCGAGGAGGTCGCCGCCCGCGTCTACACGCGCTACGAGGAGCTGCTGCGCGACAACAACGCCGCCGACTTCGACGACCTGATCCTGCTCACCTACCAGCTCTGGCGGCGCAATCCCGATGTGCTGCGCCAGTACCAGAACCGCTACCGCTACATCCACGTAGACGAGTTCCAGGATACCAACAAGGCGCAGTATGAGCTAATCCGCCTGCTCGGCGCCGGCACGCCCGAATCGCCGGGACACCAGAATGTGTGTGCTGTGGCCGACGATGACCAATGCGTGATCGCGGGCACGCTGATCACGATGGCCGACGGCACCCAGCGTCCCATTGAAGCGGTCAAGGCGGGGGACTTGGTGCTGTCAGCCTTCGGCAGCGGCGTGTTCCGGCCCGCGCGCGTGCAGGCGGTGGCCCATCGTGAGGGACGCGGCCAAGGTACCGCCATTACCACGGCGGCGGGTCGCCGGCTCGTCAGCACGCCCGAGCACATGCACTTCGCGGGGTATCGTCTCGGCACGACGCCGCAGCTCTACTTCACCTACCTGATGCACAAACGCGGCGTCGGATTCCGCATCGGCACCTCACAGGTCTACACGAAGGCGCAGGTTAAGCCCGTCGTTGGCTTCATGCAGCGTTGCAGGCAGGAGCACGCCGACGCGGCCTGGGTCATCTCCACTCATAAGAGCGAGAACGACGCGCGAGCCGAGGAGTACATCCTCTCATTGCGCTATCGCATCCCGACACTGCCGTTTGTCCTGCGCGCTGGCTCGGTGAACGGCCTCGTGCATGATAAGCGATACATCGCGCGCGTCTTCGCCGCGTTCGACACCGAAGCCAACGCGCGGCGGCTGCTTACGGATGCTGGCTTGTCGCTGGAGTATCCCCACTTCCGCCCACGCTCGCGCAACTCGAACCGGCATCACCTCGTCGTGACGCTCTGCGCCGATCGCCGTGGCCCAGCGCCATTCCACCGGCTTGCCCTGGTGGGAAACGACCCAGGCACGCGCCAGGCGCTCGAATCACTCGGCCTGCGTGTCCGCTACGAAAAGCCAGCCGCCGGTACGTCGAGCTGGCGCTGCCAGACGATGAGCAAGAGCATGGCAGCGTTGCTTGGGGCTGCCGAGCAGATCCGTCAGGCAATCAACGCCGACATGGTGTATCAAGCATGTCTCGGGAAGAACGGCTCGGACCCCGATGTTGTACAGAGCAAGTCGCTGCCTTTCATGCCGGCCGCCTCAGTCCGCCAGGGCATGGTGATGTTCGATGGCGAGGGCGGCTACGACGTGGTGGAGCGAGTCGAGACGGTCGTGCTCGATGCGCTGGTGTACGACCTCGACATCGAGGGCACGCACAACTTCATCGCCAACGGGATCGTGACTCACAACTCGATCTATAGCTGGCGGGGGGCGAATCCGCGCGTGCTGCTGAACTTCGAGCAGGACTTCCCTGCCACGCATACCGTGATCCTTGACCAGAATTACCGCTCGACGCAGGTGATTCTCGATGCCGCACGCGGGGTCGTGCGCCAGAACCGCATGCGCAAGGACAAGCAGCTCTGGACCGAGCAGCAGGGCGGTGAGACGATCACGCTGCACGAGGAGTACAACGAGGAGGACGAGGCGAGCTTCGTCGTCAATCAGATCCGCCAGCTCGTCGCGCGCGACGAAGCCAAGCTGCGCGACTGCGCCGTGATGTATCGCACCAACGCCCAGTCACGCGCGCTGGAGGAGCAGTTCATCCGCGCTGGCACGCCCTACGTGGTCGTCGGCAGCCGCAAGTTCTACGAGCGCAAAGAGATCAAGGACGTACTCGCCTATCTGCGGCTGATCGCCAACCCGCAGGATACCGTCTCGCTGCAGCGCATCCTCAACGTACCCAACCGCAAGATCGGCCCGAAGACGACGCAGGAGTTCCTTAGCTGGGCGCGGGCGCAGGGTCGTGACCCGCTGGAGGTGCTGGCGAATATCGAGCAGCACCCGACGCTCGCCACCGCGGGCAAGCGCGCGCTTGCCGGATTCGGCGCGCTGATGGCCGACCTGCGCGCCGCGGCCGTCGAGCTGCCACTGCCGAGCCTGATCGACCGCCTGCTAGAGCGCAGTGGCTATGCCGCCGAGCTGCGCGCGGGCGGCGACGAAGGCGAGGAGCGCCTGAACAACGTGCTGGAGCTTCGACGTGTAGCGGAGGACTTCTCGGAGATCACCCCCGATGTGGCGCTGGGCCTCTTCCTGGAGAACGTCGCGCTGGTCGGCGGCGCCGACACCACGCAATCCTCCGCCGAGAATGGCACGCTGGTGACGGCCGAGGAGGTGGACGCGGTGACGCTGATCACGCTGCATGCCGCCAAGGGACTGGAGTTCCCGGTGGTCTTCATCGTCGGCATGGAGGAGGGTGTGCTGCCGCACTCGCGCTCACTGGAGAGCCAGAACGAGCTGGAGGAGGAGCGCCGGCTGGCGTACGTTGGCATCACGCGCGCGATGCGCCGCCTCTTCCTGACGCGCGCCCTGCGCCGCTCATTCTACGGCGGCAACAGCCTGTTCCAGGAGGCGTCGCGCTTCATCGAGGAAATTCCTTCGGAGCTGATGGAGGCCACGCGCCAGAGCGCGTCGCGCGTTGCCACCGGGTCAGCGCGGCGTGCCCAGTCAGGCGGCAGCCTGTGGAGCACGGGAGGCGCCGGGCAGAGCGGGCGCGGCTCGTACGGTGGGAGTCAGTGGACACCCGCGTCGGCGAGCGGCACGCGCACGGCCGGCAGTGGGGGAGCAAGCAGCCGCGCATCCGGTGACGACTGGACGTCATCCGCCACAGCGGCGAGCAGCGCGCAGCCCAACGCGAGCGAACCGCTGGCGCCCGGCGACCGCGTGATGCACCGGCTCTTCGGTGAGGGCACTGTGCTCAAGGTGACGGAATCGAGCGGCGCGACGACCGTTGACGTGCTCTTCAAGGAGAAGGGCCGCAAATCGCTCGACGCCGCCTTCGCCAACCTGCAAAAGATCGGGTAGGTCCTCACCCCCCAGCCGGACAAGCCATGGTTCGCCCCTACACCCGGCGAGGGGGAGCCGGAGGATATGGCAGGGGCGCCCGCCATGCGCCCATTATGCCTCAACTGGCTCTGCGAGCACGCGGTCGATCTCGGCCAGCTCCTGCGGCGTCAGCTTCCATTCGGCGGCTCTGGCGTTGGCCGTCACCTGCTCCGGGCGCCGCGCGCCGGCAATGATCGTGCTGACCGCCGGCTGTGCCGCCAGCCACGCCAGCGCCAGCTCGGCTGCGCTGTGGCCGTGCTCGCGCGCCCAGGCGTCGAGCCGTTGGACTGACTCCAGTGTCTCGCGCTTCAGTCGCGCCTCGAAGCCCGGCGACTGCGAGCCGCGCGTCTCAGGTGGGGGCGGCTCGCCGGGCTTGTACTTGCCGGTCAGCACACCCGCCGCCAAGGGGAAGAACGGGATCACGCCGACGCCAAGCTCCAGACAGCATGGCACCAGCTCATGCTCGATGCCGCGCGCCAGCAGGTTGTATTCCGGCTGGATGGAGACGAACCGCGCCAGGTTGCGGCGGTCGCTGACCCACAGCCCGCGCGTGAGCTGCCATGCCGCGTATTGCGAGCAGCCGATGTAGCGCACCTTGCCCGCGCGGACCAGGTCGTCGAGCGCGGCGAGCGTCTCCTCCTGCGGCGTGGTGGGGTCGAACCTGTGGATCTGATAGAGGTCAATAGCCTCGATGCCTAGCCGGCGCAGGCTGCGCTCGCAGCTCTCGACCACGTGCTTGCGCGAGGCGCCGGTGTCGTTGGGACGCTCGCCGGCACGCATGCCCACCTTGGTGGCGATCAGCATGTCGTCACGGCGGCCGCGGATCGCCCGACCTAGGTACTCCTCCGAGACTCCCTGCGAGTAGATGTCGGCGGTATCGAAGAAGTTGATGCCCGCTTCCAGCGCGGCGGTGACGATCGCCGCCGTGCCAGCCTCATCCACGTAGCGGCCGAAGGTGTTGCCGCCCAGACCGATTACCGAGACGCGCAGTCCAGACGTGCCCAGTTGCCGATACTCCATGAATCCTGACTTCCTCCCGATGCGAACATGCGGGTCAATAGCTGCCGCTGACAGATTGTACGCACCGCGACACGCCGCCTCTCGTCCACCGATCCGCACAGGGTATACCCGCCTGCGCCGGCCTGGCGCCAATCGAAGCGCATTGCCCAACTCAGCCGCGCCCCCTCGCTATGTGGCACGCCAGTTGCTAGGACGGTGGCGGCTCGGTCTTCGGCGATCCGCATCGGTGGATAGGCGGGAACTCGTCGCAGCGAGCCCAAAGTGCCGCGACAAACGGACTGTTGATTCGTTGTAGGTACAGACGCGCTGCGGTGAGCGGCACGAGCGCCCACGCTGGCGCGGCGGCCGTCTGTGCAGGGTCGGTGCACCGGCACCCACTCCGACCACGGCAGACCCTTTCTTTGCGTCCCAGGGGAACACCGGCGTTCCCTGTATGCCAGCCGACACGGCTGCGCCCCAAAAGGAGTCCAGCGTCATGGTCCTTGCCTTCACCAACCTGAACTTCATCCCCGACTCCGGCTTCTTGGACCTGCTGTTCCACCAGACCAACCTCACGATTCAGATCCTCGGCCTGCTGCACCCCCCGTTCTACATCAACCTGATCCAGCTGATCATCATCCTGATTATCGCGATCGCGGTGAACGCGATCGCCGAGCGGCTGACCTCCAAGAAGATGGGCGGCCTGGGCGTCGCGGTGTTCATCACGCTGATCGGCTCCTACGTTGCCACTCAGTTCATCCTCCTGCCCTTCGATTTCGCCCTCGAAGGGGTGCGCATCATCGCGGCGCTGATCGGCGCGATCGTCATCGGCGTCTTCTACACGCTGATTCGCGCGCAGTTCAGCAGCGGCGGCAAGGGCGGCGGCCACTAGCCCAAACGCCCCCATTGCCCGTCCCCAGTCCGCGTAGGCGGACTTTGCGGCCGCGTAGGGGCGTCCGGTGGACGCCCGCAGGCCCTCCAGGCGCGGTTTCAACCGCCGGCAGCTCCGCCGCGACGCTTGACGCGCCCATCGTGCGTATGGTATGGTGGGGGTGCGTCGGGGCGTAGCGCAGCCTGGTAGCGCACCACAATGGGGTTGTGGGGGTCGGAGGTTCAAATCCTCTCGCCCCGACCAGTCCGAGGCGGTTCCCTCAGCGGGGGAGCCGCCTCTTGCCATGTCTGATTGCGGATTTGGGCCGAGTCGCCCGAGCGCGAGGTAATAGCGCGGCGTTCGTTCGTCAACATAGATGACTGGATCGGGCACACATCCCGCCGGGGTGGCGAGCCGCGATGGCGGCGTAGGCCGTCACGCGAGGTTCGGGGGCGAGTGACGAGGAGGGATGGCGATGGACGCACGCGCGAGGACGCCGGTGGACTCCGGCGCCGCGGTAGTGGCTGGCGAGGCCCATCTAGCGGCGGTAAAAGCAGCGGTGATCGACTGCGGCACCTATGCCGCCGGACTGCAAGCCGAGGGCCGGCTCGATGCCATAGAGGGCCTCTACACCGCGCTGCTGCTGACCGTGCGCCATCTGCTGTTCGCCGCCGGAACGCCCCACGGCTGGCAGCGCGCCGCCCTGCTGGCGGCCGATTTGCGCACGCGCCAGACCCTCGACGCGCTCGCGCCCACTCGCCTCGGCGAGCTGGAGCTCCGTGCGGCGGCGCTGCTCGATCTGCCGGCGATCGTCACGGTAGAGAGCTTCGAGCAGATTACGACGGCCATCGCCAGCGCCATCAACGCCGGTGCCCCGCGCTACAACGCCGGCGACATCCACGGCTGCTGTGTGGTGTATTGGGGAGCCATCCAGACGCTCGTCGCGGCGCCGCCCACGCGCGGCTTCCCCAACTATGCCCGCGCGATGGGCCAGCTCCGTGCTGTGGCCGACCTCGAAGCACCACCTTACCTGCTTGACGATGCCGGTGTGGATGAATACGCCTGGGTGCTGCGCCATGCCTTCGATGCCGTACTCGCCATCCAGCCATAGCGCGGGCTGGATACGCCCGCGTTCGCGACCGCCCTGCTCGTAGACTCAGACTTCGAGTGCGGTCCCACGCCCATGCCCATGCGCTGCCATCGAGCTGGATCGCAGACCATAGAGTAATGTGACCATCGCCACCAGAGCCAGTGGCGTCACCAACGCTACCGGGCTATTCGTGCTCAGAATCATCCACGCCGTCCCAACCAGGCCCACGAGCGCGAGCAGGCCCACACCGGCGATCGCGACGATCCACGTGTATTGCCGGCGCAAAGCCGCGGCGACCAGACCGAGAACACAGGTCGCCAGCACGAGCGGAAGACTCAACAGGCCGCCGGCGCTCGCCATGATGCTGACGACGACAGCTAGCGGTGTGGGATCTACTGGGAGGCCGCTTGGAGTATATGAGACTCCCAGCAGCACGACGAGCGCCTGCCCAGCAATCGCCACGCCAAGGACAAGCAACGTGCTGATTGAGACGATGAGGAGCGCACGTACCATACATCTGCCCCCACTTCGCTCCAGATGTCACCCCCAGCATATCGGGCGCCCCGCAAGGAAGCAATAGGTGAAAAAGGTCTGAAGCGGCTGCCCGCGACCGGAAACCGATGGTTGCTATAGGGATGTGCGGTCAGGGTCGAAGAGGGACTGGCGCCCGTTGGCGGCGATGCGGCCGCACTGGGAAACCTTCCGGGCGGCGTATGCGGCGGAAGGCTCGCGTGGGGCAGCGGGTTTCACGCCCCTTGCCGGTCTCGTGTCGCGCTCCGTCGTGCTCATGGTGACGCCCAGCTTCCCTCGCGCTCGTCTGCCATGCGGCGCCGCTGCCAGCCCAGTCTGTCACCATCGTAGCACATCCGCCCAGCTTCTTCTCGTAACACATCGTGGGTGTGAAACGTGCAATAGTTGAAGACGTGGCAAACGAGCCATACTAGAGCAGTATCAGCGGGATCGGTGCGTGGAAGCGGGTGGGAACAGATGGAAGGCGGCATGGTTGACACCAATGATCCGCGGGAGAGCGCGCTGATGGGGCAGCATACCTCAGTCGCGACCGTCGCTGCTCATATCCGACGAACAGGCGTGATCCTGCGACGGCACTTGACGCGGCCGCACCGCGCGCAATGTTGGCTGCGACGAGGATTTCTCGCGCTGATCTACACGCCCGCCATTGGCCTGCTGCTGATAGGGACCGCGGCTGCGGTGGGGTGGCTTGGCGACCTCTGGCGGCTGGCGCGCGCCCTCAACACGCATGCGCTCGACACCGTGCCGACGACCTACGACCGGCTGGCGCTGGCGGGGCGCGTGGCGCTGGTCAGCGGCGCCTTTCTGATGCTGCTCTGCGCGCTGGTGGTCGCCGCCGTGGGCTGCCGCGGGCGCCGCTGGTGGCGCCTCTACCTGATCCCCAGCGTGCCGCTGAGCGCCGCGGCGGCGCTGATCTTCATCTATGCCGTGCAGTGGTGCATGCTGGCCGCCAACCTGCGTCTCGGCTGGCCGCCGGACGTCTGGGAAACGCTAACTGGGCTGGCGCTGGCGGATGCCGTGCTGGTGGCGGCGCGCGTCGGCGGCATCGGCGCGGGACCGCTCGGCGCGCGCCGGGCGCGCCTGCGCAGCCGATTGAGCCACAGGTCCCCTGCAGGACGTATGAGCGGGCGACCGGCCTCCCGCCAGACGCGGCCGATCCCCGTCGTGCGCTTCGGGCCGCGCGAGACCGGCATTCCCCTGCCTGATTCAGCGATTGTGCCCGACATCGCGCCGAGCATCGCCGATGCGCCGACGGCCGAGGAGCTGCGCGCGGTCGCTGGGGTGGCGGCGCTCGCCGGTGAGCCGCGAGAAGGCGCCGCACCCGTCGAGGAGCCACGCAGCGGCGCCGCCTGATTCGGCATCATGACTGAGGCACGGCCAGCCCGATCAGCTTGTAGACCAGCTTGGCGGCCACGACCGGGCTGGTATGGCCTTCCACCAGCGGCGAAAGCTCCACCACGTCGAAGCCGACGATGTGGCGCTTTGCCGCCACCGCGCTCAGCAGGTCCATCGCCTCGTACCAGCCCAGGCCGCCCGGCTCCGGCGTGCCGGTGCCCGGCATCAGCGAGGGGTCGAAGGCGTCCACGTCGAAGGTGATGTACACCTCATCGCCCAGCGCCGCCACCACCTCGTCGATCCACGCGCGCCGGCCGGCGAAGGTCTGCTCGCGGATCGCGCTCGCCAGCCACATGGGCAGCTTGCGCTCCTCCACCAGCTCGGCCTCCGGCTCGCTGATGCTGCGAATGCCAACCTGCGCCGTGCGCGGCACCACGTCGAGCGTGCGCCGCATGATGGTGGCGCTACTGAGCGTGTTGCCCTCGTACTCGTCGCGGAGGTCCGCGTGGGCGTCGATCTGGAGCACCGAGAGCGAGGGGTAGCGTTTGGCGAACGCGCGGATCACGCCGATCGAGATCGAGTGGTCGCCGCCAAGCGTTGCCAGGAGCTTGTCCCGCTCCAGCAGGTGCGCCGTCACGCGCTCGGTGCGCTCTACCATCGCCTGCGCATTGCCCGCGATCGGCTCGACGGCGCGCAGCGTGGCGATGCCCACAGTATGGGGCGAGCGGTGCAGCTCAGCGTCGTAGAGGTCCAGATTGTTCGAGGCGTCTATGATCGCCTGCGGGCCTTCGCGCGTGCCGGGGCGGTAGCAGGTGGTGCCGTCGAAGGGCACGGGCACGACCACCACACGCGCGGTCTCCAGGTGCGTAAATTCGTCGTCGAGGTGCATGAAGGCGCGGGCCGGGGCGAGCACGTCGCCCAGCGCGTCGAGGGAATCCAAAGCCGCTCTCTCCTCTATTGGGTCTCCGCGCCAGGGCCACAGCGGATGCCTCACCCGCCGGACGAGCGAGCCAGCCCCGCGGGCGGGATGGCGCAGCCTACATTATACGCGGCACTTGACACGGCCGCGTCTGGCATGTGGTATGCTACGCATGTTGGAGATCTCGAACGCGCGTCGTGTGGTGGCCCCGGCTGAAGAGGCGTACGGTTTGCGCCCGGTGAGTGAGTACACGCGGAGCGTCCTGTCGAGTGACGCCATTGGAGTGCTTGTGTGCACGTAGGTTGTAGCCCGGCCGATTGTGATGCCGGGGCAGTGATGTTCGAAGGAGCCTGAGTGGCCACCCGGATTTACGTAGGGAACCTGCCCTACTCAGCTGACGACCAACAGTTGGCGCAGCTGTTCTCAGCGTTTGGTGATGTTGTCGAGGCGACGATCGTGATGGATCGCGCCACGGGCCAGAGCAAGGGCTTTGGCTTTGTCGAGATGGCGAATGACGAGGACGCGCGCAAGGCGATCGCGGCCCTCAACGGGACGATGATGGGCAACCGCACGATCCGTGTCAACGAGGCGCAGCCGCGGCCCGAGCGCGGCAGCCGTGGCGGCGGCTATGGCGGCGGCTACGGTGGTGGTGGTTATGGCGGTGGCGGCTACGGCGGCCGTGGCGGCTACGGCGGCGGTGGCTACGACCGTGGCGGCGGCGGCTATGGCGGCGGCAGCTACGGTGGTAGCTACGACCGCGGCGGCAACGGCGGTGGGCGCCGGCGCGATTACGGCGGCGGCTACGACGACGGCGGCGAGTACGGCTCGTCGCGCCGCGGCCGCAACGACTGGTAGTCCCTCCACCCCAGGCCGAGCCAGGCCAAGCAGAAGCCGGAGTCTCTATGGCTCCGGCTTTTCTGTGTCTCTGGCGTAGCTCGACCGGCATACGCTGTACGCCCTACACGATCCGCGATCTCCCCTCGCCCCGCGGGGCCAGGGGCCGGGGGTAAGGATACCCTAGCGCATGTCGAGCTGGCGCAGGATCTCGTCGCGGCCCGCGTAGATCACCTGGCGCACGCTGGCGAGGCTCGCGGCGCTCTCGGCCAGCGTCACCACTGCCGCGTAGTCGCCCAGCGGGTCCACGCTGACCAGCGCGTCCTCGTATTCGAGCAGCGCGGCGATCGGCCGCCCACCACCCAGTTCGTGGCCCAACGCCTCGGTCACGCCCAGCGCGCTGGCCCCGTGCGCCCCCAGCGATTCGAGGAAGCGCTGGTCTCCCCGGCCGGCCATCTCAATCGGCAGCCCTTCGCGGCCAACTAGCACCGCGGCGCGCACCCCCGGTATCGCCAGCAGCCGCGCCAAAACATCCCGCAACCCCGGCATGCGCCCAATCCCCCTGTGTAGTCTGCCGGGAGTCGCCCACTCCCAGCAGCCGCCTCGCCCGCCGCGAGCATTGTACTCCTCCCGCGGCCTTGCCACAACGCTCACGCGCGCGTCAACGTATAATAGGGATCGTAGAGTTGATGATGGCTGGCGGCGGGCCACTGGCCATGACGTTATGAAACAGCCGTCAACGGCGACGGAGCGAAGCGGAGCGCAGTGCCATGCCAACCGATCAGTCACATGTCCAGGATCCCACGCAGCAGGGCGATACCGTGCCCTCCGCGGACGATGGCACCGGCTCCAGCTCCGGCGAGTATCTGCGCATCGAGCAGGTGGCCCTGCGCACTGGCTTCACCAAGCGCACGCTGCGCTACTACGAGGAATTGGGGCTGCTCGCGCCCCCGACCCGCACCGAGGGCGGCTATCGGCTCTACAGCCCGGAAGATGTGGCGCATCTCGTGCGGATCAAGCGACTCAAGGACCTGCTAGGGTTCTCGCTGAAGGAGATCCGCGAGATCGCCCAGGCCGAAGAGGAGCGCGAGCACGTCGCCGAGGCCTGGCGGCGCGAGACGAACCCGCAGGCGCGCCTCGCCTGGCTGGATCAGGTCGAGAGCTTGACACGCCGGCAGCTCCAGATGGTCGAAGAGAAGCTTGCCGGACTCGAAGAGATGCGCCACAATCTGCTCGCGCGACTCGAACGCTACGAGCAGCGCCGGGCCGAGGAACGCTCGCGGCTTGGATCATAGGAGCGCGCGCAGGTCTCTCGGAGGTGAGCGGTGAGCGACGAGTTTCGCGACCCTTCTCCACTCTTGGCAGACGGATCTGGCAAGGAGGCTGAGCGGTGTGCCTCCGCGGAGACGCAGACAACGTCCCCGCGCATCACGCGCCGCGAGTTCCTCGGCACTGCCACGGCCGCCGCGGCCATCGCCGCAACATCGGCCCCGATCGTGCTCGCCGGCTGCGCACCGGCAGCCGCCCACAAGCCGGCGCCCACCGCGACGCCATACGTCTTCTCCCGGCCGGCAACCTTCGCCGCCGATGGCACGATCCCGGCAGCGCTCGCCGACCGCGCCGCCACGCTGCTGCCGGCCGCACCGGGGATCGTCCAAGGCATCACCCGTGTATCTACGGCGACCGCCTCGCCTGATCTGCTGCTGACCTTCGGCGCGGCGCCGCGCGGCTACGTTGGTGCCGCGGTGGGCGGGTCGCCGGCGACGGTCTTCACGCACCAGCGCGTGCCGGTAGATGAGGTCACAGCCGACCAGGCGCGAGCGCTGCTCTTGGGCAGCATCGGCGACTGGCAGGCTGCCGGCGCGCCCTACGGCCTCGGCACGCATCCCCTCGCGCTGACCGGGCTGACCTACCCTTCCAACTGGGCACCCGCGTCTGGAGTCAAGGCGGTTGCCAGCGCCGATGCGCTGCTCAACGCGCTGCGGAGCACGCTGGGCGCGCTGGCCCTCGCACCAGTCGAGTATGCCGACTGGACCGTGCGCAATCTGGGCGTTGCGGGCGCCTATCCCGCCCAGGGCCGTGGATTGGCCGCTGGCGCGAGCAGTAACCCTGCCGGAAGCTTCATGCTGACGCTCGCCGCCCGCAACGATCTGGTCAAGCGCGGGCTGCGCGTGGGACCGCTGGCCGCCGCGCTGGCTCCAACGCTTGCGCAGGCCACGCCGGTGATCGATCTGGCGGCGGTCGGCGACATCATGCTGGGCCGCACTGTCAACACCAAGATGGTCGCCTATCACGACTACCTCTACCCCTACCGTAAGATGCACGACGAGCTCCAGAGCGCCGACCTGCGCGTCGCCAATCTCGAATGCACCGTCACCGATAGCGTGCCGATCCCCAGCGATCCCTACACGTTCACCTTCGTCAGCTCGGCGCCCGCGGTGACGGGCCTCACCTACGCCGGCTTCGATGCGCTGACGGTGGCGAATAACCACGCCGACGGCTCCGGCACGGGCGCGCTGCTCGATATGCTCGCCCACCTGCGCGGCGCGGGCATCGCCGTCACCGGCGGTGGCAACACGCTGGCGGAGGCACGCCAGCCGGCGGTCATCAGTGCCAAGGGTGTGCGGCTCGCCATGCTGGGCTACGACATGGTGCCGCCGCAAGGTTCATTTGCCAGCGCCTCCGGCGGCGGTCTCGCGCCAGTGGACCTCACGACGCTGCCGCAGGATGTCGCCGCCGCGCGCGATCAGGCGGACCTCGTGATCCCCTACTTTCATTGGGGCATCGAGTACACCAAAGACCCCACGACCGACCAGCAGCACGTCGCGCGCGCCGCGATCGACGCCGGGGCCGATATGGTGCTGGGCAACCACCCGCACTGGATCCAGGGCATCGAGAGCTACAAGGGCAAGCTGATCATCTACTCGTTCGGCAACTTCATCTTCGACCAGAACTGGTCGCGGCCCACGCTGGAGGGCCTGCTGATCCATTTCTACTGGCGTGGCGGCCGGTTGGTGAGCCTGCGCTTCGTGCCGACGCTCGACGAGGATATGTGCCAGCCGCGTCCGATGTCGCAGGCCGAGGAGGCGGATAGCTTCGCGCGCATGTGGTCAGGCACCGACCTGCTCGCCGCCGGCCAGTACGGCCCGGAGCCGGAGTAATGTGACAGCGGACCTCGCGGCCATGAATGGTCGGCGCAGGGGCCGAAGGGCATCAATGCCACAGAGCGGAGGGGGAATGCGGTGGCGGAAACAACGGTCGAGCGGCTGGCGAAACTGGTGGGTATGTTGATTGAGGAGCGCACCGTCGCGCACCACGAGAAGGCACTGCGCGATTGTTTTATGTCGGTCGGCGGCTACGTGCATCGGCATGCGCCAGATGCTGAGCTGCGACTCTTCGAAGAGGGCGGCTTCCGCTCGCTGCTCGCGGTACATGGTGCGGGACCGTCGCGGGTGCTGCTCTGCGGCCATCTCGACGTGGTGCAGGGCGAGGACGACCAGTTCACGCCGCGCCGGCTGAGTGGCGACCGGCTGGCGGGACGCGGCGCCGCCGACATGAAAGGCCCCATCGCCGCGCTGCTGGATGTCTTCGCCGCCGAGCCGCTGCCGGGTCTGGGGCTGCTGCTGACCAGCGACGAGGAGCTGGGCGGCGAGCACGGCACGCACTCCGTGCTCGACCAGCTCGCGCGGGAGGGTGCGCTGCCAGCGGTGGCACTGCTGCCGGACGGCGGGGCGAATATGCACCTGGTGGCGGAGCAGAAGGGCGTGCTGCGGCTGCGTGTGGTGGCGAACGGGCGAGCGGCGCACGGCGCGCGCCCCTGGCTGGGCACGAATGCCGTGGAGCGCCTGTTCGCAGGCTACCGCGCCGTGCTGCGTGGTTTCCCACCGCCCAAGGCCGAGGACGCCTGGCGCACGTCCATCGCGCTGACCCAGCTCTCGACCGGCGACAATGCCCAGAACACGATCCCCGCCCGCGCCGAGGCGACGCTCGATATCCGCTTCCCCGCCGAGGTGGGCCGCTCGGAGGATCTCTTCGCGCGGATCAGCGCCCGGCTGCACCGCTATGGCATCGCGCCGTCCGATGTCTCGATTGCCCCCGCCTTTGTGCTCGACGTGGCCTCGCCGTGGGTCGCGCGCCTGCAACAGGTCGTTACGCAAGTGCGCGGTGAGACGCTGCCGCTCGTGCGCGAGGCCGGCGCCTCCGACGCGCGCTTCTTTGCCGAGCACGGCATCCCGGCGCTGATCTTCCAGCCGGAGTGCTCCGGCTGGCACGGCCCCGATGAGTGGGTCAACCTGGAGAGTCTCGACGTCTTCCGCGAGATCGTCGCCCGCTTTGTGCGGGACGCACTCGGCGGGTAGGACAGGACGTGAGGCTGAGCACAGGGTATACTGGAGGCGAGAGATGCTGGCGACGGATGAGTACGTTCGCCTGCGCGACGGCGTCTGGTATGTCGGCAAGAGCGGCGTGACGGTCTATGCGGTGATCGCCATGTGGCAGCAGGGCTTTGCGCCTGAAGAGATCCAGACGAGCTTCCCCCATCTCTCGCTGCGCGAGGTCTACGGCACCATCCTGCGCTATTTCGAGTATCAAGAGGAGCTGGATGCGTTCTTCCGCGAGCAGGACGCGCTGTATCGCCGTCTGAAAGCGGAATCGGAGGCCCAACATCCCGCGTTCTATGTCAACATGCGCGGGCGCGCAGCGCGCTTCCGGTCGCGGCGCTCGATTGATGATTTAGCGCGTGAGCAGCATGTCCCCGTTGTGAACGACATCTCCGTGCTGGCGATGCCTGACTGGCCTGACGACGAATCAGTGGATGATCTGATTGACTTCGTATCGCGACAGCGTGAGGCAGATCGTGGCAAGTAGCGTGGGCGAGCCGACGACTACAGACCACCAGGATTTCGCCTCCCTACCAGCACAGACTCGCAGCGCCCATGCGAGCGGTCTACCCCTTCCGGTCAGCACGCGGCGAACGGGGTCGGGCCAAGCACGGCCTCGATGGCCGCCGCGTGCCGGGGGTGCAGCGCCGCCACGGCGCGCAGCAGGCCGTAGCAGCCGGCGAGCATCATGTCGCCGTGCGGCACCGCTTCGTAGGGCGCCAGATCGCCGCCGCGCAGCAGCTCGCGCCGCGGTCCCGTCACTGCCAGGAAGGGCAGCGCGCCGTCCGTGCCGAGCATGCCGGGGCCATCGAGGGTGAGCGCACCATGGCCGCTATCGTCGAAGATCGTCTCGTTGTCGAGCGTGCCGGCGGCCAGCGCGCGCAGGTAGCCCTCCAGCCGCGGGCGGTCCAGCTCGCCGGTGTGGTGCTCGAAGAGCGCGCGGATGCGGCCGCGATGCAGCAGGAAGGCCAGCGTGTGGAAGTTGCCGACATTGGCGAGGAGCACGGTCTCGTGCGCCCGCACCGCTGGGTCTTCGAGCGCGCCCACGGCCGCCGCGGCGCCGGTATCCATCACCACCACCGTCGGCCCTACACCGGATGTGCCGCGTGTGGGGTAGGTCGCCGCATCGGCAGCGACGGCACGCAGACGAGTCAGGTCGGCGGGCAGCTCCGCGGCACGGTAGGCGAAGGCGAGTGGATCGGGGCGCACGGCGACGATCTGGCGGATGTGGTCGAAGCGAAAAGCGCGGTCGCTGTAGCCGGGCGGGGCGGCGCCGTGGTCGAAGGCGGCGACGGCCACCACATCCACCGCCGGGTCCACGCCGAAGGCGCCCAGCGCCGTCGCCAGTGCCGCGCTATCGAAGTCGCGCAGGACGATGTCGACCAGCCGCTGGCCCTCGGTCGCGCGCACGCGTTCCACATCATCCTTGCCGATCACGTGCAGCCCCAGCGCCTCAACCGCCGTAAGGTCGTCGTCCAGCGTGCGGGCGGCGTCGGGCGTGGCGTAACAGGGCAGGCCAGCCTGGGCGTGGTCGCGTGCGGCCCACGCGGCCGGACCGCCGCCCATCGTGCGGCCGGTGAGCAGCACCGGCTGCCCCGCGGCCGTCGCGCGGCGGATGCGCTCGGCGACGATCACGGTGGGCGAGGGCATCACGAGCTGCAAGCAGTTCTCGATGCTGCGGTCGCTCTCGAAGAGCAGGATGTCCTGCGTGCCGGTGCCCACATCCACCGCCAGGATGCGCAGCGCTGCCTGCTCTCCCTCCACGCGCTCCGCCTGCCTTTCCATCGCTGTGCGAGCCTGACAATCCGGCAGAGCGCGCCCAAATGCCCGTCGGAGGGCGCATGGCATGCGCCCCTACGAAGCCCCTTTGCGTCCTTCGCGCTTGCTTCGCGTCCTTCGCGTTTCCCGCGTGTCCCCCTCGCCTCCGCGGAGGCGAGGGGGCTGGGGGGTGAGGACTACCGCATCGGCGCCTCGTTGAGCACCGTCTCGACCGCCGGGTGGTTGCGATTGAGGCGCAGGTTCTCGCCGCCGGTGGGGTCCGACGTCATCAGCAAGATGCCGTCGTCGAGGCAGGCGCGCAGCAGATCGCGCGCCGAGTCGCGGGTCAGCCGCCCGCGGAAGCGGTTCTTGGGGTTGAACGGGTCGCCGATGAAGTTCGAGACGCCGATGATCGTGCGCCACGACCAGCGGCGGTCAATGTAGTCGAGGAACTGGATGAAGCCCGGCTCATCCGGCTCGACGGGACCCATCGGCGGGGCGAACTGCGGCATCGGCGGGCCGTGATGGTAGCCCGGCGTGGGCAGCGGACCGTTGTAGCCCAGCGGCAGGTACTGCTCGGCGGCGGCGATCAGGTCGCGGCTCACGCTGCCCGGCACGCCGATCACGATCACGCGCTTGTTGAGCCGCAGCTTCAGCCGCGCGGCGATGCGCGTGAAGTCGCGGTCACCGCTCATCAGGATGTAGGTGCTGATGCTGGGGCGGTCGAAGACGGTCTCGATGATGTCCATCAGCATATTGAGGTCAACGGTGCTCTGGGTGTAGATGCCCTGCTGATTGGCGTAGGGGGGATAGCCGCCGTCGAAGCGCGGCCGGCGGTCCTCGTAGAACGGCGCGGGCTGGGCGAATTCGGGCGGATTCGCGTCGCCGGTGTTGCCGGTATGCTCGTCCTCGCCGTCATCCTCGCCGTCGTCCTGGCCCTCGACCTCGGCACCGCCGTCCTCGTGCTGCTGATCGTAGGCCGCGTCGCCGGCTTGCTCGTCGTCGCGCGGGACGTCGTGCTCGTGGTCGGTCCCCGCGATCTCCTCGCCGTCCTCGCCGCCCTCGCCGCCCTCGCCGTCTTCGCGCTCGTCGTACTCGCGCTCCGGCGCTTCGATCTCATGCTGATAGGGCGCGTGCTGCTGGTAGCCCGAGCTGTAGCCGAAGCCAGAGCCGGGGCCATAGCCGTTGCCGTTCTGGCGATAGCGATCGCGCACCTTGGCAGGGCAATCTACGCGGTCGATCATCGCGGCCGTGAGACTGCCCTTGAAGAACTCCGGCTGGCGCGTCCAGTCGGCATAGGCGCGGGCGACCATGACGGTGCCGAAGCGCCGGGCCATCGCGATCAGCTCCTGGGGGTCCGGCTCGCGATGCTGTACGTTGAGAAGGCTGTAACGGATGTTCTCGAAGTCAATAAAGAGTGCAATCTCGTCGGCCACAGACATGCTCCTACCTGGGGGATAGCCCAAGCTGCTTTAGCTAGCTAGCTCAGCATAACAGCCATACTCCATGTGCCCGCAGGCGTCCGCGCCATGCCATGATACAAGCTGATGCGATGTGATGCGACGCGGAACATCCTCGCGCGAAACTGCCGCCGCTGCCGGCGGCGAAACAATTGGACACGGAACCTGTTAGACACGGAGACGGCGAACGCTACCGAACACGACGCCATTTGCCCTTGAACCATAGCACATCACGTGCGCCTGACTCAAATTTCCAGTCAGGGCGATAACACGCGCCGGTTCGTGCGGCTCCGGGCGAACCGCTCAGGCCAGCGCAGCAGCAGCCGGCACGGGCCGCCAGCGCAGATCGGGCTTGCGCGCGGCGAGCGTCTGGTCGAGCCGCCCGACCACCGTGTCGTGCGGCGCCTCCAGCAGCAGCTCGGGCTGCTCGCGGGCCTCGCGCGCGATCTGGCGCATCACGACGATGAAGTTGTCGAGCGTCTCGCGCGTCTCGGTCTCGGTCGGCTCGATCATCATCGCCTCGGGCACCACCAACGGGAAGTAGATCGTCGGCGGGTGGATGCCGAAATCGAGCAGCCGCTTGGCGATGTCGAGCGCATGGACGCCGCCCTTCTTCTGCCGATTGGCCGAGAACACGAACTCGTGCATGCAGGTGCGGTTGAAGGGCAAATCGTAGTCGTCTTGCAGCGCGCGCATGACGTAATTGGCGTTGAGCACGGCGCTCTCCGAGACCTGGCGCAGCCCGTCGGGGCCGTTGGTGCGCAGGTACGTAAAGGCGCGCACCAACACCAGGAAGTTGCCGCAGTTGGCGCGCACGCGGCCGATCGAGAGCGGCCCGACCTCCTCCCAGCCGAAGGCCTCCGCGGTCTTGGCCGGCAGCGGTCCCGGCAAGAAGCCCACCAGATGCTCGGCGACGCCCACCGGCCCGGCACCCGGTCCGCCGCCGCCGTGGGGCGTGCTGCACGTCTTGTGCAGGTTGAAGTGCACGACGTCGAAGCCCATGTCGCCGGGGCGGGTGATGCCCATGATGGCGTTGGCGTTGGCGCCGTCGTAGTAGAGCTGGCCGCCGGCCTC